>JAVBMP010000047.1:0-46961 GCA_031552315.1 Desulfovibrionaceae bacterium | reverse complement strand
TTTACTGCGTCGTGCTTCGTCCCGCGCGAAGGTCATATATGCCTGAATATACTCCCTCCGCACGGAACTCGCACTCCTTGTAAAAGAACAAAAATTCTCATTGTGCAATAGCCTCGATTTGCTATATTGTTTGACATATATCATAATCATTCAATATTGCAAGAAAAAACCCGGCGCGGACAGGCCCGTGACCTGTCCGCGCCGGGTTTGACGCTTACACGGGCTGCGCGGGTTTATGCTGGCGCACCCCGCGCGAACGCGGATTTTTTTGTAGAGGCCGTTGCACAACAGCCTTGTGCGGCTTGCGGCCTGTTACGGCAGATGATGGGCGGCCACTTCCTTGGCCGGTTCTTCTTCCTCTACATTTACATTGGGTTTGATCAGCTTATAGACAATGGGCACAATGAACAGGGTTACAAAGGTAGATGAAGTAAGGCCGCCAATAACCGCGCGGGCCAGGGGGGCCTGGCTTTCGCCGCCTTCTCCGAAACCAAGGGCCAGCGGCACCAGGCCAAGCACGGTGGTAAGGGTGGTCATAAGAATGGGGCGCAAGCGGCGGCGGCCGGCCTCCAGCAGGGAAGGCAGCATTTCAACGCGGTCGCGGCGGCGCAGCATGTTGGCGTGGTCAATAAGGATAATGGCGTTGTTCACCACTATGCCGGCCAGCATGATAACCCCGATAAAGGAGTTTATGTTGAAGGTGGTGCCGGTAAGAAAGTGCGCCAAAATTACCCCAATGGCCGCGAAGGGCACAGAAAACATGACCACCAGCGGGCCTTTAAGCTGTTCAAACTGGCAGGCCATGATCATGTAAACCAGGAATACCGCCAGCAGCAGGGTGTAGGACAATTCCTGAAAGGCTTCCGCCTGTTCCTTGGCTTCCCCTATAAAGCTGTAGCTAAATTCCGGCGGCATGGGCACTGTTTTGAAGGCCTGGTCAATATCCGCTATCACCTCGCCCAGTGAACGGCCGCTGTAGTCGGCGGAAAGCGTAACCACGCGGGCCTGGTCTTTGCGGGTAATACTGCTGGGGCCGGAATCCGGCATGGCGCGGGCCACGTTGCCCAAAAGCACCGGCTGGCCAAGGCTGTTCATTACAGTAAGGTTAAGCAGGTCTTTAACTTCCAGTTTGTCGGAATCTTTCAGGCTTACCACTATGGCGTATTCCTTGCCGCCTTCACGGTAGTTGCCCGCATTGCTGCCGCCAAGGGCCGTTTTAAGGGTTTTGGCGATTTGTGATACCGTAAGGTGGGCGTCTGAAGCCCTTTGCCGGTCTATCAAAATAATTTCTTCCGGCTGGCTGTCTTCACTGGAAAGCAGAACGTCCGTGACGTTGGGCACATGAAGCATGGTATCTTGCAGCACGCCGCTAAGGCGGCCAAGTTCATTAAGATCATGCCCGCGCAACTGCACCTGGATTTTGTCGCTGCCGCTGCCGCCGCCAAAGGCGAAGGACTGGTCGGCCCTTATGCGTATGGTTGCCCCGGCTACCTTGGCAAGGTGGGGACGCAGGGCGTTCATTATATCAAAAACGCTGCGGTTGCGTTCCGCCTTGGGGGTAAGGGTGATGCGTATATCCGATTTGTGCGCGTTGCCGCTGGAACCGAATGATCCGCCCCCGATGTTGCTTATCATTACGGTTTTTTCCGGCACCTGCTCATTAATAATTTTTTCAACCAGTTCTGTAACTTCAGTGGTTTTTTCAATGCGGCTGCCCACGGCTGTGGTTATGTTTATGCGCATCATGCCTTCATCTGTCTGCGGGGTAAATTCCGTCCCCACAAAGCTGGCCAGGGGCAGGCAAAGCAGTACCAGACCAAAGGCCAGGGCTAAAACCGTTTTGGGGTGGGCCAGGGCTTTATCAAGATATTTCACATAGGTATTTTCAATCGCGTCAAAAATACCCGCGCCGTATCTGGGGCGGCTGAAATCCGTGGGCGTTTTGCCCTTGCGGTCTACCAGCAAACGCCCGGCCAGCATGGGCACCAGGGTAAGGGCCACGGCCAGTGAAGATACCAGCGCAAAGGTTATTGTCCAGGAAAAGGGGCGAAAAATTATGCCGGAAATACCGGTCAAAAAAATCATGGGCACAAACACCGCAAGGGTGGTAAGGGTACTGGCGACAATGGCCCCCCCTACTTCATCCGCCCCCATGTAGGCAGCCTGCTGGGCGCTGTAGCCCAGGCCGCGCAGCCGGAAAATATTTTCCAGCACCACAATGGAGTTGTCCACCAGCATGCCCACGCCCAGGGCCAAAGCGCCCAGAGTAATTACGTTAAGGGTAAGCCCCCACAAAAACATGGCCATGAAGGTGGCGATAATGGAAATGGGTATGGCCGCGCCCAAAATAAGCGTGCTGCGCACGTTTTGCAAAAACAGCAAAATCACCAGCAAGGCCAGCACGCCGCCCTGAATGGCGGAACTGGTAACCGTATCTATGGCCTGTTTGATGTAGACGGAACTGTCACGTGAAATGTTCACATGCACCGAAGACAGTTCCTTGTTTATGCTGTCCACGCTTTCCCGCGTGCCGTCTGCCACTTCAACGGTGTTGGAACCGGATTGCTTGAAAACCGCTATGTTCAGGCCATCTTTGCCGTTTATGCGTGTGATGCGGGTAGGATCCGCCCAACTGTCGCTTACTTCCGCTATGTCCTGAAGGGTTATCGGGCTGGTGCCGCTGCCCGGGGCCACAGGCACCAGCCTTAATTCGGCAAGGTTGTTAAATTCGCCCCGGGTGCGCACTGCCACGGCAAGGTTGCCGCGGTCTATGCTGCCCCCGGCTTCGGTAAAGTTTTCCGCGCGGATAAAGGCCAGCAGGTTGTTCAAGTCCAGCTGGAGGCCCTTTAGTTTATGGGGCAACACTTCAACTTTTATCTGACGGTCAAGCCCGCCGTAAACGCTGGCGGAAGCCACGCCGGGGGTGCGTTCAACCCGGTAGGCCACTTCATCTTCCACAAAGCGCTTCAGGTTTACCGGGTGCATGTCCGCTTCCACCCCCAAAAACATTATGGGCATGGCGGCGGTATCAAACTTGAACAGCATGGGACGGTCAACATCTTCCGGCAAGCGGCCCAAAATGCGGTCTATGCGGTCGCGCACATCGTTGCTTGCAACATCAAGGTCTTGTTCCCATTCAAAAATCAGGTTGATGCGGCTGGAACCTTCCAGCGAAGTAGACTGAATTTCCTTAACCCCGGTGATGGCGGCCAGGGCCTGTTCCAGCGGTTTGGTGATAAGCTCTTCCACTTCGCTGGGGGAAGAGTTTTCATATGTGGTGCTTATGCTTAGAACCGGCTGGGTTATTTCCGGCATAAGGTCAACAGGCAAGCGCCCAATGGCGAACACGCCAAGGGTGATGATGATAAGCGTGACCATGGTGGTAAAAACAGGGCGTTTTACCGCCGCGGATGGTATGCTCATGGCCTTGCCCCGTTTTGCCCGGCGGCTTCAGCCCCGTCTGCGGGCCTGCCGCTTGCCCGGGCGTTGCCCGGCTGACTGTCATTCGTCCGGGTTTCGCTTGCCTGGGTTTCGCTTGTTTGGGTTTCGCTTGTTTGGGTTTCGCTTGTTTGAGTTTCGCTTGCCTGGGTTTCGCTTGTTTGAGTTTCGCTTGCCTGGGTTTCGCTTGCCTGGGTTTCGCTTGCCTGGGCATTACGTTCCGGCTTGTCTTCCGCTTTTGGGGCCGGGTTCCGGGCCGCTTCCTTGCCGGGTTCCTTGCCTTTCTGGTTGCCATTGTTGTTTGGCGCGCCGGGTATGTTGTACTTGCGGCCGTCTTCCAGCAGGTGCTGGCCCAAAAACACCACTGGGCCGTCAATTTTATCCAGCCCTTGCAGTTCAACCTGTCCTTTGTCCACAATGCCCATGGTTACTGGCACCTGCCGAACTGTGCGGGTTTGCGGGTCCGCCACAAATATTACAAAGCCGTCTTTGCGGCGGTATGGCACATCTTCCGGCACAGACCATACGTTGTTGCGTTCAGAAAACACAAATTCCACTTCCGCGAACATGCCGGGGTTAAGGCGCAAGTTGGCATTCGGAACCTCCACTTCCACCCTGGCTTGCCGGGTTGTGGGGGACAGCACCGGGGCAATGCGCGCCACCCGGCCCAAAAAGGATTCTCCGCTGATTGATGAAGTGCGTATGCGCACGGCCTGGCCCACGCTTATTTTATGATAATCGCGTTCCATTACGTCAATAAGCGCCAGTAGCGGATCAAGGCTTACCAGGGTGAAAATGGGCGTGCCGGAATTGAGCAGGTCGCCTTCTTCCGCCAGGCGGGAACCAACATAGCGCAGCCCGCCCTCTGGCCATTCCACTTTAAGCTGGGTGTAAGAAAGCTTCAAGGTGGCGTCATCCAGCTGGCTTTTGGCATTTTCCAACTGGCTTTTGGCCACGTCCGCCCGGGCTTCGGCCTGACGCAGGCGTGTTTGCACCGCTTCATATTCCGAAGCCGGCACTATTTTTTCCTGCCGCAGCTTGCTTTGCCGTTCCATATCACGGCGGGCCAGGGTAAGGTTGGCCGTGGCTTCATCATGCTGGGCATTGGCCAGCGCCACGGCCTGAATGGCCTGATTGCGCAACAGCACCAGCAGCTCGTCATCAAGCTGGGCCACAACTGTGCCGCTTTCCACCGGGTCGCCTATGTTCACCAGCAACCTTTTAAGCTGCCCGTTTATTTTGGAGGCCACGGTCGCCTGATAGGGCGATGCCAGTGATCCGTAATAGATGCCCACGTCACGCAGGGTGCCGAAGCTGGCTTCGCCAAGTTCAACATAAACCGGCAGTTGGCCGGGTGATGCGGGAACGTCCTTGCCAAAAAATCCGCTTGAAAGACGGAACAGGGTCAGGCACAGTAAAAGAAGCACAATGGCGCTTATTGCCTTGTGCTTCTTGATTTTTTCAAACAATCCGCTGAATTTGGCGGGACGTGACATGGCGTCTTTAAGCTTTTGCGTGCGTGACATACAAATTGCCTCTTGAATAACCGGCTGCAAGCGGCGCCCTGCCGCGCGGCGGGAAAACGCCGCGTGGCAGGGGCCTGAATATTTTTACCTGAAGAATTTCAGATAGCTTCATTAAATCTCTTCATCAGGGGCTATGGCATAATCGCCGTTAAAACAGGCCAGGCAATACCCCACGTCATGCACAGAGGCCAGCATGCCTTCAAGCGAAAGGAAGTGCAGGCTGTCCAGGCCCAGGAATTGCCTTATTTCTTCCGTGCTGTGACTGGCGGCTATAAGTTCCCCCCGCGAGGCGAAATCCACCCCGTAAAAGCAGGGGAACTTCACCGGCGGGCAGCTTATGCGGCAATGCACTTCCTTGGCGCCCAGTTCACGCAATTTCTTTACCCTGGTGCGCATGGTGGTGCCGCGCACGATGGGATCGTCCACAAGAATTATGCGCTTTCCGTTTATGACCTCGCGCACCGGGTTAAGCTTTACCCGCACGGCGAAGTCGCGCATATCTTGCGTTGGCTGAATAAAGGTGCGGCCCACATAGTGGTTTCTGATAAGCGCGTGTTCATAAGGAATACCGGATTGTTGCGCGTAACCCACCGCGCAGTAGATGCCGGAATCTGGAAAGGGCATTACCAGGTCGGCTTCCACCGGGCCTTCCTTTGCCAGCTGGATGCCCATATTTTTGCGGGCCGTGTAAACATTTTGGCGAAAAATGCGGGAATCCGGCCTGGCAAAATACACCAGTTCAAAGATGCAGCGCCTTGGTTCCGGCGAAATTTCTTTGGGCAGAATGCGGTAGCTTTTTATGGCTGTAAGGTTTTCCCCTTCAATAACCACCATTTCACCCGGTTCAACGGAACGCACAAATTCCGCCTCCAAAAGGTCAAAGGCGCAGCTTTCTGAAGCCAGCACGGGGGAATCGTTGCGTTGCCCAAGGGCCAGCGGCCTTACCCCGTGCGGGTCTCTAAGGCCTATAAGTTTGTTGTTGGCAAGAATTACCAAAGAATAGGCCCCACGCACATGGCGGCAGGCGTCAAGAATGGCTTCTTCCAAAGATATTTTGGCAAGGTTGCGCACTATAAGGTGCGCAAATATTTCACTATCTGTTTCTGTTTGGAAAATTGCCCCGCTTTCTTCCAGTTGCTTGCGCAGCTCACGGCTGTTTACCAGGGCCCCGTTGTGCGCAATTGCCAGGTCAAGGCCGCCCCGGCGCACCACAAACGGTTCCGCATTGCGGATATTGGCGGTGGAGGCCCCGGCGTAACGCACATGCCCTATGCCGGTTTTGCCCGGCAGGTCGCCTTTAAGATGATTTTCTGTAAAAATGTCATGAACAAGGCCAAGCGCGCGGTGCTCTTTGATTTTTGAACCATCCCACACGGCTATTCCCGCGCTTTGCTGCCCGCGGTGCTGTTGGGCATAAAGCCCGAAATAGGCCAGGCGGGCCGCTTCCGGGTGATTGTAAATTCCAAAAAGACCACAGTGTTCTACCGGCATATGCCAACCTTTAGTTACGGTGTTGAGAAAGCAACCTAAATCAACTTGCTGAAAATCAGGTTGTAAAGGTTGCGGATAAACAGGGAAATTTTCAGCTCAAGGCTTTTGCGTTCCATAACTTCCATTTGCAAACTGTCCAGAAGGAACTGGGCCGCCGGCAGGAAGTCCGCATCTTTTTTTATGGTTAGCAGTTCCATGTACGGCTCTATGCGCTGCAAGGTTCTGGATTGTTCCTTGCCGCCGTTAAGCGAAGGGGAACTGCGCAAAAACTGGTCAAAATATTCCGCGTGCTCCACCGGGAAGGAACGTTCCAAAGCCAGCTTCCACAAACCTATGGAAACAGCTGTAAATTCCCGCAGGGCTGCCCGGCGCTTCAATGGACTAAGGCGGCCATAACCCAGGTCTTGAAGCTGGGCGCTGAAGTCCAAAGAATCAAGCAAGGATTGGAAATTTAAAAGAACTTCCGAACTGGAATACATTGCGTGCGCAGTCAAGGACTTACCCGACCTTTTGAAAGTTAAAGTGATACTTTAATGCTGTTTCAAAGTCTGTACAACCGGCCCTGGCCCTGGCTCTTGGCAATGCCGTCACAAGCGTGAATTTTGTTTTCTGACGCGGGCAAAGGGCAAAAGGCAGCTTGTGACGGTGCTGCCTAGCGGCGCCTTCTGCCACCGCGCCTGGCTCCGCCGCCGCCACCGCCGCCGCCACCGCTGCGGGATGCTTCCGGCCTTTTTTCCACCGTGGCGCTGGGCATTAAAATGGCCTGGTGCAGGCTGGCCTGGTAAATTCCGTCAAGCAGCATGGCCAGCAGGTGGCTGGAATCTTCTTCCGCCGCCAGTGTTTTCACCAAAGGCATGTAGCGCGACATGCGTTCCTTCTGCAGGCCGGTTTTAGACCGTAAACGCGCTTCCAGCAAGGTTATAAGCCGTTCACCCACTATATCTGAAAGCTCTGCTTCATCAGGGGCCTTACGTTCTTTAATATCAATTTTATAATGCTTTGCAATACGGTCAAGCTCCATTTTTTGCATTATGTCCACCAAAGAAATGGCGGTGCCGCCAGACCCGGCCCGGCCGGTGCGCCCGGCGCGGTGGATGTAGGCTTCCTTGTCTTCAGGCGGTTCATAAAGCACAACGTGGCTTAAATCCGGTATATCTATGCCGCGGGCCGCAACGTCTGTAGCCACAAGAAAGCGCACCTTGCCCTGACGCACTTCGCGCAACACTTCTTCACGCTTGTTTTGGGAAAGGTCGGCGGAAAGTTCCGCCGCGTTGTAGCCAAAGCCCTGCAAAACGCCCGTGACATAGTGCACGTTGGCCTTGGTGTTGCAAAAAATTATGGCGGCGGTGGGGCTTTCCTTTTCCAGCACGCGCACCAGTACGCGGTCTTTTTCCATGGGTTTTACCGCATAGAACACGTGCTCGATTTGTGAAAGATGCACCTGGTTGTGGCTAAGGCTTAACAGCGCGGGTTGCGTCATAAATTCGTCCGCCATGCGCAGCACATAGCCCGGGAAGGTGGCGGAAAAGAAATGTACGGCCATTTCCGGCATTTTTTTGCGCGGCAGGTAACGCTGTATTTCTTTCATATCCTGATAAAAACCGACTGAAAGCATGCGGTCGGCCTCATCAAACACCAGCATGCGCAGCCCGTCAAGGCGCAGGGTGCGGCGCATAAGGTGGTCCAGAATACGGCCCGGCGTGCCCACGACTATTTGCGCGCCTTCTTTTAACGCGTCCGCCTGGCGGGAATAGCTTACCCCGCCATAAAGGGCGGCGGCGGAAAGGCCCGTGCCGGCAAACATGACAGACGCCTCATGCGCCACTTGCAGGGCCAATTCGCGTGTGGGGGTAAGTATAAGGGCCTGGCATTCCTTGCGGGACGCGTCAAGCCGTTCCAGCGCGGGCAGCAGGAAGGCCCCGGTTTTGCCGCTGCCGGTGCGCGACTGCACCAGCATATCCTGCCCGGCCAACAGATAAGGCAGGGCGCGGGACTGCACCGGCATAAGGCTTTTCCAGCCGGCGCGTTCCACCGCTTCTTGCAGGGCGGGGGAAAGGTCTTGCAGGGTTACGGGCGGCAGGGGATTTTCCGGTTCATTTATGCGGCTTATTTCTGCCGCCACAGCCTCTGCCGGGTCATAATTCAAGGTTTCCGTTTCAGCTTCTTCCGGCAGCAGGCCGGGAATTTCATCATTCATACCAGTAATTGTCATGCGTTATTTCCTTAAAATATACTTTAAAAGCGAATCAGCTTTGAATTTATACGCTTCAAAGGCGGGTTAAAGACAAAAAAGGGCAATATATTATAGTAGATGTCCGGCCGAAGCGGCTGAACCAAAGGCACGCCACACGGCTCGCTTGCGGAACATAGCAAATTCCCGGCGGCTAGACAAGTCAAGTTTATGGGATAAATGCCGGGCAACGCCAGGCTGCCTTGGGTTAAAGCGTACGAATTATTTTTGTGGGAATATTGCGCAATCCCTCTTGACATTTTTTGCACAAACTTATAGGCTGAAATACAGTATAACGGTGAACTTTAAAATCTGATAATTTTTTAACCGCATTCCGGGTGTAGGCCATGTCGCGCAAGCTTTCAGCACTTTTCTTCTTTACCCTGCTCTGCCTGAGCGGTCTTGCTTTGCCAAGCACGATCTCTGCCGGCGAGCGTGGGCCGGAAGAAATTCAAAAAGTTCACCAGGTCTCTTTGGCCGATGAACTTGAAGCCGCCGCGGGCAACGCCAACCGTTATGCCATTTGCCAGCCTCGTTTACAATTGCCTTTAGGGTCCGGCCGTTCCGGAAACTCTGATGACCGCATTCTTCCGGTCAAAATTCTTTTCCAAAATTCCACACACCACAGCTTCCAGGTTGAACTGGACAGTGCGGAGCTTGAACGCTGGAACCTGGCGTTACAAATTTCTCATGCAGCTTCCATTCTAATGCTTGACGGTGTTGGCTACCAACGTCTGAAAGACACCGCCGATTCCTGATCCCCCTCGCCGTGCGCAGGGCAGTGTAACGCTTGTGCTTTGGAGTCCATCTTGCGTCATGCCCCTTGCGTAAGCCCAAGGCATTCTCTTTGCGCATGCCTGCGCACCGTGCAATATTCGTCACAAATCGCATCTTGACTTTGAGAACCCCGGCAAAAGCTGATTCTGCCTGCGTGGCAGATGGCGCGGTAATGTATTTTGCCGCCAGGGCGGGTCGGCTTTTCTGTCAGGCTGTTCAAGGCAACTCAAAGATATTTAAAACCGCAGGAGTTCAGATATGGAAAGCGATTGCAAGCGTTGTGAAGTACCGGAAGTTGTATCCGGTGAAATAAGCCTGTCCATGCGTGAATGGTCGTTGTTGGAAAAGGCCCGTTTTTGGGTCCTTATGTACGGCAAGGTAACGGGTTTTTTGGCAAGTAAAATGTTTATACTGTCGGCGCTTTCAATCTTTGTAATGATGGTGCCCATTACTATAGACGTTATCTTGCGCTTTTTCTTTGACCTTTCCGTGCCAGGCGTTATTGAAATTGAAGAAATGCTTATGTTTATAATGGTATTTGCCGGTCTTGGCTGGGCAAAATACCAGGGCGGGCACATCAGCGTTGACCTTTTGTATGACCACTTCCCGCAGTGGCTTAGAAATGACCTGGCATTTTTTCACACTTCGCTCATGGGCACCTTTTCCCTGTTCATGACCTATTACCTTTTTGAAGCGACATGGGAAAAGTTTGTTGTTGGCGAAATGAGCCCGGACCTCAGCATTCCATACTGGCCCGTCTTCCTTATCGCTTCTTTGGGCTCGCTTGTGCTTTGCATGTGCATTATGAAGCAGACGCTTGACGCCTTTTTGGAAATTTTGGGCAACCGCCAGTATGTAGGCATGATTGTTTTCACCCTTATCGCCTTTGCCCTTATGTATATGCCCTTCTGGGTGCGTTCCACCCCGTTGGCCGGCAACCTGGCCGGCGTTGGCTGGATAATCGTCGTTTCCTTGCTTATCATATTGCTTCTGCGCATGCCTATCGGCTTTGCCATGGGTATTACTGGCATGCTGGGCCTTATTATCATTATGCCCACGCCGCAAATCGCCATGACATTCTTGAGCAGCAGCCCCAGCCACACCTGCCTTTCTTTTATTATGACAGTGGTGCCCATGTTCGTGCTTATGGGTGAAATAGCCCTGTGCGCGGGCATAAGTTCTGAAATGTTCAACGCCGCCAGCATTTGGCTGGGCAGGCTGCCCGGCGGCATAGCCGTGGCCGGTGTGGCCGGTTGTACCGGTTTTGCCGCCATTTGCGGCGATTCTTTGGCAACCGCCATGACCATGACTTCCGTGGCCCTGCCGGAAATGAAGAAGCGCAACTACAACCTGGGCCTGGGCTGCTCCGCCCTGGCTTCCGGCGGCACGCTGGGCATTCTTATTCCGCCCAGCCTCGGCTTCATCATGTACGCCATTGTTACGGAAGAATCCATCGGCAAGCTGTTTATCGCGGGCATACTGCCCGGCATTCTGCTGGCCATTCTGTTTGGCCTTATCATAATCCTTATGGCCCTGAAGTGGCCCGACCTGGCCCCGCGCGGTGAAAAGCACACATGGGAAGAAAAGTTCAAGTCCGTTGTGGGCATCATCCCCATGCTTATGCTTATTGTCCTTATCATAGGCGGCATACTTACCGGCCTGTTCAGCCCCACAGAAGGTGGCGCCGTGGGTGCCGTGGGCACCATATTCTACGCCATAGCCCGCCGCCGCCTTACCTGGGAAGGGTTTACGCATTCCATAAAGGTTACCGCCGCCATGACAGCGCGCCTTATGCTGATATTCATAGGCGTAAACCTGCTTGGCTACTTCCTGGCCAACACCCGCCTGCCCTTTATGCTGGCGGACTGGACCCTTTCTCTTGGTTCAAACAAGTACACGATATTCGCGGCCATAGTCATGCTTTATGTTGTGCTGGGCTGCCTGATGAACGTTGTGCCCATGATTCTGCTTACCCTGCCCGCCATTTTCCCCACCGTGCAAAGCCTTGGCTTTGACCCGATATGGTTTGGCGTGGTTACGGTTATTCTTATGGAAATGGGCCAAATTACCCCGCCCATGGGGGTTGTGGTGTTTGCTATAGCCGGTATGCCGAACACGCCGCCAATGGCGCAGATATTCAAGTATATTCTGCCCTTTGTGCTTATGATGTTCCTTACCATCATTATATTGACCATATTCCCCGGTATTGCCACCTGGCTGCCAAGCGTGCTGATTTAGGCAGCGTAGCAGCCAGGCGGATTTTGTCCTTTGTCTGCGTCAGAGAACAAAATCCGCTCTGGCGGCTACACTGCCGGACAGACAGCAGTCAACGCAAGCGAGGCCGTTACACAATGCACAATGGCCTTAAGCGGTTGGTGAAGATTTAGCCCCTTGATCGGCCCAACCGTCACTCCACGGCCTTGCCGGAACCTGGTTATTGCAGCGTAACCACAAGTTCCGGCAAGGTTTTCCTTATTTTGGAATATCCATATGCTTCATCTGAAATATTGTCCTTGAAAATATATACATTTTGGGCTATGCAAGCTAGTTATGTATCGCATGAGTAAAAAACTTTGCGGCATTTGACCTTTTACACCCAATTCAGGGCTTTATTGTTACAGGCATATATTTCGGGGCCGAAGGGCCTTACAACAGAAACAAGCAGGGAGTTGACCAAATGACGACGCTTGCGTACCTGATTACCTATGCAGGTCTTATTGGCTGTATCTGCATTGTGGCTCTTAAGGTTATGGATTACCTTAAAAAGCCCGTGCACATCCGCTGGGAACTTTACCCGGTGGCCTCTGAAGCGGGCGACCGCCCTTCCTACGGCGGTTCCTACCTTGAAGAGGTTGACTGGTGGAAGCACAAACAGCACCATTCCTTCCCCAACATGGTCAAAGGACTTGTTGAAGAAATGCTCTTCATGCACGCCACTTATAAGCACAACTTCCCCCTGTGGCTGCGCACCTACCCCATGCACCTTGGGCTGTACCTTATTATCGGCGCTATTTTCCTTACCCTTTTTAACCTGATATTTACCGTCTTTTTGGGCATACTGCCCAATTTTCTTGCCAATTTCATAGTTCTTGTGACCAATATTCTGCTTTGGGTCGGCTTTATCGGCGTGTGGGGCGGTTCCGGCGCGCTTATTCACCGCCGCCTGCATGACAAGGGCTTGAAGGTTTACAACACCCGTGAACACTTCCTTAACCTTGGCCTGCTGCACCTTTTTGGCCTTTTGGGCATTGCCAACTGCCTGCACGCCGTAATTTACACCGCCGCGCCCAGCATGGCGGAAGCGGCCCTTGTCTTTGCGCACGGAATGCTTACCTTTAATACGTTTGAAGGGTCACTCGTCGGCATCCGTTTCCACCTGTTCATGATTTTGTTCGGCATTCTGATGGTTTACATTCCGCTTACCCATATGGCCCACTTCTTCATGAAGTACTTCCTGTGGCACGACATTCGCTGGGGCGACCAACCCACCCGCGATAACCCGAAAACCCAGGAACAAATAGGCCAGGCGCTTGGTTACACACCGGAATGGAAGGCCAACCACATTCAGGGCGACGGCAAAAAAAGCTGGGCGGAAATTGCTACCACCAACCCGACTGCCCCTAAAAAAGACGCTGAATAATAAGGAGCATTTTAATGAAAACTGACGACCTTAAAATTAGTGATGTCTCCACAGCAGAGGGCCAACTTACCTGCGTTCCGCTGGACAGGCTTTCTCAAGTGCCTGTTGACTTTCACGATATGCCCTGGAAAGACTTCACCGAAGAACAGAAGGAAAAGTTCTGCTGCCTGCTGGATGAAGTAAACGTGCTGAACATACCGAAGCCCAAGACCAAGGAAGAAGAAGAAGCCCTGGTAAACAAGTTTCTGGAAGGTATGCGCAAGCTCTTCACCCCGAACAACAACTGGACCTTCCTGGCCATGCTGGATACCAGCACCCACTACTGCGCCCAGTGTAACTCCTGCTCTGAAGCCTGCCACTTGTGGGAATCTTCCGGTGAACACCCCATGTACCGCCCGAACTTCCGTTCAGAAATCTTCCGCCGCATCTACAAACAGTATGTGCTGAAGGAACCCCTTGCCAAATGGCGCTACGGCGACCTTGGCCTGAACTGGAAAACCATTGCCCGCCTTGGTGAAATGGCCTACCGCTGTAACCTGTGCCGCCGTTGCGCCCAGGTTTGCCCCATTGGCGTTGACAACGGCCTGATCGCCCGTGAAATACGCAAGATCTTCAGCCAGGAAATGAACATTTACCCGCCGGAACTGCATGAAAAAGGTTCCATGCAGCAAATGCGCGTGGGTTCTTCCACCGGCATGGACAAAAACGTTGTACAAGAAACCGTTGAGTTCATTGATGAAGACTATTCCGAAGAAACCGGCTATGAATTCAAAACCCCGTGGGACGTGGAAGGCGCGGACATTCTGCTTATCCACAACGCCGGTGAAATGATTGCCTGGCCGGAAAACATCGCGGCTTTTTCCATAATCTTTGAAAAAGCCGGCCTTTCCTGGACCCTTTCCAGCGACCTGGCCGCCTATGACTCCATCAACTACGGCGTGTTCTATGACGACGTACAGTTTGCCAGAACAGCCCTTTTGCACGCCCAGGCCGCCAAAAAGCTTGGCGTAAAGAAAATAGTCATGGGTGAATGTGGCCACGCGCACAAGGCCCTTACAGTTATCGCCGACCGCGTGCTGCCCAAGGAACTGGATACTCCGCGTGAAAGCTGCTTCCCCCTGTTGCTTGAAATAGTGAAGTCCGGCAAGCTCAGCCTTGACCCTTCCCGCAACAACTTCCCCGTTACCCTGCATGACCCGTGCAACATTGCCCGCCTTATGGGCATAAGCAAACCGCAGCGTGACATACTGAAGCTTATTGCCCCGCAATTCCGTGAAATGACCCCGAACGGGGCGGAAAACTACTGCTGCGGCGGCGGCAGCGGCTTTGCCATTATGACCCGTAACAACATTGAACCCTGGCGTAACAACATCTCTGGCCGTAAAAAGATTCAGCAGATCGCCGGGGCCTTCAAAGAATGCTGGGGCCCGGAAACCAAAAAGTATGTTTGCGCCCCCTGCTCCAACTGCAAGGGCCAAATCCGTGAACTGCTTGAACACAACGGCTACAATACCGACAACATGGTCACCTACGGCGGCATAGTTGAACTTATTGTGAACGCCATGACAGACATCAACCCCGGCTTTATAAAGTGGGCTGATGAAGAATAGACCGCGCCGCCCGGCCATGGCCGGGTAAACGCGAAACATGATCAAAAGCCCACGGTTGCGCAAACCGTGGGCTTTTTTGCCTCGCTTGACAGCCCTGCCCGCTTGTGCAATGTGAATAATATGCATAAATAAAATTGAAACCATTGCACAATGGCCTCAACCGACAATTTTCCATTCGAGGCCATTGCACAATGGCCTCCATTCTTCACCCCAGCAAATACGGAGCACTGTATGAGCAAAACACCCCAAAACAGCGCGCCCACCGCGCAAGATATCTCCCTTAAAATAACCGAACAAAAAAACCCGGCTGAAGGTTTTTCCTTTCTTGAAGGCGCCCTGGCGCTGGATGGCCTGGTGCTGGACGCGGATAGCAAAGAGTTTGCCTTCGCGGTGGATAAAACCCGGGGCGACTACGGTTCCCTGACCCTGAACGCGAATACCGGGGCCTACAAATACACCCTGGATGAACGCTCCATAAGCCTGAAGGAAGGCCAGAAGGCACTGGAAAATTTCATCTATACAGTAAAAGACGACCACGGCGCGGCCATAAGCAAAGGCCTTAGTATTGAAATTACCGGCACCAATGATGCCCCAAGCGCCCAAAATATACGCCTGAAACTCGCGCCGCAACCCAACTGCCCGGAATGCGCTGTGCTGGAAGGGGCCCTGGCCCTTGACGGGCAAGTAATTGACCCGGACAGCAACAAGTTTACCTTCAGCATCGATAAAACACAGGGCAGCTACGGCTCTATCCTGCTGGATGAAAATACCGGGGCCTATACCTACGCGCTGAACGAAAATGCCCAAAAATTGGCCAAAGGACAAAAAGCGCTGGAAACATTCACCTATACCGTAAGAGACGGCTCCGGCGGGAAAACAAGCAAAATACTCAGCATAGAAATTACCGGCATGAACGCCAGCTTGCCCCGCAGACTGGCATAGGCGGCAGGGGATGGGAAGAAACTGGGGGAGGGAACCATAAGGGCTTGAAGCCCTTAAGGTTCCCTCCCCCAGACCCCCACCCTCCTTATCCCCATTTGGGGTTTCATTAAACCCTGTTGCAGGGTTTCCAAAGGGGGTTACCCCCTTTGGCGGGGGGTGCAGGGGGGCAGCGCCCCCCTGCCCGCCGGAGGCATCTTTTGCATCAATGCTGCCTGGCTTTGCCGCAGGTGCATTTGCCGCAGCCTTTGCAGTGGATATGCGGCACTGGTGTTATTCCGTAGCGTTCACAAAGCCCGGCATAGGTTTCTTTTGCCCCGTCCCGACCCAGTGAGATGGAGAGCATTGGTTCCCCGGCCTTATCAAAAAAGCGCACCGCGTACTCTTCTGCCGCGCAAGCCCCGTTGACTTTGTCTGGCGGTATTTGCATAAACCATATGCAACCCACATCTTGCAGACTGGGAATTGCCGCCATAAAGTCCGCCGGCAAGGTGTATTTGGCTTGCTCCGGCACAATGCTTTCAATTTTTCCGCAGTGTTGCAGTTCCCGCCATATAGCTTCCACTTCATCCAGTTTGCCGCGTTTGCGCATATCCAGCGGCAAGGCGGTTATAACGTCCATTTCTCTGGCCCCCAATTCCACGGCCAGACGCGCGGTGGAAAAGGCGGGGTTTTCTTCTATGCGGCTACGCACGGCTTGAACAAAATCTTTTGATAAGGCCATAATATCTTTCCTTGTTATAGCGCCGGTCAGGCCGCTTTTTTTGCTACCTGTTCAACCCAGGCTTCAATTTCCGCGCTTTCTGATTGCGGGTCACCGTCAATTTTCAGGGTGTCAATGACATTGGCCCCAAGCTCTTCCAGGCGTTTTTCAATGGCGTCCACCGCCCCGCAAAAAAAGCTGTAACTGCTGTCACCGCAACCGAACACCGCCACGTTTTTGTCTTTGGCGTTAATGGCTGCAAAATTTTCAAACAGCGGGATGAAATCATCTTGCAGCTCAATGGAATCATCCCCCCAGGTGGAACAACCAAAAAGAATCAGGTCATACCCGTCACAAAGACCTTTGGCGGAAGCGCTGGAGGCGTCAATTTTGGTAACGCCTTCCATGCTTTTGCCAAGCGCCCTTTCCGCCACGCCGGCCACATATTCCGTATTCCCTGTGGTTGAACCGTACACAACAAGCGCCTTTGCCATAAGTTTCTCCTTTCACGCCCCGCTGTGCGGAGGCGAGTTTATTATTGCGTCGTTTTGATATTGATAGCGAATTTCATTTTCATTTGCAAGTAAAATTTTTTTCCGGGCATTTTGCTGCCCGGAAAAAAATTTTGAAAAAACTCAATTACTCTTCATCTTTTTCAGTTTTCTTTTCATTCTTGGGTGTTACATCAATTTCATCAGGCTCGGAGGCCGCCTTGCGGAAATTCCTTATGGCCTTGCCAAGCCCACCGCCTATTTCAGGCAGCTTTCCGGCGCCAAACACCAGTAGAATAACCACCAGAATAACCAAAAGTTCCGTCATGCTGGGTAAACCCATGTTTTTGCTCCAGTGTTATCCGTTTTCAAGCCGGGCATATTTTCAGGCGGCGTGCCATGCCCGCGCTTTTTTTTATATAAAGCGCGTTTGACTTCACATGTATTTTAAACGCAAAACGGCGTAAGTCAAGTTGTTCATACGCCTCTGGCAAGGAATATTATACCGGGTAAGGCGGCGGCTATCTTTCAAGTTGAGGCCATTGCACAATGGCCTTTTTGCCCTTTTACTGCGTCGTGCTTCGTCCCGCGCGAAGGTCATATATGCTTGAATATACTCCCTCCGCACGGGCCATGTAATAGGGGCACTCCTTGTAAAAGAACAAAAATTCTCATTGTGCAACGGCCTCAAGTTTGTGCAAAAGGATCAGGCTTTCCGGGTTTTGCGGTTTGTTGGCAAATTCATGGCGTAACACGCGCCAGTCATCCCAAGGCAAGGCGGCGCACCAGGCATGAACAGCGGCCATTTCTGCCGCGCCGCCGGGGTGCCCGCCGTAACAATGCAGGGTTACAAGCCCGCCGGGGCGCAGCATTGGCGCAAGCCCCGCCAGTGACTCCAGGGTGCTTGCGCTTTGTGTGGTAAGCCCCCTTTCCGCCCCGCCGGGCAAAAAACCCAGGTTGTACATGGCAAGGCAAATGTTGCCCGCCCAGCCCGAAGGCAAACCCGCAAGGCTGGCATGGCTTTGCAGACGCAATTCCACCCGGTGCGCAAGAGAGAATTTTTCCAGGCGTTGCGCGGTGTTATTCAGGGCTTCGGCCTGAATGTCAAAGGCGATGACCCGGCCGTTTTCTCCCACAGCTTCAGCAAGAAACAGCGTGTCATGCCCGTTGCCCGCCGTGCAATCCAGCGCCAAGGCCGGGCTGCCCGCGGCCTGCACACGGGCAATGGCTTGCGCCGCCATTTTATGCGCAAAACTTGTAAGGGGGCAGAAAAGCATGCTATTCAAAACTGTTTTTATTACAGGCAAGGGCTGCCAGGCGGGCCTTATAGGCATCAAGCGCGGAGTTGCCGGTTTCTGGCCCGGACGCTGGCCTGGCCACTGGCCCGGACGCTGGCTTAGCCGTTATTTCGCCAGTTGTTTCGCCCACTGTTTTGCCCACTGTCCCGGCAGTTTTTTCAAGCGTTGCCGCGCGTGTTGCGGCAAAGGCTTGCAGCCAGGCGGTAAAATCGCCGGAACCGCTTTCCAGCTCTCGCTCATGGGTGGCCACCCAGGCGGGAAAGGCCGCAAGTTCGGCCAAAAAGGCCGGTTCCGCAAGGCAGGCTTCAGCGGTTTTCAGCAAGGCCGGGCCATTTTCCCTTTCATGCAGGGTTTCATAAATGGCCCGCAAGCTGGCCTGATGTTCCACCTGGTTGCCGTCAAGGCTTATAATGGCGGCAAACTGCGGCCAGGCCTCGCGCAAGGCTTCAGGGTCATCCATATGCCAGTAAAAATCTTCGCCTTTTTCCTCTATGAAGTAAAAGCGCAGCCATTGTTCAAAAAATACGGCTTCAACAATTTCCCATGCTGCGTTCATGCTTTTTTGCCCTTTTGCGACTACAACTTATATCAAAACCTGTCGAGGGGTCGCGGGGAGTTCAACTCCCCGCGCGGGTGCAGGGCAGAGCCCTGCCCGCCGGAGGCATCCCCGGCATTCCCGCTTACCTTGCTTACCGCGCTTACCTTGCGATCATGGCGCGCAGCATGTCCGCGCAGCCTTCCGCGTTGTGGCTCATGCTGTGCAGCGACTTCACAAAATAGATCAGCAAAAAAATATCCTTGAAGTCCATGCCGGAATTATAAAGTTGCGGCATCATTTCATTATGCTTGCGGTTTACCACTTTATGCTGGGCGCGTACGGCGCGGTATGTTTCCTTTACCTTTTCCCGTTCCAGCGGCACGCCCTTCAGCAGGTCTATTGTGGCGGAAAGGGCCGGTTGCAGCAACTTGATGGTTTGTGAGACCTCACTAAGGAAAAACACCAGAAGGCGCTGAAATTCTTCCGGAATGGCAAAGTTGCGCATGGCAAGCCAGTGCAAGCTGTCCTGCCCGGCATCCAGAATATTGTCTTGCTGGCGGGTGTAGTTAAAAAACAGGGTGCGATCCACCGGCATCAGCATGCCGCGCGGGGCGTGGTTGCGGATGTAGCGCTTGATTTGATCCGCCTTGTCTTCGGTTGTGTTCACCTCTTCCAGCAGGGTGGCAAAGTCTTTGCAGCCCCCTTCGGTGCCGGCGCTTATATAGCATTCCATCGCCTCTTCGATAAGATCCATGCCGGTGACAATTTGCTCATAATGTTCCAAAAGCCCGACCATGGGTGACCGGCTGCTGAGCATGCCGAAAAACGGGATATGAAAGCCCATTGCCCTTCTCCTTCAAACGGAACTTCCCGCCGCCGCATGGGCGGGAGCTTTATAGTTTCTGCCCCGGCAGCCTGATATGCCGCCGGAAAATTTTAAGCCTTCCAGAACATTATAAAAAGAACCAGCGCAAAATTTGAAAAATGACAATACAGCTAAAGCCGGCAATTGGCACGGTAAGTACCCAATAAAGCACAATTTTGCCAAGAACGCGAAAATCCACCGCGCCAAAGCCGCGCGCCAGCCCTACCCCTACCACGGAACCGACAGAGGCGTGCGTGGTAGAAACCGGCATACCAAGGTTGGACGCCATAAGCACGGTTGTGGCGGAACTGAAGGCCACGGCAAAGCCGCGCGTGTTGTTCATTTGGGTTATGCTTTCGCCCACCGTGCCCATAACCTTGTGGCCCAGCAAAAAAATGCCGCAGGCTATGCCCAGCCCGCCCAGCAGTAACAGCCACATGGGAATGCCCACCAGGTTCACCAGGCTGTTGTCCCTGGCTATAATGTATATGGCCGCCACCGGGCCAATGGCGTTGGCCACATCATTGGCCCCCTGTGAAAGGGCCACATAGCAGGCGGTGCCCACCTGCATGCGGCGGAACATTTCATCCACCCCTTTGGGGGCGCTTTCCTGTTTGGCGCTGAATTTGCGCAACACGGGGCGGAAAGCCAGAATAACTACCGCCATGAGCAGTGGCGACAAAACAAGCGCATGCCCCCAGCCAAAGCCCAGCTGCTTGCCCACCGGGGTTTTGAAGCAAAAAGAAAGCGCAACCAGCAGTATGGTAAGGCCAAGCCAGAAGGGCAACCAGCGCAAGGCGGATGCCAGCATGTTTTTGCTGTAAAGTATGGTGCCGCGAATGTGGCTTAACACGACATAGGCTATAAAGGCCCCGCAGAAGGGGGAAATTATCCAGGCCAGGACAATTTTTAGCAAAACGGACCAATCTACCGCTGAAGGCCCGCCAATGACCAGGCCAAAGCCGATAACGCTACCCACGATGGAATGGGTGGAAGAAACCGGCAGGGCGGTAAAGGTTGCCACAAGCACCCAAAGCCCGGCGGAAAGCAACGCGGCGAACATGCCCACCATAAGGAGTTTTTGGTCGGGTATGGCTGCCGGGTTTATTATGCCGGTGCAAATGGTGGTGGCAACTTCTGAACCTAAAAAAACCGCCCCGACAAAGTTCAGGGCGGAAGCTATGACAAGGGCCTGTTTGATGGTTATAGCCTTCGCGCCCACGGCGGCGGCCATGGAGTTGGCCACATCATTGGCCCCAAGGCTGAAGGCCATAAGGAAGCCGGTAAGCACGGCCAGAACAAGCACTATTGTGGCATTATCCATTCTTTTCCCGTGGTTATTTTCCTGATTTCCCGCCAATGCCAAGGCTTACATTTTCCTGCCCGACGGCGTTGTATATTGCGGCCACGGCTGTCAGGTAATCCGCTTGCGCCCCGGTAAGAGAAACTTCCGCCAGGGTAAGTTTGGACTGCGCATCCAGCACGTCTGTGGAAGTGCCCACCTGCGATTCATACCGCGCCGCCGCCATGCGGTAGGCTTCTGTGGCCTGTTCCAGCGCCTTGCGGGCCACTTTTATGCGCTTGGCCGCAACATCCAGTTCCAAAAAGCGGGCCTGCACCTCATAGGCAACCTCCACCCGCAAGTTGGCTTCATCCGCGCGGCTTTTATTCACCAGTTTGTCGGCCTGCTGCACGCTGTAATAGGTGCGGCCCCATTCAAAAACATTCCACTGGCCCACCAGGCCAATGCTCCACGCGCTGTAATGCTGGGCCGGAAGATTGCTGTTGCGCATGTAATCAAAGCCGGAAGCGTCCATTTTATTGCCCTGGGTGGCCCAGGTCAAATCCGCGTTTATTTGCGGATAAAAGCCGCTTTGCGCTATGGTTTTGTCTTTTTCGGAAATGGCCGCCACCTTGGACGCCATGATGACGTCCGGGCGGTTTTGATAGGCCAGTTCCAGCGCGTCTTCCCGCTTGAAGGGCACCGGGACAAAATCAAGCGAGCCTACATATTCCGTGCGGGCATCCGTGGGCAAGTTCAAAAGCGTGTTCAGGCGGGAACGCTGGGTGGAAAGGGCATGTTCCGCGCGCAGCAGCACAGCTTCCGCTTCTGAAACGTCCACCTCTGCCTGTAGCACTTCAAGGCGCGGCTTCAAGCCAACATCGTGAAACGACTGGGTTACTTTAAGCTGTGAGCGCAGGCGGGTTAAGGAAGCTTCCGCGCTGCGCGTATTTTCTTGCGCCTTCAAATATTCAAAAAAGTTCACCTGCACGGTGCGCACAAGGTCAAGCCGGGCCTTTGAATAACCGGCTTCGGCATTTTCCTTTTGCAGGGCCGCCTTCTGATACGAGGCCAGGGTGGCAAAACCGGCAAAGACGTTTTGCCGCAAGTACACAGTCCAGGTAAACAGGTCGTTATCTTGCACTATGGTGGCGCTTACCGGCTTGTGCTGGCGGTGTTCATAGGCGTAAGTGGTGCCCAGCACCGGCCCGAAGGCCCCCCGGGCAGACTTGCGCCCGGCCTCTGCCGCTTCACGCGTTGCCTGGGCGGAAACTATGGTGAAGTTTTGTTCCAAAGCCCGTTCCACAGCAGCGGTAAGGGTAAATGATTCCGCATGCGCGCCGCCGGGAACAGCCAGCAAAACACCAAGCGCAAACGCCGCAAGCGCCTTGCGCCATGTTTTTTTATTTAACATACAAACTTGCCTTCAGGCTGTTAACGCATAGATTCCGGGAACATTTCCGAAGCCATTTCACGCAACACGAATTTTTGAATTTTCCCACTGCCGGTCATGGGGTAGGAATCTAAAAAGGCTATAAAACGCGGCACCTTGTGCCAGGCTATTTTGCCGCGGCAGTAGTCGCGCACATCTTCCGGGGCCAGGTCATACCCGGCCTTGGGGATGATGAAGGCGCAAACTTCTTCACCGTATTTGCGGCTGGGCACGGCAACCACTTGCACGTCCATAACCCCTTCCATGTTGGAAAGGAATTCTTCAACCTCACGGGGGTAGATGTTTTCCCCACCGCGTATGATCATGTCTTTAATACGGCCGGTTATAACCACATAGCCGTCTTTGTCCATGGTGCCAAGGTCGCCGGAATGCAGCCAGCCGTCCGCGTCAATGGCGGCGGCGGTGGCTTCCGGCATATTATAGTAGCCCTTCATGACGTTGTAGCCCCGGCACACCAGTTCACCCGGCACGCCGCGCGGGCATTCTTCGCCGGTTTCCGGGTCTATAACCTTCACTTCTATGCCCGGCATGGAACGGCCCACGCTGCTTACACGGTAGTTGAACTCTTCATCCGCGTGCGTTTGCGTCATAACCGGGGAACCTTCGGTAAGGCCGTAGCATATGGTTATTTCCGGTATGTGCATTTTTTCAATAACCTTGCGCATCAACGGTTCCGGGCACACAGCCCCGGCCATTATGCCGGTGCGCAAAGAAGAAAAATCCACCCGGTCAAAAAACTTGTGTTCCAGCACGGAAATAAACATGGTGGGCACCCCGTAAAGGGCGGTGCAGCGTTCTTCTTCAATAGATGTAAGGATAAGGCCGGGGTTGAAGCCTTCAAGCACTATCATGGTGGCGCAGTGGTTTACGCAGGCCATAACCCCAAGCACGCAGCCAAAGCAGTGGAATAGCGGCACGGGCAGGCACACGCGGTCTTTATCTGTAAACCGCTGGTGGTAGCCTATCCAGTAACCATTGTTGCCAATGTTCACATGGGTGAGCATAACGCCCTTGGGGAAGCCGGTGGTGCCGGACGTATATTGCATGTTCACCACGTCATGCGGGCTTACCATGGCCTTGCGGGCTTCATAATCCTCATTGGAAACAACAACGCCCAGGTTCATCAGTTCCGGCATGGAATAAAGCCCGCGGTGCTTTTCCATACCAAGGAAAAACACGCGCTTAAGCTTGGGGAAGCGCGGAGACTGCAATTCCCCCCGGTGCTGCACGCGCAGTTCCGGTATAAGTTTATAAATGGTGCCAAGGTAGTCATGGTCACGGTAACCATCCATAACCACAAAGTTTTCACATTCTGAATGGCTTATAAGGTATTCCAGCTCGCTTTCACGGTAGCTGGTGTTCACGGTCAAAAGCACCGCGCCTATGCGGGCGCTGGCAAACATAAGGCTTATCCAGAAAGGGATGTTGGTGGCAAGAATGGCTATTTTTTCACCGGGTTGCACGCCAAGGGCCATAAGGCCTTTGGCCAGGTCATCCACGGTTTCACCAAACTGTTCCCAGGTCTGGCGGTAGTCGCGGTCAACATAAACAACCGCGTCATTTTTGGGAAAGCGGGCAATGGTTTCATCCAGAATTTGCCCCAAAGTTCTTTCCCGCAATACAAAGGCTTCAACTTCCATAGAAAAACTCCGTCACAAACTGGGCTTAAGGGTAGTAAATAACCGCGTAGATGCTGCAAGGCCCGTCAATTGCGCCAACGTAATGGGGCACAATGGCGTTGTAATATACGCTGTCTCCGGCTTCCAGCACCTGAGAGTTCTGGCCATACTTGACCAAAAGCTTCCCGGAATGCACCACAATGAATTCTTCACCCTGGTGCGAAGACAGGGCGCGGTCTTCTTCCGCCTCCGGATTTATTTCAATGAAAAACGGTTCCATATTGCGGTCGCTTTTGCCCTTGCCAAGGGCAAAATAGCGGTAGGCCCCGCGTTTGTTGTGCGCGCGCTGCATTACAAGGTCATCTTCACGCTCTGTCGCGCGGGTGATGATAGGGTCTTTGGTGTGCACGTCATCCATAAATGTGCCCAGACGCACATTCAGCGCCCTGGCTACCTTTTGTAGCGGCCCAATGGAAGGATAGATATTCTGCTCTTCAAGCTGATTGATCATTTCCACTGAAAGGCCTGAAAGTTCGGCCAGCTTTTCCTGGGTCATATCCTGAGCTTCGCGAAATTTCCGTACACGGTAGCCTAATTTATCCGCTGACATGAATGCCTCCGGTTACAAAGTTTGACTCGTTACACAACTACAGGTGAAGAAAATACCCTAATCAGGCCGGGTTCGCAAGCTAAAAACCCGGCTTTTTTCGCGCCGGGCAGCGGCTTTTTTTGCTATTATGACCACTTCCGGCATAATACGCGCTATTCTTTACGCAGCCAGCCGTAAAGGCGTGATGAATCCACCTTCCATTTCTGACCATTTTTCTCCAGTTCAAGCCGTTCCCGCGTGTTGCCGCCTGGGCCGGGGTTTTGCTGGATAATTTCCACAAAATCGTCACCCACGGCGGAAACAATGGCCACATGCCCAAAACGGTTTGAACGGGTGGGCGCGAATACCAGCAAATCACCAACCCGCGGGCAATTGGGCCCGCCGTTTTTGTACTGGGTAAGCCCCCGGTCCGCATTGAAGGCCCCATCTGAAAGGGACTGGTTGAAAAAGTCCTTGGCGTCGCCCCCGGCATTGGGCATTTTATGCTTCAAGGCATCATGATAATAGCGTTTTACAAATTCCACACACTGGTACTTCAGGCCTATGTTATAGCCGTCCGCCGCGCGGTTACGGCCGGAAATGTTGCTTACCGGCCCATTATAATAAACAGCCACCCCGTTCAAACTGTCTATGGCATCGCCTATTTGCCGGTCTTTTGCCGGAGTTTCCGGCCCGGAAGAATAGTAGGCCGGTTCACGGCAGGCCGTAGCCAAAACGCCGGCAAAGGCCAGGACGGCGATCATTGTGAAAACTGGCGGCAATGTTCGCCCCAAGGGCCGGTTTTTCCGTTGTTTTTTTGTTTGGCGCTCAGGCATGTTCCACCCTACGCATGGCGCGCAGCCAGCGTTTGCTTTTTTCTGAACCGTTTTTGCCGGGCACCCCATTTTTGCCCAGTCCCCCGTTTTTGCCTGGCACATAATACGCCTGTTCCCGCGCCAGTTCCCAGCCGGGGTGCTGCATTTCCGCATCGGCTTCAGCCGCGTATGGGGCAAGGGTCAAAAACACCGCCAGGCCGCTGTCGGCCACCCAGGGCCTTACCAGTTCCAACACCTTCAGCCAGGGCATGAAGGCCCGGCTTAACACCAGTGAGGCCTTTGGCCTTTGCGGCATAAAGGCTTCCGCCCGGCCTTGAAACACCTTCACGCCCGGCAAGGGGCAAGCCGCCAGGACAGAGCGTAAAAAAAGCGCCCGCTTTTCCCGCAGTTCCACCAGAGTATATTGCCCGTTTTGCCACAGCATGCGCAAGGGTATGCCGGGCAGCCCGGCCCCCGCGCCCAGGTCCCAGCATTCGGCAAACACGCTGCCCGGCGCTTCCGCTTCAAGTTCCTTCAAAAAAACCGCCAGGTGGAAGCTGTCCAGCACCAGTTGTTCAAAAATCCGTTGCGCGTCATTGAAGCCAACAAGGTTCATGGCCTTGTTCCACTTCAGCAAAAGGGCAAGGTAGGTTTCAAGCTGATCCGGCAAGGCCGGGGGCAAAGTTTCCAGCCCAAGGGTTTGCGGCGCAAAACCGGCGGCAAGGCAGTTATTGTACAAATCTAAAATTCGCATATCTTGTCTATTTATTTAAGTTTGTTGTAAAAACTTGCTTTTAAAAACATTATGATTTAAAAACAAGGCAATGTAAGAGCTTAAATATGTTTGCTCATGACTGGTCAATATTTAAAGGAACAAACAAAATATGCAACTGGAAAATACCGCCCTGCTCTTCCCCGGGCAGGGTTCTCAGGAAATTGGCATGTCCCGCGCCCTGGCCGAGGCGGATTCAGACCTTATGAACCTGTGGAAAATGGCGGAAAAGGCCGCCGGCATACCCCTTAGAGAAATTTATTGGGATAACGGCAGCCAGGAAAACAGCGCGGATTTTGACAACACCCGCAATGTCCAGCCCGCCCTTGTAACCGCCAGCCTTTGTTGTTGGCTGGCCGTAAAGGGGCGTGTAAAGCCTGTTTGCGCGGCCGGGCACAGCCTGGGCGAATACAGCGCCCTTGGCGCGGCCCGCGTGCTGGATTTGCCTAAACTGCTGGAACTTGTGGCCCTGCGCGGCCGTTTGATGGCAGAGGCAGACCCGCGCGGTGAAGGCGGCATGGCGGCAGTTGTGAAGCTTGACCAGGCCACTGTGGAAAAGGCCATACAGGAAGCCAAAAATGAAAGCGGTGAAGAATTGCTGCTGGCCAACTACAATTCCCCGGCCCAATTTGTGGTAAGCGGCGGAAAAAAGGCCATTGAGAAACTACAAGAAAAAGTCCGCGTCCTGAAGGGGCGGGCCATATCCTTGGCTGTTTCCGGGGCTTTTCACAGCCCCATGATGCGCGAAGCCGCCGAAGAAATGGGCAAGGCCCTGCAAAAAGCCGAATGGCGCAACCCGGATTTCGCGCTGTACTGCAATTTTACCGCCAGGGCTTCCACAGAGGCAACAGAGATTAAAAAAAGCCTGTTGCAGCAAATGACGGCCCCTGTGCGCTGGATAGAGATTATACAAAACCAGTACAAAAACGGCGCAAGCACATTTTTGGAATGCGGCCCCAAAAACGTGCTTACCAAACTGGTGCCCCTGAACCTGAAAGACCTTGCCCCGGAAGGCAGTTTTCAGGCCATTGGCGCGGAGGCCATGCTGGCGTCCTAGATTGATTGCAAGCCCCGAAAAGCCGGGGCTTGCAAAGGCACGCCTGCTCCGGCGCTTACGGCGGCAATGAATGCCGCCTGCGCCTCTGCGGCGGGCTGTTGCCAAAGAGGACTTTGTCAACAGCCGGAGGCCATGCTGGCGTCCTAGATTGATTGCAAACCCCGAAAAACCGGGGTTTGCAAAGGCACGCCTGCTCCGGCGCTTACGGCGGCAATGAATGCCGCCTACGCCTACGCGGCGGGCAGTTAGAACCCGGAACAATTCTTGCCATGGACGGTCTTATGCGAAAAAAAATTCACATTCCGCTTTTGCTTTGCGCAATGACCGTTTTTTGCGTCCTTTTCCACGGAACAATGTCAAACGGAGCGGAAAGCCAAATGAACTTGCCGGAACAGGCGCGCAAGATAGATTTGCCGGGAACGGAAAATTTCTATCAGGTTACAGACCGCATTTACCGTTCGGCCCAGCCAAGCGCCAGGGCCATGCGGGAATATGAAAGGTTCGGCATAAAAACCGTTATCAGCCTGCGCTACTTCCATGATGATGTGGACGAGGCGGAACACACCGCGCTAAAATTGATTGAAGTGCCTATAAACACATGGAATATTGATGACCGTGACGTTATTTCCGTATTGCGCCTTTTGCGCGATTCCGAAGGGCCGCTTCTGTTGCACTGCCAGCACGGGGCCGACCGCACCGGGCTTATGATAGCCATGTACCGCATAGTCTTTCAGGGCTGGAGCAAGGAACAGGCCCTGTATGAACTGCGCGAAGGCGGTTTCGGCTTCCATTCCATATGGATGAATATACCCAATTATATTGAAAGGGTTGATGTTGAAAAAATAAAATTGGCCCTTGTGAAAACTTATGAAAAATGACCTTGACCCGCTGTTCAACCCCAATCACATCGCCGTGCTTGGGGCGTCCGCAAACCCGGAAAAACTGGGCGGCATGGTGCTGGCCAACCTTTTGGGGGGCAACTTCGCCGGGCGGGTTTTTGCCATAAACCCCAAGGCAGGGGCCATAAATCCGAAAGCATGGGGCATAGCCCCAAAGGCAGGGCCTATAAACCCCAAAAGCGGGTCTATAGACTGGCCTATAGCCGGGTTGCAGGCGCTTGCCAAGGTTTCAGACATACCGCCGGAATGCCGCCCGCTTGACCTTGCGGTTATCTGCCTGCCCGCCCGCCAGGTTGAAGATGCCCTGCAAGAATTGGCCGCCCTGCCCGTGCGCGCCGCCATTGTGCTTGCCGCCGGCTTCAATGAACGCGGCGGCGAAGGCGCGTTACTGGAAGCCCGCCTGAAAGCCCTGGCGGAAGAGCACAACATAATTCTGCTTGGCCCAAACAGCCTTGGCCTTTTAAACAGCGCCGCCGGGCTGAATGTTACGGCCTGCCCGCCCGCCGCGCTTTGGGGGCAGGATGGGGCCGCGCCCGGCATTACCTTGCAACCCCCGGCCCAGCCAGAGGCACCCGAGCCGTTTGGGCCCGAGCCGTTTGGGCCGGGGACGTTTGGGCCCGAACCGTTTGGGCCCGAGCCGTTTGGGCCCGAGCCGTTTGGGCCCGAACCGTTTTCGCAAGGCCAGACCGCGCCTGCAAGCCGCGCCCCCTTGCAACAGGCCGGAAGCACGGCATTTTTTTCCCAATCCGGCGCTTTGGGGCTGGCAATTCTGGATTGGGCCAAAAGCCGGGGGCTGACCTTTTCTCTTTTTGCCGGGCTGGGCAACATGGCCGGGGTGGATGAGGCGGATTTGCTGGCCTGGCTTGCCAATTCTCCCCACACCAATGTAATTTTGGGTTACCTGGAAAGCGTGAAAAACGGCCCCAAATTTTTGCAGGCCGCCACATACGCCGCCCGCAAGAAGCCGGTCATAGTCCTGCGGGCCGGGCGCAGTGCGGCCGGGGCCAGGGCGGCTTCCGCCCACGGCGGGTCCAGCAACAGCCCCAACCTTGTCTATAACGCGGCCTGTAAGAAATGCGGCATCTTGCAGGTGGAACGTATTGAAAGCCTGTTCGCCCTGGCTCAGGGCTTTGCCAGCCAACCCCTGCCCAAGGGGCCGGGGCTGGGGCTGGTAACAAACGCCGGCGGACCGGCCATTCTGGCGGCGGACGCCAGCGAGGCCTGCGGCCTGAAACTGGCCGAACTTACAGCGGAAACCGTTACCCGCCTGACCAGCCTGCTTCCGCCCTACGCGTCCTTTTTCAACCCGGTAAACGCGGTTAACGCAAGCGATGCCCAAACCCTTACGCAAAGCCTGCGCATAACGCTGGAAGACCCCAACGTGCACGCCGCCCTTCTGGTGTACTCCGCAACCCCCCAATGCCCGCCGGATGCCCTGGCGGAAGAACTTTGCGCCTGCATGGCGGAACTTGCCCCCCGCCTGAACAAGCCCCTGCTCTGCTGCCTTATGGGCGGGGCCAGCGTTGAAAACGCGCGGGCGCGGCTGCGCCAGGCGCAAATACCCTGCTACAGCTTCCCGGAAGACGCAGTGGAAACCCTGGCCGCCATGCACCGTTACAACCAATGGCGGCATATCCCCCGGCCGGTAGAAGTTTCTTACCACCGCGACCTGGCCAGGGCCAAAAAAATCCTGAACGCCGCCAAGGCGGAAAATATTGTGAACCTTGGCGCGTTTCAAGCCATGGAACTGCTGAAAGCCTATGATATTCCGGTGCTGGAACCGCGCCTGGCCCGCAGCAGTGATGAGGCCGTGCAAATAGCCAAACAGCTGGGCCAGCCGGTGGCCCTTAAAATATCCTCGCCGCAAATTCAAAACAAGGCTGCCCTGAACGGGGTGACGCTGGATTTGCAAAACCCGCAAAAAATACGCGAAGCCTTTTTGTCCATGACCTCGCAAGCCCGGCGCCTGCGTCCGGAAGCCTATATCTCCGGCTGCCTTGTGCAGGCCATGGCCCCCAAAAACTCGCGCGAGGTGAACATTGCCTTCCGCCGGGATGAACGCTTCGGGGCCCTGGTATTTTTCAGCCTTAGCGGCTTCAACGCCGGTTATATCAACGATTTTTCCTGCCGCCTGGCCCCGCTTTCCGCAGCCGAGGTTTATGGCATGCTGCGTGAAATACGCCTGTTTCCGGTTCTGGCCGGCATGCGCTGGCAAAAGCCCGTGCAGTTCAACGCCCTTGAAGATATTTTGCTTATTATTTCACAGATGTCACAAGATTTTCCAGAAATTCAAGAGGCGGAATTTGGCCCGGTAATGGCCGGAGAGCATGAAGCCGTGGTTGTGGATGCCAAAATAACTCTGCGGCGTAGTTAGGGCATTGTCACCGGTATGCTACAATCAGTTTTAAAACTTAAAGTAAAGGTTTAAAAAATGTCCACCCCTGGAATTTACATTACTTCCACCGCCCCCGGCGCGGGAAAAAACACCTTGTGCGCCGGGCTTGGCCTGTGGCTGCAACAGCAGGGCCTGAACCCCGGCTACATAAAGCCGGTGGGGGGCTTGCCGGTGGAACGCGACGGGCAGTTTTATGACGAAGACGCCCTGTTTATGTTGCAAACCCTTGGCCTTGAAGACGCGCCGGAAGAGGCCTGTCCCCTGGTCATAACGCAGGATTTCAAAATAAACGCCCTGAATGGCGAATATAGCGCAAACGGGCCGGACGGGGCAATCCTTGAGCAAATAGGCCAATGCGCCCTGAAGTTGGAAGCGCGGCACGATTTTATGCTGGCAAGCGGTTCAGAAAGCTTTTTTGCCGGCCTGCACCTGCGGCTTGACGGCCAAAGGGTAGCCAATACCCTGGGTTATAAAACGCTGGTGATTGACCGGCTGGAACAAGAGGTGAACCTTGACGCCCTTATCGCCGTCAAAGACAGCCTGGGCGGCCTTTTCGCCGGGGTGGTGCTGAACGGGGTAAGCCCCGCCTACCAGCCGGAAATTGAAAGCCTGGTAAGGCCGTTTTTGGAACGCAACAACCTGCCCCTGTTGGGGGTTATTCCGCAAGATGCGCTTTTGGGTTCCACCCGCGCGTTCGCCCTGGCGGAATGGCTGGGCGGCAAGGTTATTTCCGCGCAAGACCGGCAGGAAAAACTGGTGGAAGATTTCCTTATAGGCACCATGCAGGTGGAAAACTTTATGACCCACTTCCGCCGCAACCCCAAAGCCGCCGTCATAGTAGGCGGAGACCGGGCGGATATTCAGCTGGTGGCCCTTGAAGGGGATTGCGCCTGCCTTATTCTTACTGGCAACCTCTACCCCAACGAAATTATTCTTTCCCGGGCGGAAGCCTTGAAAATTCCTGTCATTGTGGTACGGGAAGATACCTACAGCACAGCCCGCCGGGCGGAAGCCATGCTGCGCCGGAACAAACTGCGCGACTCCGCCAAGGTAAACCGGGCGGCAAACCTTGTGGATGTTCATATAAACAAGGAACAGCTTTTGGAAATTTGCGGCTTCAATTTCGCTTAGGGCCTGCTAACACAACGGCCCTTTTGCCCTCTGAACTGCGTCAGAAAAGTTTTTTATTCCGGTCGAATACCATAAGAGTATGCTCCTTGCATAAAAAACTTTTCTTCCTTGCCAGAGAACAAAATGACTCCTTGTGTTAACAGATCATGGCATTATAAAATTGGTTTGCAGGGCCGAAACGCCTTCAAAATTAAAAAGTCATAAAGGACTTCAATGTCACACGCACGCCCAAAACCGCATTTGACAATTCTAAGCCTGGTGGCGGCGGATCTTGCCGCTGTCGTCTGCTCCATCATTTTGGCTTATGCCCTTGCGGTGATAACCGGGGGCAGCTTTCCCCCAGGGGTTTATCTGGCCTTTTTTCCGCGCATTCTGGTTATAACCGCGCTGCTGTACGCCCTGCTTGGGCTTTACCCCGGCATTCTGCTGCCCCTGCCGGAAGAAATAAAAAGATTGTGCATTGCCAACATCACCAGCATACTCATTTTTACCGCCACATTTTTCATAAGCCGTTCCAGTGACGCCTATTCACGTAAATTTTTGATTCTGCTTGGCATTTCCTTGCTGGTTCTTGTCCCGGTTGCCCGCACAATGGTACGGGAACGCTTCCGGCGTTTCCCCTGGTGGGGGCACCCCGTAATTATTTTCGGCAATGAACGCAAAAACAGAGAAATTCTGGCAGACCTCAAGGGCAATATGTCCAGCGGCCTGAAGCCCGTGGCCGTTGTACGCGCCAGAATTGAAGAAGGTGAAAGCCAGGCGGAGCTTGAAGGCGTTGAAAACTGCATTTTGAACCTGCCGCCCCACAACGAACTGGATAACCAGCCCAATAACGAGGCCCCGGCAGAAGCCAGCAAGCTGCTGCAAGGGCTGGCGCAAAAATACCCCGGAGCCATCGCGGTCATTGCCATGAGCGGCTTTAACCGGGATGAACAGAACAGCCTGCCCAGCTTTTTGTCCGCGGCCTTCCACAAGGTGGTCATAATACCCAGCGCCGCCTGGACAGTGCGCCTTTCTCTGCGTATGGTGGAAACCGGATCCATGCTGGCCCTGGGCATGAGGCACAACCTGCTTGACCCCAACCGCCTGCGCTTCAAACGCTGTTTTGACTTCATTGGCGCGTTTTTGGGGCTGTTGCTGCTTTTCCCGGTATTTCTGGGCTGCGCCATTGCCATACGCTGCACCAGCAAAGGCCCGGCCTTTTACCGCCAAAACCGCATAGGCCAACACGGAAAGCCCATAAGGGTATTCAAATTCCGCACCATGGTGGCAAACGCGGATGAAGTGCTGAAGCGCCACCTTGAAGAAAACCCCGGCCTGCGGGAAGAATGGGACGCCACGCAAAAATTGCGCCATGACCCGCGCATTACAAAAGTAGGCCACTTCTTGCGCAAAACCAGCCTTGATGAACTGCCCCAGCTGCTAAACGTGCTGGGCGGCAGCATGAGCCTTGTTGGCCCAAGGCCCATTGTGCAAAGTGAAATTGCCAAATATGCCAAGGCCTTTGCGGAATACGCCCGGGTGCGCCCCGGCATAACCGGCCTGTGGCAGGTTTCTGGCCGCAGCAACACAACCTATGCCCACCGGGTGCAGCTTGATCAATATTACATCTTCAACTGGTCGGTATGGCTGGATCTTTACATTCTGCTGCGCACCATACCGGCGGTTTTGCGCCAAAGCGGGGCCTATTGAATTGAGCAGTACAACCTGACCGTCTGGCTGATCATAGTCTAACCAGTTGAATATTAGCCGGAAATTTTTACCTTTTCACCCTGCGAATGGAGGACAAGATATGCCCAACATAAAAAAATGCCTGCAGCTCTGCCTGGCGCTGGCCCTGTGCGCAAGCCATGGCGGAACGGCCCTTGCGGCGGAAGCGGAAAAGGCCCCCCGGCCCGGCACTTTCGCCATTGGCAATGTCCGCGTTTTTGATGGGAAAACCCTTGGCGGCCTGCAAACCGTGGTCATTGAAAACGGCCTTGTTGCTTCTGTCACAGCGGCGGGCGCTACCCCAAATGTGGAAATGATTGTGGACGGACAGGGCGGCACACTTATGCCGGGGCTTATAGATTCACACATTCACCTGCATAGCCAAAAAGACCTGGAACAGGCCGCGCAATGGGGCGTAACCACCATGCTGGACATGGGCACAAAATCCGCCCTGACAGACAGCTTGCGGCACCTTGCCAGGCTGCCGGACATTCGCGGTTCCGGCACGTCCGCCGCCCCGGCCAACGGGATGCATGTGCTTGCCCTTGGCTGTTCCCCCCTGACATCGCCGGAAGACGCTGAAGCCTTTGTCGCCGCCCGCGCCGCCGAAGGGGCGGATTACATCAAGGTTATCATTGATTCGCCCACGCAAAGCGGCATAGTGGTGCTGGATGAGGCCAATCTGAACGCCCTGACGCGCGCGGCGCACAAACGCCATTTGCGGGTAAACGCCCACATCACCCTGCCGGCCTCGGCAGCCATGGCGGCCCGATCCGGCGTGGACGTTATAACCCACATACCGCTGAACAAGCCAATAACCCCGGAACTTGCCGCCGAAATATCCGAACGCAAGATGATTGCCGTGCCCACCCTGGTCATGTTGAAGGGGATAGTTTCTAAAATACCCGCCAATGCCAACCCGCAGGGCTTTGATTATCACAACACCGAAATATCTGTGCAAAACCTGCTCAAGGCCGGCGTTCCCGTTGTGGCGGGCACAGATTCCAACAACGCGCCCGGCGCGCCCTTCAATGTGCCGCATGGTGAATCATTGCATGAAGAATTGGCCCTTCTGGTCAAAGCGGGTTTAACCCCGGTTGAAGCGTTGCGCAGCGCCACATCTTTGCCGGCTGAACTGTTCAACCTGACTGACCGGGGCGTAATTGAAGCCGGACGCTGGGCCGACCTGGTGCTGGTAAACGGCGACCCGACCACAGACATAAACGCCACCAGAAATATCCGCGCCGTCTGGATTGCCGGGGTACAGGCGCGCTAAAACCGGAAACAGGTAACGCAAAAAACGCGAATAGCCCGTTAGAACGCCGGTATACAGTGCTCTAGCGGGCTATTCCAGATTAATGGCAAACCTCGCGCGGACTCCGGCGCTTTACAAGCCGGATTTTTACTGCTACAGTTTTACAATGAGACAAAACTTGAAAGATCTTAAAGAAATCTTTCAGGCTGTTTTGCCGGTTGTTTTATTGATTATTCTGTTGCAGCTTTTTACCGGTTTTATGCCTGAAGGAATGATGACCCGCTGGCTACTTGGTTCCGCCTTTGCGCTGACAGGCCTTTTTTTATTTATGCGCGGGGTAACCTTGTGCCTTACCCCGCTGGGTGATTTTCTTGGTTCACGCCTGCCCTTAAGCCCAAAGATATGGGTTTTCACCGCCCTGGCAATTCTGGTCGGCGTGGCCGCAAGCGTGGCCGACCCGGCCGTAACCGTGCTTTCACAGCATGTGCAAAGCGTTTCCACAGACTCCAGCCCTTCCCCCTTTGTAGTCATTGCCGTGGTGGTTTGCGGCGTTGGTTTGGCCCTGGCCTTCGCGCTGCTGCGCGTGGCCCTTGGCTTGCCGCAAAAGCTCGCGCTGGCCCTGTGTTATACGGGCATGCTGGTTATAGCCTGCTTCACCCCCACGCTTTTTGCCGGGCTGGCGCTGGATTCCGGCGGGGTGGCCACCGGGCCGCTTACCGTACCGTTTTTATTGGCCCTGGGCATGGGCTTTGTGGCCGTTTTACCGCAACGCGACAATGCCTCTGAAGGCTTTGGCGTTTTGGGCATGGTGGCCCTTGGCCCGATTTTGGGCATCATGATTTTGGGGTTGTTGTATTCATGAACGCATGCGGTAAGATGCTGCCATTTTTGCCTTTAACTTGTCTTTGACAATGTATAAACTCAAAGTTAGTCTGATCCGATGGAAAATTTTTCAGATATATTGTTCGCATTTTTCGATATGCGCGAAACCGCCGTGGAAGTGCTGCGCGGGGTGGCCCCGCTTTTGGCGTTGGGCTGGGCCTTTTCCTTTTTACCATGGAACAGGAAGGCCGCCCCGGCCCCGCCGGGGGCGCTTGGGCGCTTTTTGCGCGGCGGCATATTGGTGTTCATTGGCCTTACCTTGTTCCTGCAAGGGGTAAAACAGGGCTTTTTACCGGCGGGCAACGCCCTGGGCGTGTTTTTATCCGGCTGGGCCAATGGCTGGGCCTTAATCCCGGTCGGCTTTCTGCTTGGCTTCGCGGTGTGTTCCGCTGAACCGGCCGTTGGCGTTTTGGCCAACCAGGTGGAAGAAGTAACCAGCGGGGCCATACCGCGCAACCTTATCATCATTACCCTGTGCGTCGGCGTTTCTTGCGCCATGGCCCTGGCTATGGCCCGCTTGCTTTTTGGCTGGCCCATACTCTGGATCATCTTGCCCGGCTATGCGGCGGCGCTTGTGCTAAGCCGCTTCTGCAACCCGCTTTTTGCCGGGATAGCTTATGATTCCAGCACAGTAGTCACTGGCCCCATGGTCAGCACCTTTTTGATGTCTATTGCCCTTGGGGCGGCGCAATCCCTTGAAGGGCGCGATATAATGCAAGACGGCTTCGGCATGGTAGCCATAGTCGCCATGGTCCCGGTAGTGGCCGTCATGGCCATAGGCTGCTTCCACGAGTTACGGAGGAAAAAAAATGTCAGTTAATGTCGGCTATGACCTGGTAATTATCATTGTGAACAAAGGCTGGAGCGAACACGCCGTAAACGCCGCCCAAGAAGCCGGGGCCGGCGGGGCAACGGTTTTTAACGGGCGCGGCACCGGCAAAAGCAGTGGCATTGCGCATCTTTTTGGCCTGGCTATAGAACCGGAAAAAGAAATTGTGTTTTCAGTGGTTAATGAAGCCGTAAGCGGCCAGGTGGTTGAAGCGGTTGAAAAAGCCCTTGACCTGCGCGCCCCGGGTACCGGCATAGCCATGGTTCTGCCCCTCAAATGCGTTACCGGCCTTTTTAATGCAAACAGCACCTGCAAAAAATAAAATCAGGCAAAACAATGAAAAAACTTATCGCCGCCAACTGGAAAATGTACAAAACCCGCTCTGAAGCTGCGGAAACAGCCCACGCCCTTGTAAAAGACCTGGAAGCGCACAGCCTTGACGACCACCTGGAAGTGGCTGTTTTCGCGCCCTTCACCAACCTTGCGGTATGCGCGGAAGCCATGCTGGGTTGCAAAAACATCTTTTTGGGGGCGCAAAACTTTTATCCGGAAAAAGAAGGGGCCTTTACCGGAGAAATTTCTCCGCGCATGCTTCTGGACTGTTCCTGCCGCTTTGTGCTTGCCGGGCATTCCGAACGCCGCCACATCCTGGGTGAAAGCAACGAATTTGTGGGCAAAAAAACCGCCTACGCCATGGAAAACGGCCTGGACGTAGTGCTTTGCGTGGGTGAAACGCTGGCGCAGCGTGAAGCGGGCGGTCTGGAAAAAGTTTTGCATGAACAACTGGTTAGCGGCACATCCGGCATAAAACACAATTTCCTGCCAGAAAGCCTTAGCATCGCCTATGAACCGGTATGGGCCATCGGCACCGGCAAGGTGGCGGGCGCGGAAGAAATTGTGCAAGCCCACGCCTGCATAAGAAGTTTTCTAGAAAAATTATTCCCCAAAAAAGCCAATGAAATGCGCATACTATATGGCGGAAGCGTCAAAGCCGACAATGCTGCGGCAATAATTGGGCTTGACAATGTGGACGGACTACTGGTAGGCGGTGCTTCTTTAGATGCGGAAACTTTTACCCGCATCGTTCTGGCCTGAATTTAAAAAAACAATAAAGGCCCCAGGCGGTACAGCCGGAAAAGACGCCTTGAAATTAATCTGCTTTAATGGAGCTTGCTGTGGAAACTGTCATACTTATTCTGCATATTCTGGCCTGTGTCACCCTGGTTATTCTTGTTTTGCTGCAATCCGGCAAAGAAGGCATGGGCGTTATTTTCGGCGGCGGCAACGCTTCGGTCTTCGGCAGCGCCGGGGCCGGCGGCGTGCTGGTGCGCCTTACAACCTTTGTCGCCATTATTTTTCTTTGCACCTCGCTGGGCTATAACGTGGTAAGCTCTTCCAACCGGGCCAACAACGATTCACGCCTTTCCGGCCTTGGCACGGAAACGCCCATTACCGCCCCCGCGCCCGCCGCTCCGCAGGCCCCTGCCGCGCCGGAAGCTCCCGCTACCCCGGTAACCCCGGCCCCGGGCAACTAAAAATTGTCTGAATAAAAACACGCTTCAGCCCCGGTTTTCCGGGGCTTTTTTCGTTTTGAAACTTGACCGCCTTCCGCTCTTGCCGTAAGTAAAGAAACGGACAATATGAGAGCATTTCACCAGAGTGGTTTACGCTTGACATAGCCGCTTAACGGCGAGCAAAGCTCGCCTACGACTATTTCGCGGCAAGGATTTGAAGACAAATCCTTGCCGAGCAATTCACTCATTTCAATCGTAACTTGCTCTATGCATTATCATCTTTAACCCCAAAGAGAATGCCCGATGATCCACAACATAGATAAAGAAACCCTGCCCCGCGAGGATTTAAGGGCATTGCAGCTTTCCCGTTTGAAAGACCTCTGCGCCCGCGTATACGCGAACGTGGGATTTTACCGCGAGGCCTTTGATAAAAATGGCATACACCCCGGCAATATCAAAAGCCTTGATGACCTGGCAAAGCTTCCCTTCACTGAAAAGCAGGACTTAAGAAATAACTACCCTTATGGCCTTTTTGCCGTGCCGGTAGATACCATTGTTCGCCTGCACGCATCCAGCGGCACCACAGGCCGCGCCACCGTTGTGGGCTACACCCGGCGAGACTTGCAAAACTGGGCGGAACTTATGGCGCGCAGCCTTATGGCCGCCGGCATAAGCAACCGCGATTTCATACATAACGCTTACGGCTACGGCCTGTTTACCGGCGGGCTGGGCGTGCATTATGGCGCGGAAGAACTTGGCGCCACCGTCATACCCATGTCTGGCGGTTCAACCAAGCGGCAGGCGCAGCTTTTACGCGATTTTGGCGCAACGGCCATTTGCTGTACCCCTTCCTACATGCTGCACCTTTATGAATCAATTCTGGCCCAGGGCATGAGCATGAAAGATTTGCGCCTGCATACCGGGGTTTTTGGGGCTGAACCCTGGAGCGAGGAAATGCGCGCGGAAATTGAACATAAACTTGGCATAAATGCCCTGAATATTTACGGCCTTTCTGAAGTAATGGGGCCGGGCGTAGCCATGGAATGCGTGGAAGCCAAATGCGGCATGCACATTTGGGAAGACCACTTCCTGCCGGAAATTATAGACCCGGTAAGCGGCAAGCAACTGCCCCCGGGCGAAGTGGGCGAGCTTGTGCTTACCACCCTTACCAAAGAGGGCATCCCCCTGGTGCGCTACCGCACCCGCGACCTTACCAGCCTGGACTACACCCCCTGCCGCTGCGGCCGCACCCATGTCCGCATAACCCGCATCCGCGGCCGCAGTGACGATATGCTTATCATTCGCGGGGTCAACGTGTTCCCGCAGCAGATTGAAGGCATCTTGATGGAAGTGGAAGGCGTAACCCCCCACTATCAAATAATTGTTGACCGCGTGAACAATCTTGATATCCTTGAAGTGAAAGTCGAATTTTCCGAAGCGATGTTTGTAACGGATGAAATAAAAGGTATTCAGCGTCTGGAAAAGCACATTGAAAAAGGCATAAAGGAATTTCTTGGGGTTTCCGCCAAAGTGTCGCTGGTTGAACCGCGCAGCATTCCCCGTTCCGAAGGCAAGGCCAACCGGGTAATTGACCTGCGCCAAAAAGATTAGGCCGCGTTGTCACCAGAGAACAAAATCCGCTCTTGTGACAACGATACCCAAAAGCCGCTGAATAACAAAGCTGAAAAACAAGAGGATAACCATATGAAAGTAAAACAGATTTCTATTTTTCTGGAAAACAAGGCCGGTCGCCTGGCTGAAGTTACCAGCACCCTGGCAAAGGCCTCAATAAACATTATGGCCCTTTCCCTGGCGGATACCTCTGATTTCGGCATCCTGCGCCTGATTGTGGACAACCATGAAAAAGCCAAGTCAGTGCTTAAGGAAAGCGGCTTCACCGTTGGCATAAACACCGTACTGGTGGCGGAAGTTCCCCACATTCCGGGCGGGCTGGACAAAGTGCTGCAATACTTTTCCAACGCCGGGGTAAACGTGGAATATATGTATGCCTACGTGCAAAAATGCGACAACGCCGTCATGGTCTTCCGCTGCAGCGATGAAGAAAAGGCCATCAAGGCCCTTACAGACAACGGCATCAATATCTTGAAAGAAGTGGACCTTTGCCGGGTGTAAAAGGAAAGTTATGTTCATAAACAAACGCGCATTGGTAACCGGCGGCGCCGGATTTCTTGGGTCTCATCTTTGTGAACGCCTTTTGGCGGACGGCAAGGAAGTGCTTTGTGTGGATAACTACTATTGCAGCACCCGCGGCAATGTGCACCACCTTTTGGGGCACCCGCGGTTTGAGCTGGTGCGCCATGACGTTACCTTTCCCTATTATGTTGAAGTAGATGAAATTTACAACCTGGCCTGCCCGGCTTCACCCATACATTATCAGCGTGATCCGGTGCAAACCCTTAAAACATCTGTGCTTGGCGCTATAAATATGCTGGGGCTTGCCAAGCGCACCAGGGCTAAAATGCTGCAAACCTCAACATCTGAGGTGTATGGCGACCCGAAGGAACACCCCCAGACCGAAAGTTACTGGGGCAATGTGAACCCCATTGGCCTGCGTTCATGCTATGATGAAGGCAAACGCGCGGCGGAAAGCCTGTGTTTTGACTACCACCGCCAGCATAACCTGGAAATCAAGGTGGCGCGGCTTTTCAACACCTACGGCCCGCGCATGCACCCCAATGACGGGCGGGTGGTTTCCAACTTCATCATGCAGGCCCTGCAAAACCAGCCCATAACCATTTATGGCGACGGTTCGCAAACCCGTTCTTTTTGCTATGTAAACGACCTTGTGGAAGCCCTGGTGCGCTTTATGGATACCCCCAAAGAAGTTATGGGGCCAATAAACCTTGGCAACCCCGGTGAATTTACAATTCTTGAACTGGCGGAAAAAGTTCTTGAAATGACAAATTCCAAATCGGAAATAATACAAAAGCCCCTTCCGGCGGACGACCCGTGCCGCCGCCGCCCGGACATAAGCCTGGCAAAAAAACACTTGGGGTGGGAACCCAAAACACCGTTGGAACAGGGACTTAAACCAACAATAGAATACTTTGAAAAGCACTTGAAAAATAGTTGAATATAATATACGTTGACATATCCTGACCAACGCGCTCCATTATTTTGTAACGCGCCGTTGTTAATTATTATTTTTTAGAGCAGTTCATCATTGAAATTATCTGTCCGGATGAAATGCTCTGGCGTTGTGAAGCGAAGCGCCTGCGACAATCTCAAAACGAAAATGTCATAAAGTTGCACAAATCATTACAGGCTGGGGTGATGAAACGTTTTTTTTCCTTTAAAAACAGGCTGATTTTGCTTGTTCTGTTGTTACTGAACATACCTTTCTTTCTGACCTGGTATATTGCCAAAAATCAGACAGAAAGCACTGTCATGCAGGAAAAAAGCGCCAAGCTGATTACGCTGACCAAAATTTTGGACAGCCACCTCGGCCCGGATGGTTTTGAAGGCATCTTGAAGCAACACGGGGCGGAAAATGCCCCGCGTGAAGAAAAAATAAAAATAATCAACAGCGCGCTTGAACCATTCAGCAACAGCGTGGGCCTTTCCTCCTCGGGCTTGGGGGTGGGCTATTATTCACGCGATCTGGACGCGATTGTTACCTACGCCCCTTCCAAAAACTTCGGGCAATCCGTTGGGCTGACCATTCCGCCAGACCACCCGGGCCGCAAGGTCATGGCAACCAACCAGCCCATGGTCAAATCCGGCACCATGGTGCGCGGCGACATCCTTAACGCCATGCTGCCGCTTGAACGCCACGGCAAGGTCACAGGCTATGTCTGGGCCAATGAGCTAAGCACGGATATTACCAGCCAAATGGCTTCAATGGCCAAAAAAACCTTTTTTATCATGGCCATTTGCTTTGGCGTCACCATAGTGCTGTTTTTAAGCTTTACCCGGCGCACGGTGCGTGACGTTGACCGCATAATAACCGGCGTGCGGGCCATGCGCTTTGACCTTTCCCAACGCATAGAAAGTTCAGAGGGCGAACTGGGTGAAGTGGTTGCCAGCATCAACGCCATGGCAGAAGATATAGACAAGGCCAATGCGGAAACCGGCCGCGCCATTTCCGTGCTGCAAAGCGTCATGAGCAACGTTGAAGCCACTGTCTACGTGTGCGACCCGGCGACAAAAACCCTGGTTTATACCAATGATTATCTGAACAAGATAATGGGCGGCGAAGACCTGCAAGGCAAGCTGTGCTACGCGGCTTTGCAAGGTAAATCCGCCCCTTGCGAGTTCTGCCCGCAGCAGTACCTGTTTGACGCGCAAAACAACCCCATTATGGCCCCAATGCGCTGGGAAACGCGCAACCCCATAATCCACCGCGACTTCATGGTCACAGACCGCCTTATTACCTGGCATGACGGCCGCCTGCTGCATATGGAAGTGGGCACGGACGTTACCGAACGTAACGCCCTGGCGGTTGCGGAGGCCACAAACATAGCCCAGCGTGACTTTTTGGCCCGCATGAGCCACGAATTGCGCACCCCCATGAACGGGGTGCTGGGCATGACACACCTGGCCATACAGGCCGGGCCGCCCCCGGCCCAGCTGGAGTATTTGAAAAAAATCCAGTCCTCCGCTTCGCTGCTGCTGGGCATAATCAATGATATCCTTGATTTTTTCCGCATAGAAGCGGGCAAACTTTCTGTTGAAAAGCAAAGCTTCAACCTGCACGCCATTATCGCCAATATTCGCGAACTCATTTTGCCGCGCGCCGAAGAAAAAAAATTGGAACTCATCATAAATGTTGATGAATCCGTCCCGCAATTTGTTTCCGGTGATGAGCTGCGTCTTTCCCAGGTGCTTTTAAACCTTTTGGGCAACGCTTCCAAATTCACCTTGCAGGGGCATGTGCGCCTTGACGTGAAGGCAGAGCCCCTGCCAGGCGGCAAGCTGCGCCTTTTCTGCTCCGTATCTGATACCGGCATTGGCCTTACGCCGGATCAACTGGCCGGCCTGTTCAAGCCCTTTACCCAGGCGGATACCTCCACCTCACGCAAGTTTGGCGGCACCGGGCTTGGCCTTTCCATCAGCAAGGCACTGGTGGAACTTATGGGCGGGCATATACAGGCCAGCAGTGAAGAAGGGCGCGGCAGCACCTTCAGCTTTGATATAGAAATTGAACCGGCGGAAGCGCTTTCTGAAGCCATTGGCGACAACCCGGCCAAAAATTTCCATTATAACAGGAAAAAAGTTCTGCTGGTGGAAGATAACGAGATCAACCAGGAAATAGCCAACGCCCTGCTGCAAGACCTTGGCATAACCGCCACCACGGCGGAAAACGGTGAAAAAGCCCTTGAACACTTCATGCGTGACGATTTTGACCTTATCCTGATGGACGTGCGCATGCCGGTTATGGACGGGCTTGAAGCCACGCGCCGCATCAGAAGCAGTGGCAAGCATGATGCCCCCACAGTGCCGATTATAGCCATGACAGCCAACGCCATGCGCGAAGACCGTGATGCCTGCGAAGCCGCCGGTATGAACAGCCACATAGCCAAGCCCATTGATGTGGATAATTTGAAAAACGTCCTGTTCCAATACCTTGGCGATCAAAAAACAGCGTAGTTTATTTTGTGGCCATTGCGCGAAATGCCCCAGGGCCTGTTGACACAATGAGCCATTTTGTTCTCTGGCAAGGAAGAAAAGTTTTTTATGCAGGAAGTATACTCTTATGCTATTCGACCGGAATAAAAAACTTTTCTGACGCAGTTCAGAGGGCAAAAGGGCCATTGCGCGAAATGCCCCAGGGCCTGTTGACACAATGAGCCATTTTGTTCTCTGGCAAGGAAGAAAAGTTTTTTATGCAGGAAGTATACTCTTATGGTATTCGACCGGAATAAAAAACTTTTCTGACGCAGTTCAGAGGGCAAAAGGGCCATTGTGTTAACAGGCCCTAGATCTTTTGCCCCACATTCTCCACGTACGGGTTAAAATACCCGAATTGCAGCCATGGGCAGGCTTTGCGCATGCGCTTGCGAAAATTCACAAAGCCGATGGATGGGCTGCCTTCCAAACCTTGCATCAATTCCAGATAATATTCCGGGTCAATATTCAGGTTACGCAGCTGGATAAAGTCAAGCTTTGTCGCTTCCACCAATTCCAGAAGCGCGGAAAACTCGTCTTCGGTATCTGTAAAACCGGGGAAGTAAAGCAGGTTCAGCGAGACAAAAACCCCTCTGGCCTTGGCTTCCATGATGCTGCGGCGCACATCATCAAAGGCATAGCCCTGGGGCCGGTAGTAACGGTTGTAGCTTTCGGGCCGGGCGCTGTTCAGGCTTACCCGTAAAGAAGAAAGGCCGGCTTCCGCAACCTTTATAAACGCTTCCGGCAAGGATGCGTTGCTGTTCAGGTTCACGGTGCCCTTGCCGCCGCCCTGGCGGAAAAGGCTTACAGCTTCCGCCAGCAGGGCCGCTTCTGTCAAAGGTTCTCCCTCACAACCCTGCCCAAAGGAAAATATGGGCTTGTCAAGTTCGTTTGCCGCGTGGTGGCGCATGACCTCCACCAGCTCTTGCGCCGTTGGGGTAAAGGCCATGCGGTTTTGCGGGGTGGCGCAAATGCGCGACCCTTTTTCCTGTTGAGAAATGCAGCCTATGCAGCGGGCATTGCACACGCGGGAAACCGGCAGGGGCGCTTCATAACGGCCCAGGCAAAAATTGCGCGCCGCCGGGCAGGAATAGGTAAGGGCGCATTTATGCACAAGGTGCTGCACCAGGCGGTTTTGCGGGTAGCGCTGGGCCAGCTTCATGGCGGCTTGCTTCAGGCGGGCCGGGGGCACGTTTTTGAAAATCTGCCGGGGTTCTTCATCCACTTTTTTGGCGCAAATATAAAAACGGTCATTGGCAAAGCCCACGGCCCCGTAAGCGAACAGGGGCAGCATGGGGGCATCTGGCCCGGTTTTATACGCCGGGTGGGCTGTAAGGGTATGGGCCGGGGCCGCGAAGGCGGCAACCGCCAAGAGGCCCTCTTCCATCTCCAGCTCTCCGCTTTCTTCAGAAAGCCCAAGGGCGTAGCGCCCGGGCAACAAAAAAAGTTCGCTTTCATCCGGCAGGGGCATAAGCTCGTCCGGCCTTGGCAGGGCCAGTTCATTACCCCGGCGGCACACCATCAGCAAATCCGGGTGGTCGTATATGTTGCCGTCCGCATCCGCAAAAACCAGTTTAGGCACTATGGAAGGAGAAGCCATTTTATAACCCCGCTAAACAAATTTATTTGACCTGGCAAATTTATCCGGCTGGCAAATTTATCCGGCTGGCGAACTGATTCCCCGGCGAATTTATCCGTTAGAACAAATTCATCTGCCAAGATAATTTAACCCAGCTGGCAACTTCATCCGGCAGGACAAATTTATTCACCAGGCGCAAAGTGATTGTTGAATAGAAAAAAGTATGCTAGTCAGTGTTGTCAAAAGAGTAAATTTTGTTCTCTGGCAAAGGACAAAAGCTTTTTATGAAAGGCCTGTACTTTTATGGTACCTGACCGTAATAAAACGTTTTTGTGCGCAGCCAGAGCTAAAAGGCGCCTTTGGGCAACACTGTCTAACTTACGTGAAGCATTTACACGCTTTCAGGCCTTTTAACCTTTAAACAAAAAAAACAAAAGCCTTATTTGGCGGTGCTTATGTACGACCCTTTCCTTACATTTATGCTGTTTAACTTCCTTTTTTTCTCCGGCTTGCTGCTTATGTTTATTTTTGTCTTGCGCGGGCAAAGCAAACTGGAACGTAAAATGGATGCGCTTGAAAAACGCCTTGCCAATATTGAAAAAGAGCTTTCCCCTACCCTGCTGGAACCGCGCCGCCCTGTTCCGCAAGGCGATTTGCCGGACTTTCTTATTCCGGCGGATAACATTGCGCCGGAACAACCGCCCCACCCCATGTATGCGGAAGGCCTTGACCTTGGGCACCCCGCACCGGTTGGCCTTGCAATGCCGGAAAGAAGGCCGGCTTCAGCCCACAGCGGCCTGAATATGGACGAATGGCCGGCGGAACTTAAACCCTATGAACCGCGCAGGCCCGGTGGGGAATTTCCCCCCCTGAGCATGGGGAACAATGAAGAACCCCGTCCGCAAAATTCCGGCCTTTCCCTGAAGCTGGACTAACTGACATGCTGCTGAAATCCCTGGGCATTATCACCAAAAAAAACCACGCCGGGGCTGCGGAACTTGCCGCAAAAATTGAAGACCGCCTTGCCCCCGCCGGGGTGGCTGTGCATAACTACGGCCTGCTTACCTGCGAGCAAAGCCAGCTTGACCAGCTTTCCCACTGCGATCTGGTGCTGGTGCTTGGCGGTGACGGCACAATTGTGCGTGCGGCCCGCGCCATGGTTGGAAAAAATGTTCCTGTAGCTGGCATCAACCTGGGCGCTGTGGGTTTTTTGGCTGAATTGAGCGTGGAAAACTGGGCGGAATCTTTCAGCAATATTCTTGAAAAAGGTTTTACGGTTGAAAAACGCCTGGCCCTGCACCTTTCCGTGCAGCGCCCCCTGCCGGCCAAAAAACGGCGTCCGGGGCAAGAAACCGTTGAAATATTTTCCGGCTACGCGGTAAACGACGTGGTGCTTTCTCGTGGCGGGGTGGCCCGCCTTCTGGCCATTGACCTGGCCATTGACCATGAACAGGCCGCTTTTTGGCGGGCGGACGGCATAATCATTTCCACCCCCACAGGTTCCACCGGCTACACCGGATCCGCCGGGGGGCCGCTTCTCAGCCCTGCCCTGCACGCCTACGCGGTTACGGCCATTTGCCCTTTTTTAAGCCGGGCCATGCCGCTGGTGCTTTCCGGTTCATCCACGCTTACCCTTTCAGTTTACAGCGCCTGCACCAACAGCTTCATCACCCTGGACGGGCAAGAGTTCATCAAACTGAAAACCGGCGACATACTGCTGGTAAACGGCGTGCCCGAAGCTGTGCACTTTGCCCGCTTTGGCGTTGCTTCCTATTTTGAAAAGCTGCATTCTTCCGGCCTGCTGCTGGATTCCGGCGGGCGTGGAGAAAAGATTTAAGATTTTTTTGGGGGAAGTGAATTCCCCCCAACCCCCTCATACAGGAGCACCGCGCGGATTCTGTTTCACAATGGTCGTATATATGACAGGCCGTCCGGAAGCCCGCAGGTTTCAGGCCGGCCGGGGTGGGAGATCGGGGGTTCCCAAGGGGGGGACCACCCTGTCCCGC
>JAVBMP010000014.1:0-14807 GCA_031552315.1 Desulfovibrionaceae bacterium | reverse complement strand
GAGGCCATTGCACAATGGCCTTTTTGCCCTTTTACTGCGTCGTGCTTCATCCCGCGCGAAGGTCATATATGCTTGAATATACTCCCTCCGCACGGAACTCGCACTCCTTGTAAAAGAACAAAAATTCTTATTGTGCAACGGCCTCCTAGAGGCACTCTTTTTTGGAGAGGCGAGGAAAATCAAATAAGAACAGCGTATTCTGCGCAAGCAGAATACGCTGTTCTTATTTAAATGGGGTTCCAAGGGCCTCAGGCCCTTGGCGGGGTGCAGGGGCAGCGCCCCTGCCCGCCGGAGGCATTCTTCTTATATTTATTTTCTTTTTATGGGCCAGAACAGGCTTTTCAGCATATCCTTCCAATCCGGCTTTTTTTCTATTCCGGCTTCAGAGCGCATGTAGATATTTTTTTGCGGCTGGCCTTTGGGGGCCGGTTTCAGCAATTCTTCATCCGCCTTGGTCAGGCCGTGCGGGTTCCAGCTGGTTTCTGTGTAGGTAAGGAAGGGTTTGGCCTTCCAGTGCCCTTGCAAAAAGGACATGCTCTGCTCGTTGCCCAGGCCCACGTTCATGCGGCTGTACCCGCGTTGCCCGGCTTCCTGGGCAATGGCTGTCATAAGGTATTGCACAGTGGACGGTGAAGGACGCCCGGCTATTAGTGAAAACATGTAAAAGGCCGTGTGGCAGCTGGAAAAATCGGCCACAGCAAAGGCCTCAAGCCGGCTGTACGCGCCGCGCAGGGAAAAGAGCGCGGCATCTGGGCAGCTTTTCAGGTATTCCTTGATGCGGGTATACACGGGCGCGCCGTCGGCCGGTATTTTTGCGTTGGCCATGTATTTGGATACAAGAATTTCGTGATCCTGCCCCCATTTTTCTTGCGTTACATTTTCCTTTGAAAGCATGTGCTTTACAAAGCCGAGTTTTTTGGACACGGGCGCTTTTAGCGGCTCAATGGGTATTTGCCAGAAGGCGGCATTTTGGCAAAGCGCCCACCCGGGGGCGGCTTCCGGGTGCACCGGGGATATGACGGTTATGCGGGAAAGGTCCTGGCGGCGCAAGGTCATTTCAATGGCCTCGGTAAGCTCTTCCTGCGTTATCTGGTCATATCCTTCCGGCAGTTCCGCTGTTTTATCTTCCTGCGAGGGGTTTATGGGGTAGCCTATTACATAGGCGTTGGTGCCCGCGGGGGCGGCTTCCTCTTCTTCCGCGTCAAAGGTGGAAGAATATTTTACAGCCGCGCTGCTGTAGCTTTTTTTGGCTGGCGTTTTGGGCTTTTCCTCAGAAAAGTACACCAGGCAGGAACCGTAGACCTCTGGCGTAAATTCGGAAACCGCTTCCAGATACGGTATAAGATGCTGGGGAATAAGCGCCCCACGGGTTACCTTGGACAAAAAATCGTCTCGGGCTGCGGCTTCTTGGGTCATAGCAAGCTCTTCCTTATTTTTTCTTGTTGTGCGCCGGGCGGAAGTGCAGGCGCATGGGGGCATGTTTTATGCCCAGCCATTCGCGCAGGGCGCGTTCAAGGTAACGGGCGTAGGAATCTTTTATGCGTTCCGGGTCATTTACAAAGCAGACAAAGGTGGGCGGGGCGCTTTCAGCCTGAGTGGCGTAATAGAACTTGGGCCGCAGGTTTTTGACCATGGGCGGCTGTTTTTGGCTTACCAGTTCCGCAAGGGTGCGGTTAAGGCGGGAGGTGCCTATGCGTATTTGCCCTTCCTGGCGTATTTGTTTGGCAAGGCTGACAATGCGCTTCAGGTTGCGGCCGGTTTTGGCGGAAACCATCAGCAGAGGCACATGCTGGCAAAAGGCCATGGCCTCTTTATAATCTTTTTCCATGGTTTTCAGCTTTTTGGCGTCCACCAGGTCGCATTTGTTCACCAGCACCATGAAGGGGGTTTTGCGCTCGTTCAAAAGGTCCAGCAGGCGTTTATCCTGCTGGGTTAGGCCTTCCACCGCATCCAGCACCAGCAGGGTTACCTGGGCCTTGGAACTGCTTTTGAGCGAGGAATTTACGCTGTAGCGTTCCACAGTATCCTGAATCTTGGCCGGGCGGCGCACCCCGGCGCTGTCAACCAGCGTGCATTGAAAGCCTTCCAGCTGCCAGGGCACGTCCACGCTGTCGCGGGTGGAACCGGGCTTGTCGCTTACTATCATGCGCTCTTTGCCCACCAGGGCGTTCACAATGGAAGATTTGCCCACGTTGGGGCGGCCCAGCATGGCAAGGCGCAGGGGGACGTTGCGCAAGTCCATGGCGTATTTGGGCTTTTCCTTTTGCGGCAAGGGCGCGCCTTCAGGCTTAAGCTCATGAAATTCTTTGGGAAGCGGTTCCGCAAAGCGTTCCTCGCCTTCCGGCGCTATTTCTTCCGCATCTTCCGGCGCGGCGGGCAGTTGCCCTTCCGCGTCTGAAAGGCCTTCCGCGTCATCTTCTTCGGCGGCGTTTTCGGCATTTTCCGCCGCGCAGGCTTCTTCCGGCGCTTCGCCATTCAGAAGGGCATCCAGCAGGGCTTCCGCGTCCTCGCCTATGACGTCCAGGGCGTCCAGGGCGTCCAGGGCGTCCACGGCGTCGCCCCATGCCTCGCCCGGCAGGGGGGCGGGCAGGCGGTTGCGCAGCTCGTCCTCCAACTCCCGCACATGGAAGCCGTGGGCGGCGGAGCAGGGCAGCATTTCCAGCCCAAGTGCATGAAATTCCGCCATCATTATATCTGCCTTTTCCGGGCCATCCACTTTGTTCACCACCACCAGAACGGGCTTGCCGGAACGGCGCAAAAAGTCCGCCAGGTGGGAATCGAACGGGGTAAGCCCGTCGCGGCCGTCCACTACCAGGCAAAGCACGGCAGATTCCGCAATCGCTTCCTTGGCCTGTTCCAGAATAAAGCTTTCAAAACCGCGAATGCCGTCCGGCCCTTCAGTGGGCAGGGAATGGGAATTCATGGTGATGCCGCCGGTATCTATAAGGATGAAGGGGCGTTCATCCGCGTTGCGCACCCAGCCTTCCATACGGTCGCGGGTAACGCCGGGCATATCGTGCGTAATGGCGCGTTTGCTGCGGATAAGCCGGTTGAACAGGGTAGATTTGCCCACGTTGGGGCGGCCCAGCAAGGCCACACGCGGAGCGCCGGAAGGCGCGGCCCGCCGGGTGAACAGACTGCGCTTGGCCTTGGAAGGGGTAACGGATTTTTTTTCCGTTTTTGAGGAAGCTTTTTTGACTGACATTGGGGTTGTTCCTGTAAACAAATTAGGCTAGGGCCGGGATTTTTACGCGCCGTTCCGGAATAAGGCTTCCAGCAGGGGCACGTGTAATGTTGTGACAAAAACCAGGGCAAGTTACGCTTGAATTGAGTGAGCCGCCCGGCAAGGGGTTGTCTGCGAATCTTTTACCCCAACCGTTAAGCGACTATTTCAAGCGTAAACCACTCTAGCGGTACACTGCGGCAAGCGTTACCCCGAGACCTTCATCGGCCAAAAGAAGGAATTCCACATTGCGGGCTTCAGCCGAGTTGATAATAGTGCCGCCTAGCAGCATGCCGCGGCGGCGTTTAAGTTCTTCCGGGCTGAGCTTGGAAGAATCCGCAGCGGCATTTGGCTTTTTGGGGCTGTTGGATACGCTGAAGGCTTTTTCAAAATCAAGCTTGGCCATTGTCGCCTGTGTTTCGTCCGTCCCGGCATTTGCAAGAACGGTGTTTACAAACAGCTTGAACAGTTTGCGGGCGTTTTTGGCCCCGGCATTTGCAACGGTGACAGAAATTGCGCTGGGCGCGTATTTCCTATCTTTTTCCAAGGTAAGCTGTATTGTTACGCCGCCGCCCAAATGAAAAAAATGGTATGCGTTGCCCAATTGGCCACCGGCAAGGGCGGCGGGTTCTTCCGGCATTTGCGGAAGGCCTTCTGCCGCAGCGCCGGCATTCCACCCGGCGCGGAAGTCTTTAACCGTTTGCCCGGTTGAACCAAGGGCGGAATTGTTGTAGGTGTAGCCATCAGGTTTGTGGGCGCAACCTGAAAGTAGCGGCAGGGCCGCAAAAAGAGAAAAAAGTACAATTAGATGCAGCGTATTGTGACGTTTGGTGAAATACATTTTTTTGTCTCCAAAAAAAACGGCAGTTATTATATGTTGGTGCGAATTTGCCTTTTTACACGTTGAACAAGAAGTGTACCACGTCGCCGTCTTTCATAATATATTCGCGGCCTTCGGTGCGCAGCACCCCGGCGGAACGGGCGGCGCTTTCACTGCCCAGGCGGGCGTAGTCGTCATAGGCTATTACTTCAGCGCGGATGAAGCCCTTTTCAAAGTCGGTGTGAATGACCGCGGCGCATTGCGGGGCCTTCCACCCTGCCTGAAAGGTCCAGGCGCGCACTTCCTTTTCCCCGGCGGTGAAGTAGCTGGCAAGGCCAAGGGTTTTGTAGGAAAGGCGTATTACCTGGTTCAGGCCGCTTTCCTCTATGCCGTAGGACTGGAACATTTCCTGCTGTTCCGTGTCGTCCAGGCCTTGCAGTTCCTCTTCTATCTTGGCGCAAATGGTTACCACCTGGGCGCCGCGTTCTTCCGCCAGCTTTTTCAGGCGCTCAAGCTGGGGGTTGGCGGCCCCGGCAATGGTGCCTTCATCCACATTGGCGCAGTAGACCACTTTTTTGGCGGAAAGCAGGGCCATTTCTTTAAAGCACTGGTTAAAGGCGTCTGTTTCCGGGCTTTTGAAGGTGGCGGCCGGGTTGGCCGCGTTCAGGTGTTCCAGCAGGCGGGCCAGGTCTGTTGCCAGGGCCTGCATGGCCTTGTCGCCCTTGGCCATTTTTTGGGTTTTTTCCAGCCGTTTTTCCAGGGTTTGAATATCGGCCAGCACCAGTTCGGTCTCAATGGTTTCCACATCACGCAACGGGTCAACCGCGCCGTCAACGTGGGTGATGTTTTCATCTTCAAAGCAGCGCACAACGTGCAAAATGGCCGCGCTTTCCCGAATATTGGCCAAAAACTGGTTGCCCAGGCCTTCGCCCTTGCTGGCCCCGCGCACCAGGCCGGCTATATCAATGAAGTCCACCAGCGCGTGCACCACTTTTTGCGGGTTGACCAGCTCTTCCAGCTTCAAAAGGCGGGAATCCGGCACGGGTACGCTGGCCTTGTTCGGTTCAATGGTGCAAAAGGGGTAGTTGGCGCATTCGGCGTTTTGGGCCCGGGTAAGCGCGTTGAAAATGGTGGATTTGCCCACATTGGGCAGGCCGACAATGCCTATGCTGAGTGCCATGAGTTATCCTTATAATTTACTTTGGTATATTTGTTTGAGCAGTTTTATTTGCCCGCTTTGGGCGGCATTACCACCAGGCGGGCCACGGTGCTTGCGTGCTGGATTTTATCATAGGCGTTGATGCCGAAAAGACGCCAGCGGTAGGCCGGGGCCTGCAAGTTGTCCGCCGCCGGGCAGTAGTTAAGGCTGAAAGCGCCGCTTTTTTCATCCAGCCGGGCTTCTTCCGGGGTGAACCAGATGCTTTTGGAGGCCAAAAATGGGCAGCCGGGGCAGTCTTCCGCGCTGTTTACCGGGCCAAGATCCAGGCGGAAGCGTTCCAGATTTTGCGCGTTGCCGCTAAGTTTGCCGCTGATGCTCAGGCAATCTGCCGTGGGTTCAATTGCCACGTCTTGCAATTCAAAAGACCGGGTTTTCACGCGGGGTTGCGGGTCCGCCTTTTTGCCGCAACTTGCGCAAAAAAGGCAGAGGGCAAACAGGGCAAGCAAAAGGGGCAGATGTTTTTTTGTGATACTATGATTGGCTGGCGTCATTTTGGCCTCCCCAAAGCAGTTTCCATTCATGCAACAATTCCAGCGCCCGGAAGGGGGTAAGGGTGTTTATGTCCAAATCTTGCAACGTGGTAAGCAGCGGGTGCGCCACGTCAACGCATTCCGGCGGCAGCAGGCGGCTTTCTTTCACTTCTTGCGCCGGCAGGTTCAGGCCGGGCAGGGTTTGCAGGGCGCCGGCGGTTTTTGCCGCGCCGTCTGCCCCTTCCCGGCGTTTTTCCTGTTCCAGCAGGCGCAAAATTTCTTTGGCGCGGTTTACCACCGGGCCGGGCACCCCGGCCAGGCGCGCTACTTCTATGCCGTAGCTGCGGTCTGTGGGGCCGGGCACCAGGCGGCGCAAAAAGACAATTTCGCCCTTGTGCTCGCGCACGGCAATGCTCATGTTGTGCACGCCGTCCAGCCGCCCTTCCAGCGCCGTAAGCTCATGATAGTGCGTGGCAAACAGGGTGCGCACGGAAGAATCGGCCCGGCGGGCAAGGTCTTCCACCACGGCCCAGGCCAGGGAAAGGCCGTCAAAGGTGCTGGTGCCCCGGCCTATCTCGTCCAGGATGACCAGGCTGCGCCGCCCGGCCTGCCTTAAGATGCGGGCGGTTTCCATCATTTCCACCATAAAGGTGCTTTGCCCCTGAGCCAGGTTGTCTGACGCGCCCACCCGGCAGAAAATGCGGTCTGCCAAACCAATGGAGGCTTCCGCCGCGGGCACGAAGGAACCCATTTGCGCCAGCAGGCAAATAATGGCCGTTTGGCGCAGCACGGTTGATTTACCGGCCATGTTTGGCCCGGTGATGATAAGCATGCGGCGTTTATCATCCATAATCAGGCTGTTGGGGATGAAGCTGCCGGGGCCTTGCACGGCTTCCACCACCGGGTGGCGGCCTTCGCGTATGTTTATTTCCAGCCCGGTATGCAGTTTTGGGCGCACCCAGGCGTTTTTGCTTGCGCATTCCGCCAGGCCCTGCCAAAAATCCAGCGCGGCCACGCCGGACGCCATGAAGACAAGACGGGTTCTGGCCTTGGCAATTTCAAGGCGCAGGGCTTGAAAAAGTTTGTATTCCAGCGAGTTGCGCCGTTCAGACGCGCTAAGCAGCTTTTCATCCAACTCTTTGAGTTCCGGCGTGGTGAAGCGTTCCGCATTGGCAAGGGTTTGGCGGCGGATAAAATGTTCCGGCACCTCGCCCTTGCCGCTGTTGCGCGTAAGTTCAAAATACCAGCCGAACACCCGGTTGTAGCCCAGCTTGAGCTTGGGCAGGCTGTTGGCGGCCTGTTCCCGCGCCAGCAGTTCCTTCAGGCGTTGTTCTCCGTGTTCGGCCAGGTCAAGCAGCTCATCCAGTTCCGCGTTGTAGCCGGCGCGGAACAGCCCGCCTTCGGTCAGGGCGTTGGGCGGGGTATCCACCAGGGCGCGTTGCAGCAGGGCGGCGCAGTCTTCAAGGTTGTCCCAGTTGTTCAAAATGCCTTGCAGGGCCGGGGGGCGGTTCAGGCCCAGTTCATCATCCGCCGTGGGGTAGGCGGCTTCATGCGTAAGGGGGCCAACTTCCAACGCGGCCCGCACGTCAGGGAGAGAAAGCAGGCTTTGGCGCAGGGCGGAAAAATCTTTGGGGCTGGCGCTGTCAAGGCTTACGCGGGTGGAAAGGCGTTCAAGGTCATACACGGTTTCCAGCGCGTTGCGCAGGCGTTTGCGCAGGGGGGCATCCTGCCCGAAAAAGCTTACCACTTCTTGCGTTTCCAGAATGGGGGCGGCATCACGCCAGGGTTGGCGCAGGCGGTCTTCCAACAGCCGCCCGCCCATGGGGGTGATGGTTTCATCCAGCACCTGGCGCAGGGTGCCGGGGCCTTTGCGGCCATCCAGCCGGCGAAAAATTTCCAGGTTGCGCTCGCTTACTTCATCCACCACCAGGTAGCGGCTCAGGTTAAGCGGGGCAAAGGGTTGCAGGTGCGTAACTTCCTGTTGCTGGGTGTGCGCAAGATAGGCCAAAACGGCCCCGCAGCACATTACAAGTTCCGCCTTGCCGTCCAGCCCAAGGGCGGCGGCTTCTTGCACGCCTTGAGCCTGCAAAAGGCGGCGGGTGGCCCCTTTAAGCTCAAAAAAGTTTTTTACGGGCACGCGCACATTCTGAATGCCTTCCAGCCCCAGCGAGGGCGGCAGGCGAAAGGCAGAGGCGGGCAAGTCCGGCGTAAGCAGTTCACGCGGGGACATTTTTTGCACCCACTGCCACAGTTCCGCTTCTTTGGTCGTGTAAAGGCCGGACCATTGCCCGGTGGAGTTGTCCGCAAAGGCGAAGCCGCCGCAAGACTTTTCCGCGTCCCAGTATACCGCGCCCAGGTAGTTGTGTTCCTTGAAGTCAAGGTTGTAGTCGTCCACCGTGGTGGCGGACGTAAGCACCCGGCTTACACCGCGTTTTACCAGCCCCTTGGCCTCTTTGGGGTTTTCCAGCTGGTCACAGATAACCACGCGGTAGCCCCGGTTCAGCAGGGGCTGGATGTAGGTGCTTACGGAATGGTGCGGCACCCCGCACATGGGTATGGGGTTTTCCGCGCCGGGGTTGCGGCTGGTAAGGGTAAGCTGAAGTTCTTTGGCCGCGATAACAGCGTCTTCAAAAAAAAGCTCAAAAAAGTCGCCCATGCGGTAAAAGAGCAAGGAATCCGGGTAGTCTTTCTTGATGCCCAGATACTGCTCAAACATGGGGGTAAGTTTTGGCGGCGTGGAGTTTTCGGCTTCTGTCATAATGCTCAATGGGGAAAATTGTTTGGCAGATGCTATACCAGAAGGTTAGATAGTTCAAGTAAAAATGGTGCGGCGGGGTTTGGCGGTGGCTGAACAGATGCGCGGGTTTCAGGCGTGACCTGAAACCCGCCAAATAGTCAGCGACCAGAGGCCATTGTTATTTCAAGCGTAACTCGCCCTGAATGCCCTTGCCGGGCGTTGCCTGCATTTGCATCGCCATTCCGGCATGCCTTCAATTTATGCCTTTGGCGTAAAGATATTTGCCAAAAAGCGTAAGATCTTGTTTAATATCGTTAAAATTGCACCTTGATGTGGCGGCATCCGCTGTGAGCACGTCCCAGGTGGTTCTGTTGCCAGTAAGCAGGGCATTTGTAAAACGGTTGACGCATTGTAGCCGCAGCAGCTTTTTTTCTTTTTCATCTTCGGGCGTGTTGCCCATTTGTTCTGACATCTGGCGTTGTTGGGGCGTGCTCAGCAGGTCGGCGTTTTTGCCTTTTAGGGAATAGGCATAAACCATGTAATAGATGTCCTGGTAATCACTTCGCAGGTTTTTTGCCAGCATGTCACACATAAGTTTGATGTTTTTGGGGGTTGTATAAGTGTCGGCCAACATGGGCGCGAACCCGGGCATTGGGAAATCAACCTCGACATATATTTCTCTTATGAAAAAGAAGTCCGGGTAGGGGTGTTGCAAAATTTGCCCTTTTACCGCCCCTTTGCGGTTAAAAAACCAATTGGCGTTAAAAGCGCCGAATGCAAGGTTATGCGTGCAAAATTCTGTCAGCAGGGCCAGGCGTTCCTCGTCATTTTTCAGCAGGGCAGAAGCCATGTACAGTGCGCTTGAGGCGCGAAGCTTGTCTTTGGACAGAACGACCTGCCGGTAAAGGGCAAGCGCCTCTGTGCGCCATGCCCCGCTTTTGGGGTTGGCGGGTTCCAGCCGGGCCATAAAATCATAGGTGGCTGCCAGGCTGAGGTTGTTGGCGGCATTTTTCGGCAAGGCCGGGCTTGCCTGTTCCGCCGCTTGCAGCATAAGGGGCAGGACAGCCTGAAAAGCCGGGTTGTTCAATGCCTGGGACGGCACATTGCGCATGAGATCATAATATTTTACCAGCCATTCCAAATGGTAGTAGTCCTCATCCTGGTAGGAAGCAAGTTCTTCAGGCGCAGGGGGTAACGGCCACAGCCCGTTTGCGTCTATAACCCCGCGCAACAGGGCGGATGCCAGCAGGGCATTGTTCGGGTTGCTGTTCCCGTTCAGCAGGGCGCGGGCTTCCGCCAGCGGCTGGTCATGGTCTGGCGTTACAGCGGCAAAGGCGGCCATGTCGGTGTAAATAGCGCCCGTGCGCGCATCATTCGCCGCTGGCGGATCTTCCTTGATTTTAGCCAGAGCTTTGGCGTAGCGGGTTTGCGGGTTTTTTGTTGCGGCTATGGAGGGCCAGGTTTTTTGATAGGATTCCGGAAAGGTCGCGTTCAAATATTCTTCTTTGGCTTCCTGGCTTTTCCCCGCCTCGTCGAAGCATTCTGAAATGGCGTAAACAGGGTACCACAGGGGCAGGGTGATCAAGCCAAAAATGACAACTTTATCATCCATAAATCCGCTGGCCATGCTGCCGCCGCCGCCGCACCCGGCCCCTGTCAGACAGAAAAAGGCCAAGAACAGGCTTAACAATTTTCTTTTCATAAAATACACCCTGTATTCCGCAATGTTTTGTCCGGCAAAATTATGCAACCAACAATATTTATCAATAATAATTTATGTTTCGTTTATGTTCGCTATTTTGTCAATGCACAAAAAATCAGTACGCGGGGGCATTAAAATACCGCCGCGTACTCAGATTGATGACAAACCCCGCAAGGCAGGGTTTGTAAAGGCACGCCCGCTCCGGCGCCTTACGGCGGCAATGAATGCCGCCTACGCCTGCGCGGCGGGCTGTTGACAAAGAAGACTTTGTCAACAGCCCGCCGTAAGGTTTTTTGTGAAGCTGCAAGTCCGTTATATCAAGGCCTTGCCTATTTGGTAGACCGCCACTGCCACGCCGTAGGCCAGCACGGTGTTGAAGACCACGCTGAATATGGCCCAAAACCAGGAGGCGGATTCCTGCTTGATAACCGCCACGGTTACAAAGCAGGGGGCGTAAAGCAGCACGAAGATAATCAGGGCCATGGCGTTGGCCTTGTTCCAGTTCGGGTCGGATTTTATGCGTTCCCCTATCTGGGTGATCTGTTCATCTTCATCATCCGCTGCCGCCATTGAATAGGCGGTGCCAAGGGTGGAGACAATAACTTCCTTGGCGGCAAAGCCGCCTACAAGGGCAATGTTGGTCTTCCAGTCAAAACCGGCGTACTGGCTGATGCCTTCCAGCCCTACGCCCACGCGCCCGGCGTAGGAATGGGCCAGGGCGGCGCTGGTGCTTTTCGCCTCAAGTTCCGCAAGTTGGCCTTCCAGCTCTTCGACAAGGGTTTTTTCGGGCAGGGCTTTTTCGGGCAGGGCTTCTTCCGCGTTGGCGTTTTGTTCCACGGCTTCTTTGGCGCTCAATTTTTCTTGCGCCGCGCCAAGCTGTTCTTCAATCGCGGCCTTTTTTTGGTCAAAGGCCTGTTGTTCATTTTCCGGCAAGCCGGGAAAGGTCATGGCGGCCCAAATGACAATGGCTACCGCCACAATGATTGTGCCGGCCTTTTTGATGTACTGCCAGGCCCGTTCCCAGGTGTGAATGAGCACGCCGAACATTGTGGGCAGGCGGTAGGGGGGCAGTTCCATAACAAAGGGTGTAGCCTCGCCCTTGATAAGGGTTGAACGCAGCAGCCGGGCCACAAGCAGGGCCATAAGCCAGCCGAACAGCGTTATGCCCAGCATTATAACTTCTTGATTTTCCGCAAAAAAGGCCCCGACCAGCAGCAGGAAGACCGGCAGTTTGGCCCCGCAGGTCATAAAGGGCACGGTAAGCACTGTGGCAAGGCGTTCCTTGGGGCTGCGCAGGGTGCGGGCGGCCATAACGCCGGGCACCGCGCAACCCCCGGCAATGCCGCCGGAAATGATGTAGGGCATTACAGAGCAGCCGTGCAGGCCAAAGGCCCGGAAAAGCCTGTCAAGCATGTAGGCCACCCGCGCCATGTAGCCGCTGTCTTCCAAGATGGAAAGCTGCAAGAACATGACGATTATCAGCGGCACAAAACCCAGCACCCCGCCCACGCCGTCAATAAGGGCGGCGCTTAGCATGGATTTGACCATGCCTTCGGCCATATGTTCGTCTATCATGCCGCCCAGCCAGTCAAACCCGGCCCCCAGCCAGTCTGCCGGGTATTGGCCTATGACAAAGGTAACCTTGTACATAAGGTAAAGCAGGCCAAGCATGATGACCGGGCCAAGCACGGCATGGGTAAGCACTTTATCCATTTTATCGGAAAAGCCCTGGCGGCGAATATGGTCTTCATGGCGGCGTATTACGCCGTTGCGCATGATGCCGGCAATAAAGCCGTAGCGGTAGTCGGCGATGATGGAATCCGCCCCCGCGCCCGTGGTGCTTTGCAGGTGGCGGGCCACCGCTTCACAAATAGCTTCCAGTTTTTTGGCGAGTTCCGGGTTGGCCTTGTTGCCTTCCGCGCGGATTTCTGAATCATTTTCAAGGTACTTCAGGGCTGTCCAGCGGGCGGGGTATTTTTCAGCCAGGAAGGCCTTTGCGTCAATTTCTTCCACCAGCTTGTTCAGGGCGGCGTCCAGATCCGGCCCGTAGGAAATGACAAGCGGTTTGGCGTAAACCTTGCCGCCGCCGGATTCGCCTTGGGCCTTCTGCCTTTCCAGCCCAAGACGCAGGGCGGATTCCAGCGCTTCATTCAGGCCCTTGCCGTGGCGGGCCACGGTTTCAAACACCGGCACGCCCAAAAGTTCCGCCAGGCGGGCAGAATTTATTTCCACGCCGGACGCCTTCACTTCATCTATCATGTTCAGGGCCAGCACAACCGGCAGGCCCATTTCCATAATCTGCACCACAAGGTAAAGGTTGCGTTCCAGCGCGTTGGCGTTCACCAGGCTTATAACGCTGTGCAAATCCGGCGCGGCCAGGCACTTGCGGGCCACCAGCTCTTCTTGCGAATAGGCGGTAAGCGAATAGGTGCCGGGCAGGTCTATAAGGTTGATTGTGGCATTGTTCATTTCAATAATGCCGGTTTTTTGTTCCACTGTAATGCCGGGGTAGTTTGCCACGTGCTGGCGTGACCCGGTGTAGTGGTTGAAGGCCGTGGTCTTGCCCGCGTTCGGGTTGCCGGCCAGGGCTATGTTTACAGATTGTTTTTTTGACATGCGCGCTCCACAACAAATGCATCCGCAGCTTAGAAATTGGGAATCATTTTCATTAAAAAGATATAATGAAAGGGCCGAAAAACAATTAATCGGCAACTTCAACCGTTATGTAATCGGCCTCATTGTTGCGCAGGGAAAGGGTAAAGCCTTGCAGGCGCAGGGCCACCGGGTCACGCAGGGGGGCGCGGCCAACAACCTGAAGTTCCGCGCCGGGTATAAGGCCCATGTCGCGAATGCGCCGGCCAAGTTCGCCCTGGGCGGAAACTCCGGCAATAATGGCTTGCTGGCCTTCTTTCAAAGACCGTAAGGGAACAGTGCTCATAATTTTACCTCAACAAAGCAGGAATGTGGACAAATTCGCGCCAAGACGGCGCGTTACAGCATACAATGGGTTGCCATTGCGCAATGGCCTTTGCGGATAAAATAGTCAGCTTTTTTTGCAACCGCAAGCAGGGTTGCTGTTTACTTTTCCATCTTTTTCCGCATCATACGCTTCAAGCTTGCGGCTGGTTGCGGAACAACCCGCGCAACCGCAACCGCAACCGCCCCCCCGGGCGGAGCGGCGCAGGCGTAAAACAAGGTAAAGCGCGGCAGCCGCGACAATAAGGCCAACAATAACAGCTTCACCAGACATAAAGACCCCCCTGGCCGTGTTTTACGCGCCCCCGCGTTTTTTGCCTTTATGCCCGCGGCAGGCCTTGCATTGTACCTTACGCATGAGATTTTTATCTAAAACAAGGGTGCTGCCCATTACCTTGACAAGGCCGCTGTCTTTTACTTCAAGCTCCGCGCCGGGGATAAAACCCAGGGCGTAAAGACGCGCACATTCAGCCGTGTCGGCGCAAACGCGGCAAACTTGCCCGCGGCAGCCGCCCGGAAGTTCATCCAGAGAACATTCGTGGGAACATTCATACGAACATTCATGCGCATGTTCGGGCCCGGACGCTTCAGGCTGTATTTTTTTCTGTATAAGCTCAAATAGCATTCTGCCCCCTTGATCGGAGAACAAAAGAGTAGGTAACGAAGTAGAAATAAGGCAATTGAGAATGAATGTCAAGATTGTTTTGGCGGAAATTAACAAAAGGGTAAAATAATGGGAGGGCAAGAAACGGGAAGTATAGCCTTTGCAGGTGATGGGCAAACAGCAGGGAAGCAGGCCGCATCAATCGGTATAATGTCCTTTACATTGAACAACCTGGCAGTCATTACCCTCAATACGGTAAACCAGCCGGTACTGTTCATCAATGCGGCGGCTCCAGAAGCCGGAAAAATTGCCTTTTAGCGGTTCCGGCTTGCCTATGCCGTCATAGGGGTTGCCGCGCACAATATCCTTCAGCAGTTCATTGATGCGTTTCAGTGTGCGCTTGTCTTGCCCTTGCCAGGCAACATATTCTTCCCAGGCATCCAAGCTGAATTTTATTTCCATCACTCGCCCATGCCTTCCAGTTCTTCAAGGCTTTTGGCAACGGTTTGCCCGGCATTCAGCCGGGTAATGGAACTTGCAAGCGCCTCCTGGTTTTTGGCGCTGTAAAACGGGTCTGCATTCGGCCTGAAGGGCAAGCCGTTTTCGCGCACCATTTGCGTTAAAAAAATCCGCACGGCGGACGCCAAGTCCATCCCCATGCTGGCCGCCACGGCCTGCGCTTGCGCCCGTAAACCGTCATCAACCCTTATCTGTACATTTGCCATATGAATACCCTCGATTGCATGTTTTGCATTATTAATGTAATGACGTACATGGCATATGTCAAGTCAGAGCTGTGATTTGTCCGTTGCGAATAAAATCTTTTGACATAATATGCCATAAATAACAGCGTGTTGCGAAAGCATCAAACCAAAAACAGGCGTCCATGCTTACATAGACGCCTGTTTTCAGAAGTAAATTTGGTGGGCCCACGAGGGGTTGAACCTCGGACAATCCGGTTATGAGCCGGAGGCTCTGCCAACTGAGCTATAGGCCCGCATGGCGTTTTCACACCAGGCAGGCTTCTTTTACTTTCCATGTTTCATTCTGTCAATA
>JAVBMP010000109.1:0-10933 GCA_031552315.1 Desulfovibrionaceae bacterium | reverse complement strand
CGATTTCATCCGCCTGGCCTCACACTACACCGTTGCCAGAATGATGGAACGTGATGATTTTGCCAAGCGCTTTCGCAACAACATACCAATTTCCATACACGAATTCCTTTACCCCCTGGCCCAGGGCTATGATTCCGTGGCCCTGAAGGCGGACATGGAACTGGGCGGCACGGACCAGACTTTCAACCTGCTGGTGGGCCGCCACCTGCAAGGGCAGTACGGGCAGGAACCGCAGTGCATCCTTACCATGCCCCTGCTGGAAGGGTTGGACGGCGTGAAAAAAATGTCCAAATCTCTGGGCAACTACGTGGGCATAGATGAAGCCCCGGCGGAAATGTTCGGCAAGCTCATGTCCATTTCCGATGCGCTTATGTGGCGCTATTATGAACTGCTTTCCCGCAAGAGCCTTGAAGAAATAGCCGCCCTGAAAAAACAGGTGGAAAAAGGTGAAGCCCACCCCAAAACCGTCAAAGAAGACCTGGCGCATGAAATAACCACCCAGTATCATGGGGAAAGTGCGGCTTCAGAGGCCCGGCAGGGCTTCAACGCGGTGTTCGCGGGCGGCGGCATACCGGAAGATACGCCGGAATACAGTTGCGACTGCGGGGAAGCCTCCGCCCCGGCGGTCTTTTTGACCGAGGCCGGGCTGGCGGCCTCGCGCGGCGAGGCCAAACGCCTTATTTCCCCAAACGCCCTCAGCATAGATGAAAAACCGCACACAGACCCGTTTACCCCGCTTCAACCCGGCAGCTACATTGTGAAGCTGGGCAAAAAGCGCTTTTTGCGCCTTACCGTGAATTAATCAAGTTTATATACTGTCCCCATAATTCTTTAAGAGGAATTAAGATGCTTGACCTCAAAATATTGCAGCGCAACCCGGAAATTGTTGCCGAAGCCCTGAAGAAACGCAACTCCAACATAGACCTGAACACCTTCACGGAACTGGATGCCAAACGGCGTGACCTGCTCCTGCAGGTGGAAGGCCTGAAGGCGGAACGCAACAAGGCCTCCGCCGAAGTGGCGGCCCTGAAGCGGGCCGGGCAGAACGCCGATGCGCTTATCGCGCAAACTTCGGCCATTGGCGACAAGATCAAGGCGCTGGATCTTGAGGTTGCAAGCGTGCAGGAAGCGCAAAACAACTTCATGCTGATAATTCCCAACATCCCGCATGAAAGCGTGCCCGTGGGCAAGGACGAAAAAGACAACCCGGAAGTGTTGCGCTGGGGCGCGCCGCGCGCATTTGATTTTACCCCCAAGGAACACTGGGAACTGGCCGGGGTGGAAGGCGCAAAAAACCCGCACACCATTGCCGGGCTTGATTTTGAGCGCGGGGCCAAGCTTACGGGCAGCCGCTTCACCGTTTACTGGCGCTGGGCCGCCCGGCTGGAACGGGCCATTGCCAATTTCTACCTTGACGTGCAAACGCAGGAACACGGCTACGCGGAAATAATACCCCCGGTAATAGTCAACCGCAAAAGCATGACGGGCACCGGCAACCTGCCCAAGTTTGAAGAAGACCTCTTCAAACTGCAAAATTGGGAATACTTCCTCATACCCACCGCCGAAGTGCCGCTTACCAACCTGCACGCCGATGAAATTCTTGAAGAAAAAGACCTGCCCCTGGCCTACACCGCGCACACCCTGTGCTTCCGTTCCGAAGCGGGCAGCTACGGCAAAGACACCAAGGGCCTTATACGCCAGCACCAGTTCGCCAAGGTGGAAATGGTGCGCCTTGCCCACCCGGAAAATTCCTTCAATGAACTGGAAATTATGCGCGGCCACGCGGAAAGCCTGTTGCAGCGGCTGGAACTGCCCTACCGGGTAATAACTCTGTGCACCGGCGACATGGGCTTTTCTTCCGCCAAAACCTACGATATTGAAGTGTGGCTGCCGGGGCAAAACACCTACCGGGAAATTTCTTCCTGCTCCAACTGCCTGGATTTCCAGGCCCGCCGCGCGAATTTGCGCTTCCGCAACGCCGCTGGCAAGCTGGAATTTGTGCACACCCTTAACGGTTCCGGTCTGCCTTTGGGCCGCACCCTGGTTGCGGTGCTGGAAAACGGCCAGCAAAAAGACGGCAGCATTGTTCTGCCCAAGGTCTTGCGCCCCTACATGGGCGGGCTGGAAGTTATTGAGCCGGTTAAAACTGTTTGATTTTAATATTTTTTCTGGGGGAAATGATTTCCCCCAGACCCCCTCGACAAAATTTTGGAAAACCTGAAGTCAGTTTGCTTCAAGAATGCCAAGGAATATAAATGAAATACGAACCGCAAGATATAGAACTCAAATGGCAAAAAATATGGGCCGATGAAGGGGCCTTCAACTGTGAAGCCGTTACCGGCAAGCCCAAATATTATTGTCTGGAAATGTTCCCCTACCCTTCCGGCAACATCCACATGGGCCATGTGCGCAACTATTCCATTGGCGACGTGGTGGCCCGCTTCAAACGCATGCAGGGCTACAACGTGCTGCACCCCATGGGCTGGGACGCCTTTGGCCTGCCGGCGGAAAACGCGGCCATAAAAAACGGCACCCACCCGGCCAAGTGGACCTTCGCCAATATAGACAACATGCGCGCCCAATTGAAGCGCCTGGGCTATTCCTACGACTGGCGGCGTGAAGTTGCCACCTGCACGCCGGACTATTACCGCTGGGAACAGCTCTTTTTCCTGCGCTTTTTGGAAAAGGGGCTGGTCTACCGCAAAAAGGCCGCGCAAAACTGGTGCCCTTCCTGCAACACCGTGCTGGCGAATGAACAGGTGGAAGACGGCAAGTGCTGGCGTTGTGATTCCCTTGTGGAACAAAAGGAACTTACTCAATGGTTTGTGCGCATTACCGCCTATGCCGATGAACTTCTGGAAGACCTGAAAAAACTTTCCCACGGCTGGCCGGAACGCGTGCTGAGCATGCAGCACAACTGGATAGGCAAATCCATTGGCGCGGAAATTACCTTCCCCCTGGCGGAAGGCGAAGGCGGCATAAGCGTGTTTTCCACCCGGGCCGACACAGTCTTTGGCGCTACCATGATGAGCCTTTCGCCGGAACACCCCCTGCTGGAACAACTGATAAAAGGCAAGCCGCAAGAAGCCGCCGTGCGGGCCTTTGCGGAAAAACTGCGCAATACCGACAAAACCGTCCTGATGTCCGATTCCCTTGAAAAGGAAGGGGTTTTCACCGGCAGCTATTGCAAGCACCCCTTTACCGGCGAAAAAATTCAAATTTGGGTAGCCAACTTCGTGGTGGCCGGTTACGGCACCGGCGCGGTAATGGGCGTGCCCGCGCATGACCAGCGCGATTTCGACTTCGCGCAAAAATACGGCCTGCCCGTTGTGCCGGTTATAAAAGGCCCGGAAGCGGCGGATATAAAAGACCAGCCCCTGCCCTATGTGGATGCGGGCGTGCTGGTAAATTCCGGCAAATTCAGCGGGCTGGCAAGTGAAGACGCCAGGCTGGAAATAGCCGACGCGCTGAACGCCAAAGGCCTGGGCAAGCGCACCGTGAACTGGCGGCTGCGTGACTGGAACATTTCTCGTCAGCGCTACTGGGGCGCGCCCGTGCCGGTAATTTACTGCGAAAAATGCGGTGTTGTGCCGGAAAAGGAAGAAAACCTGCCCGTTGTGCTGCCGCTGGAAATTCAAACCCATGCGGACGGCCGTTCCCCCCTGCCGGACAGCCCGGAATTTTACAAGTGCGCCTGCCCGAAATGCGGTGGTGAAGGCCGCCGGGAAACCGACACCATGGATACCTTTGTGGAATCTTCCTGGTACTTCGCCCGTTACGCCAGCATGACCGCGCCGGACAAGGACAAAACCCCCTTCAACAACGCAGACAGCAAGTACTGGCTGCCGGTTGACCAGTACATTGGCGGGGTGGAACACGCCATTCTGCACCTGCTCTATTCGCGCTTTTTTGTAAAGGCCCTGCGGGATTGCGGCTTTTTGCAGCTTGACGAACCGTTTGACCACCTGCTTACGCAGGGCATGGTGCTTATGGGCGGCAGCAAGATGTCCAAATCAAAGGGCAACACGGTTGACCCAACAGAAATGATCGCCAAATACGGGGCGGACACCGTGCGCCTGTTCTGCCTGTTCGCCGCCCCGCCGGAAAGGGATTTTGACTGGACAGACAGCGGCATTGAAGGTTCCAGCCGCTTTGTGAACCGCGTGTGGCGGCTGTGTGAGGAACTTATTGAAAAGTTGCCCAAAGCAGCCCTGCTGCGCGCCTGCCAGGCCACGGCGGAAGATGCCAAAAGCCCGGCCGGCAAAGAAACCCGTTTGAAGGAACACAGCACCGTCAAAAAAGCCGGGGAAGATATCGCGGCCAAATTCCAGTTTAACACCGCCATAGCCGCGGTTATGGAACTGGTGAACCACCTTTACCTGGTAAAAGATGAACTTTTGGCGGAAGGTGAAAGCGGGCAGCGCGTGCTTTCTTCCGCCCTGGCAACCGTGCTGGGCCTGCTTAACCCCATTACCCCGCACCTGTGCGAAGAAATATGGGAACTGGCCGGTTTTGCGGGCCGCCTGGGCAGCCAGCCCTGGCCGGTTTACAGCCCGGAAGCCATGCAGCGTGACATGATAACCATTGTGGTGCAGGTAAACGGCAAACTGCGCGGCAAAATTGAAGCGCCCGCCAATGCGGATGAAGAAAGCGTGAAACAGGCCGCCCTGGCGGAACCGTCCATTGCCAAATACCTTGAAAACCTTGCCGTGCAAAAGGTGCTTTATGTGCCGGGGAAACTTGTCAATGTGGTTGCAAAATAGCATAAGGCAAACGCGCCTTGCCCTGGCGGCGCTGCTTTTTCTGATCATCGCGGCGGGCGGTTGCGGCTACCAGTTCAGCGGGGGCCTGCCCAGCGCCCTGGGTGATACGGAAAAAACCCTGAAGGTCAAAAGCATAGACCAGCCCACCACCTACCCGTGGATGACCTATGTGGTGCGCAATGCCCTGCGGGATGAAGTAAACGCCCGCAACCTGGCCCGCTGGGCAGACAGCGGCAGCGCGGACAATGAAATTGTCATCAAGGTGCATTCCTACACCATGCGCGCGCAGGTGCGGGACAAAGACGACAAAACCCTTATCTTCAGCGGCAGCATGACCATTTCAGCCACGGTGTATGACGGAACGGGCAACAATATTGTCTGGCGCTCTTCCAACATAAGCTACAGCGACATCTACGTGGCCCCGGAAGAAAAGGCCGCGGCGGAAGAGCTTTCACGCGAGCTTATGCGGCGCTTGTGCCAGGAAATGCGCATGAAATTCTAGAGCGTTTTGTCATTATAGATAAAATGCTCTAGAGCAATTTACGATTGAAATGAGTGAATTGCTCAGCAAGGATTTGTCTTCAAATCCTTGCCGCGGAATAGTCGTAGGCGAGCTTTGCTCGCCGTTAAGCGACTATTTCAAGCGTAAACCACTCTAGAGCAATTTACGATTGAAATGAGTGAATTGCTCAGCAAGGATTTGCCTTCAAATCCTTGCCGCGAAATAGTCGTAGGCGAGCTTTGCTCGCCGTTAAGCGACTATTTCAAGCGTAAATCACTCTAGTGTACAATAAAACAGAAAAAGCAATGACCCAACAAACGGAACGTCCCGGTTTTTCCTTCTGCGCCGGGCCTGACATCATGCTGCTGAAAAAACGCGCTCAGGCCCTGCTCTCTTCTTTTCCGCCCCCGGCCCCGTCCGGCGGCGGGGGGCTGCTTGGCGCCATGCCAGGCCCGGCCAAAAAGGAATGGGAAAATCTGGTCTTCTGGGCGGATGAAGGGCTAAACGACAAGTTTTGGGAATACCTTACCCTGCAAGGCCTGTTTGCCGGGCCAAAGGCGCTGTGGGTGCGCAACGCGGAAAAGCTTCCGGCAGAAATTTGGAAAAAGCTTTCCCTGGCCCTGGGCCGCCCCAATGAACTGGCCTGGCCAATTTTTTGCCTGGAGGTGGATTTTGAAAAGGGCAAACCCAAAATCCCCGCCCATATCCAAAAGCTGCAAGCCTGGAACTTTGCGGAACAAAAAGGCTGGGTAACCCTTGTGCCCCCGCTGGATCCGCGCGGCATAGCAAACTTTGCGCGGGCGGAAGCGCAAGAACTGGGCATAAGCTTTGCCCCTGGCGGGCTGGAAGCCATTTGCGCCGCCCTTCCGCCAGATGGCGCGGCCATTCACCTGGAAATGGAAAAAATAGCCCTGGCCCTGAAGCCGGGCGAAAAGGCCGCCCCGGCCCATGCGTCACTGATAACGCACCAAAAAAACATTGATATTTTCGCCCTGCTGCGGGTCTTGCAAAGCGGGCAAAACGCATCTGCCGCCTGGGCCAAGGTAATGCGTGACGCGGAGGAAGGCGAAGAAGGCATCTTCGCCTTCCTTGCCATGCTGCTGCGTGAAGCCCGCCAGCTTTGGCAATTGCTGGCCGGTGAACAGGTCTTCATGCCCCCGCAGGCCGTGGGCGCAAAAACCGCCCTGGCAAAAACCCTGGGCTTCAGCGGGCTGGGCAAAATATGGGAACTGGCCCTGGCAGCGGAAAAAGGCATCAAAAGCGGTGAACGCAGCCCGGAACAGACGCAGGAAAAATTACTGGCGGAACTTTTCATCCTTTTCAAGACACGTTAAATGGTGTCTTTTGACGACACCATCCAGCTTTGAACGGTCAATAAGCCAATAATATGAACTACCTGCCCTTCATACTGCATGTAAGCCTGTTCGCTTTCCCCCTGTTTTTCACGCCGGGGCCGAACAACGCCACTGTCATGGCGGTTGGCCTTTCCCGCGGCTTTCGGGCGGCCCTGCCCCATGTTCTGGCGGTAACCGTGTCCGCGCCCGTTTTTATTTTCCTTTGCGGGCTTGGGCTGGGTGAAGTTTTTACCCGCTACCCCATAATAAACGAAATACTCCGCTATGTCGGCGCGGTATACATGCTGTGGCTGGCCTGGAAAATTTCCGGTATCAGGTTGAATAAAAACGGGCTGAACAGAAGCGGGCCAAATAAAAGCGGGCAACAAAAACAGGACGGCCCACTGGAAAAAGCCCTGCGCCAGTCCCGCGCAAAGCCCGGCAGTTCCACCCTTAAAGCGGCAGAGGCCACTGCTGAAAACCCCGCCCGCCACGCCGCTGAAGCCATAACCGGCGCGCCTGCGGAACAAAATTCCCGCCACCGCAAAAACCCCGGCCTGAAGCCCATGAACTTTTGGCAAGCCCTGCTTTTTCAGTTGGTAAACCCCAAGGCCTGGATAACCAACATAGCCGTGCTTACCATGTTCGCGGGCGGCGGCGCGGAATATTTTACCCGCCTGGGCATAATTTGCGCCATTTTCTGCGTTCAGGCCTTCGGGGCCACAGCCCTGTGGGCAGCCGGCGGGGCCATGATGAACCGCTTCCTCAGCTCTGAAGGCATACGCTATTGCAACTATGTCTTTGCCGCCTTTCTGCTGCTTTCCATTGTTTTGCTTTTTATTTAAGTCTGTTACCTCAACAATACCTCCTTGGCCACCCGCCCCGGAAAATGAAATTTCCCGTTATTTTGGCAGTCATTAAAACGCTTTCCACTCAAAAGTCTAAAAAAACAACAAAAAATCAATACCGGCCAGCCTTCAGCCCTTGAAATCCGGCGCGTTCTTATGTATTGTAAAGTCAGGCGCGAAGTTGACAGTCCCGCGCCCGCACGGACATTCCGTTCCCTCTGCCGGTTCTGTCAAAAAAACATCCATAAGCCGCCTGTGGCTTTGATACGCAGGAAATGACGGGCAACGCCCGTTAAATAAAGCGCCAGCCTTTATTGGCCCGTTTTATTGTTGGTTTGGCAAGCCGTTCAACACGGCAAACCGAGTGACGCCCGCCCCACTGACGACGGCACGCAAGGAATTTGTTGAAGTGCCGCCAGGTGGAGCGCGCGCAGCAAACTGCTCCAGGAGGGCTCATGAGCGAGAAGATTGAAAAAGAAAGCAAAGAAAACGGCACCCCCAAAACTCCCAAAGCGCCCAAGGCAAACGGCAACGGCGCTGCGGAAGCCGGGCTGCCCCCGGTGAAAGACTGCTACTTCACTCCTCCCAAAGCAGAAGCGGCAAAGGCCAATGTAAAAACCTTTGCCGAATACCAGGCCATGCACCAACGCGCCCTGGAAGACCCTGAAGGTTTTTGGGGCGACCGCTCCAAAAAACTGCTCACCTGGTCCAAACCCTGGAATAAAACCCTGGAATGGAATTTTACGGACGACCCCAGCGTGGAATGGTTCAAGGGCGGCAAGCTCAACGCTTCCTACAACTGCCTTGACCGCCACATTACCGGCCCGCGCCGCAACAAGGTGGCCCTTATCTGGCAGGGTGAACCGGAAGACGATTACAAAATCTGGACCTATCAGATGCTGTATGACCGGGTGTGCCGCGTGGCCTCCGCCCTTAAAAGAATGGGCGTGAAAAAAGGCGACCGCGTGGTGCTTTACCTGCCCATGCTGCCGGAAACCGTGGTAGCCATGCTGGCCTGCGCCAGAATTGGCGCTATCCACGTTCTGGTGTTCGCGGGCTTTTCCGCCAGCAGTGTGCAGGCGCGTATTCAAGACAGCGAAGCCCGCATCGTCATTACCGCCGACGCCCTCTTCCGCGGCGGCAAAATCATTCCGCTTAAATCTACCCTGGATGAAGCGCTGAAAGATTGCCCCTCTGTGCGCCGCGTCATAGTTGTCAACCGCGCCAACACCAGCACAACCATGCGCGAACGCCGCGACGTGTGGTGGCGTGACGTCATGAGCGCCAACTCCTTTGAAGACGCCCGCCTGCCCGCCGTGGACATGGAATCAAACGACACCCTGTTCATCCTCTACACCAGCGGCAGCACCGGCAAACCCAAGGGCGTAATGCATTCCACCGGCGGCTACCTTACCTATGCCGCCCACACCATGCAGTATGTTTTTGACCTTAAAGATGAAGACGTGCACTGGTGCACCGCCGACGTGGGCTGGGTTACCGGCCACACCTACGGGGTGTACGGCCCCCTGCTGCTTGGCGGCACCACGGTTATTTTTGAAGGCGGCCCCCGCTGGCCGGACCCGGACCGCTTCTGGCAAATTATTGAAAAGTTCCGCGTAAATACCTTCTATACCGCCCCCACCGCCATCAGAACCCTGGTGCGTGAAGGCGAAGAATGGCTGGAAAACTGCGACCTTTCCTCCATTCGCCTGCTCGGTTCCGTGGGTGAACCCATTGGCGCGGATACCTGGAAATGGTATCATGAACATATTGGCGGCAGCAAACGCCCCATTGTGGATACCTGGTGGCAAACCGAAACCGGCGGCATTCTTATTTCCCCGCTGCCCTTTGTCACGCCGCTCAAACCCGGTTCCGCCACCCTTCCCCTGCCCGGCATAGATGCCAAAATTCTGCGCCCGGACGGCACAGAATGCAAAACAGACGAAGAAGGCTACCTGGTCATAAAACAGCCCTGGCCCGGCCTTATGCAGGGCCTTTACAAAGACCCGGCCAAATACAAAAGCATGTACTTTGAACAGTTCCCCGGTTACTACGTTTCCGGCGACGGCGCGCGCAAGGACAAAGACGGCTACTTCTGGCTGGCCGGCCGCCTTGACGACGTTATCAACGTTTCCGGCCACCGCTTCAGCTCCGCTGAAATGGAAGCCTCCTTCACCGGGCACCACAGCGTGGCCGAAGTGGTCGTGGTGGGCATGCCCCACGCCGTCAAGGGCGAAGCCATCTACGCCTTCCTGCAACTCAAGGCCGGCGTCAAACAGACCGATGAACTGCGCAATGAACTGCGCCGCTGGATGCGTAACGAAATTGGGCCTATCGCCACACCGGAACATATCCAGTTTGTTGAAGGGCTGCCCAAAACACGCTCCGGTAAAACCATGCGCCGCGTGCTGCGTAAAATAGTGTCCAACAGCGATGACTACGGCGACCTTACTACCCTGGAACGCCCGGAAGTAATTGAACCCATAATCAAAGAATTCCGCCGCCTTACCGGCACCCGCGCCCCGGAATGACCCGCGCGGCAAGAAGGAAGCGGAAGAAATGAATAATGAGGGGAGGGAACCATAAGGGCTTGAAGCCCTTGAGGTTCCCTCCCCTCATACTCCCCTCTCTCCTTATCCCCGTTATGGGGTTTCCAAAGGGGGTCACCCCCTTTGGCGGGGGTGCAGGGGGCAGCGCCCCCTGCCCGCCGGAGGCAAAACAAAGCAACCTGGTATTAAATGAATAAAAATACAGTCATAGGCATAGACCCCGGTTCCCAAAACATGGGTTGGGGCGTGGTTACAGAAAATTCCGGCGTGTTGAAACTGGTGGATTACGGCGTGCTGCGCCCCAAAAGCGAGCTTTTTTCTCAACGCCTGGGCGAGCTTTTCACCGGGCTTTATGGGGTGCTGAAGGCCTTCCAGCCTTATGAGGCGGCCATTGAAAATGTTTTTGTGCAAAAAAACATCATGTCTGCCCTAAAGCTGGGCCAGGCCAGAGGCATTGCGGTTGGGGCCTGCGCTGCGGTGGAACTGCCGGTGTTTGACTATGAACCGACCGTGGTGAAGAAAAACCTTACCGGCAACGGACGGGCGGAAAAAAGCCAAGTTTCCTTCATGGTGGCGCAAATGCTGGGCGTAAAACCCACCTGGCCGGTAGACGCGGGCGACGCGCTGGCCTGCGCCATCTGCCACCTGAACAGCCGGCGCTTGCAACGGCTGCTGTGAATGCCGCGAACTGACTGCAGTGACATGAGTTGGCAATGCGCTCATTTCAAACGCAACTTGCGCTAAAAACACTTCAGGCTATACGTATGAGCAAAATTACCCCGGAACTACGTCAACAGGCCCTGGCCGCATATAAAACCGGCGAACATACTCAGTCTCAACTGGCCGATATTTTTGGCGTAACGCGCAAAACAATCAATAACTGGGTGCGCATTGAACGCACGGAATCCCGCAGCGCCCCCCTGCCCAAAGGACACAG
>JAVBMP010000111.1:0-13310 GCA_031552315.1 Desulfovibrionaceae bacterium | reverse complement strand
ATGAAGCTTAAAGCAATTTTAGTGCCGAAACTTTGAACAGCCTAACCACATTTTATATCACAGCCTGTCGAGGGGCCGCGGGGAAATCGTTTCCCCGCGCGGGTTCCAAGGGCGGAGCCCTTGGTCGCCGAAGGCATTTTTAACTAAATTAAATTAATTTATCCTAGAGTGGTTTACGCTTGAAATAGTCGCTTAACGGCGAGCAAAGCTCGCCTACGACTATTCCGCGGCAAGGATTTGAAGACAAATCCTTGCTGAGCAATTCACTCATTTCAATCGTAAATTGCTCTAACTTCTGGCCCGGCCAACGCGGCTTATCGCTTCCTTATCCACCGCGTCGCTGGTTTGCATGACCTTTTGGTAGGCTTCAAACTGGCGCTGGGTTTCAATCATGTTTACCATTTCGTAAACCACTTCCACGTTGGGCGCTTCCAAAAAGCCCTGGGCCATCCAGCTGCTGCCGCGTTCACCTTCCGCCACAGCCGCGCCGTTTTTGCCCCGGTAAAGGTTGTTGCCGTACCGTTCAAGCTGCGTGGTATCTTCCACGCTGACCAAAGAAATTGCGCCTACCATGTTGTCATCGGCAAAAATGCGGCCGTCTTCCGCGATGACCACGTTTTTGGTGCCGGCGGGCACAAGTATTTCGCCGCCGTCTCCGATTACGGAATAGCCTTGCGCGGTTACCAGACGCCCTTCACTGGAGAGCATGAAGTGCCCGTTGCGGCTGTAGAAATCGCCTTCACCGGTGCGTATTTTGAAGAAGCCGTCACCGCTTATGGCCACGTCAAGCGGGCCGCCCGTGCCCTTTAGCGGGCCTTGAGAAAAGTCCGTCTGGGCGGTGGCTATGCGCGTGCGCGCCAGGTGCATTGGTTCCGGGAACAGTTTTTCGGAACGCACGCTTGCGACAGGTTCCATAATCTGGTCATGGGCGTACATCTGGAAGGTATCTTTAAAGGCCAGCAGGTCACGTTTGAACCCGGTGGTGTGCACGTTTGCCAAATTATTGGCGATGCTGTTCATACGGTGCTCTGTTGCCAAAGCCCCAAACATGCCGCTAAACATCATATTTTGCATAACAAATTCCTCCTGAAGGCTGTTTTAGCCCCCATATGGCGCAAGGCCTTTGGCGTTTGACAAGCAATTATGATGCCAGAATTGGCATTATAGGGGCTGCTGACAAAGTCCTCTTTGTCAGCAGCCCGCCACACGGGCGCAGGCGGCATTCATTGCCGCCGTAAAGCGCCGAAGTGAGCGTGCCTTTACAACCCCCGGCTTTGCGGGGGTTGTCATCAATCTGTATGATGCCAGAATTGGCATTATTATGTAGCTATAGGAAATAACAGGTGTTTTAGCGCACGTTCAGGTCAACCCGCCAGTCTTTGGCCGGGGTCCACTTGCGGCAATAGGAAAGGAATTGATCCATGTTTATGGAATGGTGCTTTTTGGAATGGTAGCAAATGGAAAAGGTGCGCGGGAATTTTTTTTCCAGGTGGATTATGGCGAAGCGGCTGCTGAAGGAGGGCAGTTCCGCTATCAGGCGTGACGTGAAGGTAATGCCCAGCTTTTGCGCCACCATGCCCAAGATGGCGTCCGGTGAACTTAAGGTAAGGGGCACGGTATAGGGGGCAACCAGCGGGGCCAGGTTGTAGTCAAAATATTCCCGCGTGCCGGAAGCCGCTTCCCGCAGGATCCAGCGCTGGCCGCGCAAGGCTTCCGGCGCGTGCTTCGCGCCATTCGCCAGGGCGTGCCCCTGGTGGGCCACAACCACCATTTCATCATCCAGCCAGGGTTCAAACACCAGTTCCGGGTGGTGTTCTTCCCCTTCCAGCAGGGCCGCGTCCAGCGCGAAAGAGGCCACAAGCTCGCACAGTTCGTTGCTGTTGGCAATGTACGCTTCCGGCAGCCAAAGGCCGGTGGCCTCAAAGCCGCCCAGAAGCTGCGGCAAGATAAAGCTGCCAATGGTTTTGCTGGCCCCAACATCCAGAAAGGGTTCCGCTGTTTTGTCTGAAAACATCAGCGAGATATCCCGCCCCCGGTGCAGCAGTTCATCTGCCAGGGGCAGCAGGCGTTTGCCGTTGTGGTTAAGGTGCAGGTGCGGGTGTACGCGGTCAAACAGCGGGGTATCCAACTGCTTTTCAAGCTCCTGCAAGGCCTGGGAAACGGCCCCTTTGGTTATGAACAGTTCCGCCGCCGCCCGGCCCAAATTTTCATGGCGGGCCACAGCCAGGAATACTTGCAGTTGTTTCAGGGTAATATTCATGTGTTTACTTTTTCTAAATGTTGCATGAAAAATATTTCGATATGCTAAACATAAGGCAAGGGGCATAAAAAGCCAAGCACAAAAAGAGAGAAAATTATGAACGCCACTTTCCGCCGTTATGCCGCTTCCATACCCACCCCTTCCGCCGGTCTTGCGCTTGGCGTGGCCGCCCTTGGCCTTGGGTTGGAAAAAGCCCTGCCCCTGCACAGCCTGGGCCAGAGCATAGGGGCCATGCTGGCCCTTTGCCTGCTGCTGCGCGTGGCCCTGAAATTTGTCCTTAACCCTTCCCTGCTGCGCCAAGACCTTGCCCACCCGGTAATGGGCGGCCTGCTGCCCACCTTTTCCATGGCCCTTATGCTTATTTCCAAGGCAATGGGCGTGTGGCACGCCCAGGCTGGTGAAATTGTCTGGTTGGTGGCCGTGGGGCTGCATTTGCTGCTTATGGCGTCTTTTGCCTTCCACCGCGCCCGGTCTTTTGCCCTGCACCACATACTGCCCAACTGGTTTGTGCCTTTTGTGGGCATATCTTTAAGCGCGCTTACCGTGCCAGACCCGTATTACACCGGCTTTGCCTACGGCCTTTTGTGCCTGGGCATGATAAATTACGCCGTGCTGTTGCCCGTAATTCTTTACCGCCTGATTTTTTCCGCGGAAGTGGCGGACGCGGCCAAGCCCACCATAGCCATAATGGCCGCCCCGGCCAGCCTGACCCTGGCCGGATACCTGACCCTTGAAGCAAACCCGTCCCTGCTGCTTTGCGCCGTGCTGCTGGGTATTGCCCTGCTGATGACCGCGCTTATATACCTTGCCTTTTTCAAGCTGTTGCGCCTGCCCTTCAGCCCGGCCTTTGCCTCTTACACCTTCCCCATGGCAGTGGGCGCAACCGCCCTTTACAAGCTTTCTGAACGCCTGGCCCCTTATGCGCTGACTATGGAATACGCCGCGCAGCTCCGCTTTTTGGCCGTGGCGGAAATGTGCATTGCCAGCCTGGTAGTGGGCTACGTGCTTTTCCGTTACGCGGCTGACCGGACGGGCCGGTTTTTTGCGGTGGAAGAAAGCATGGAGCAGATTGAGCAGATATTTGTCCAGCCGGGTCAGCAGGTGGAACTGGAACCGGTGCCCGTGCACTATTGACACAACGGCCTTTTGCCCGCTGGCTGCGTCAGCAAGGCACCGGGGGCGGGTCGAGTACCGTCAGAGTACACTCCCCGCCCCAATGCTTTGCTTCCTTGCCCGCGGACAAAATTCACGCTCGTGACTACACTGCCTAACTCAGCCGGCGAAACTCAGTTGCCGAAACGCAAGGCCCGGTCTACCAGTTCTTCAGTGATATTTCTTCTGGCATCCGCCACAAACAAAATAAACACGTCCTGTTGGGCAATGCGGTAAATTATGCGGTAGTTGCGGGCATGGACTTCCCTGATGCGTTTGTCCGGGTATTCCGCCAATTCCGGCGGGGTGTGCCCGCGCAGGGGCAGGGTGCGCAAGGCTGTGAAGGCGGCTTCAAAGTCCGCCCACAGGGCGGCGGCGGCTTCTTCCGCGCCTTGGGCCAGCAAGTAATCTATTGCGGCCGCTACATCTTTTTCCGCCATTTTGGTGATGCGCACGGCAAACATCAAGCTTTGCCCGTGCCAGGTTTGTCCGCCGCGCCTGCAAGGCGGTTGCGCATTTCTTCGGCAAAGTTTTCCACCGGGCGGGTGTTATCGCTTCGGACATCTTCATCACCCAGGGCCACCAGCTTTAAAAAGGCCATGGTTTCCCGCGTGCGCTGGTATTCTTCCACCCCTACCAGAACAGCCTTTATTTCCCCGTGCTGGGTAATACCCAAGGGACGGCCGGACTGTGAAATGGCTTCAAGAATTTCCGCAGCATGTGATTTTACATAAGAAATGGGTTTGACTTCATCAATATTCATACTCTGCCTCTTGTTGTGCAATGCCCTAACTATAAAAGGTCTTTTAATAGTCATAGCACTGAAGGCTCGCAAACGCAAGCAAGACGCGCCGTTGGCGCAAGGGCAGAGTGCGCAAGGGCGGCTCATGCAGGAAAGCCATATGTTTTTTTGCGGTCAACCCTGCTTGTAGGCTATCTTGTCCGGGCTGATGAAGGAATGGAAAACGCGGTTCAGGTCTTGCACGTCTATGGGCTTGGAAATAAAGTCATTCATCCCGGCTTGCAGGAAGGTTTCCTTCATGCCGCTTACGGCGTTGGCGGAAAGGGCCACAATGGGCGTGTTGCGGTTGGGGCTTTGCCCGGCGCGTATGGCCATGGTAGCTTCAATGCCGTCCATTTCCGGCATCATGTGGTCCATGAAGATCAGGTCATATTTTTGGGCGGCGGCTTTTTCCACCGCGTCTCGTCCGCTGATGGCCGTATCTACCCGCGCTTCATAAAAACTTAACAGTTCTTCACACAGTATCAGGTTTATATCAATATCATCAACCGCCAGAATGCTGACGTCTTGCAGGATGAAGTCGCCCAGGGCCTCTACCGGTGTTTCTTCAATTATTTCATGCCCTATGGGCAGGGTAAGGGAAAAATGGAAGCGGCTGCCTTTGCCGTATTCACTTTCAAATTCCAGTTCACCCCCCATAAGTTCCACCAGTTTGCGGGCAATGGGCAGGCCAAGGCCGGTGCCTTCCTGGGCGCGGTTGCGCACAATATCCATTTGCGCGAACACTTCAAAAAGCCTTTTTTGATCTTCCGGCTTTATGCCCAGGCCGCTGTCCGTTACTTCAAAGAACAGCCGCGCGTCTTCCTGTTGCGTGTCACAAGCTATGCGCAGTTTGACAAAGCCTTCTTCAGTGTATTTTACCGCGTTGGTAAGCAGGTTGGACAATACCTGGCGCAGGCGCAGGTCATCGCCTATCAGCTGTTCCGGCAGCGTGTCCGGCAGGGCTATGCTGAAATCAAGGTGTTTGCTGTCCGCGCGCAGGCGGATCATGGTTTCCAGTTCCGCCAGCATGCTTTTTATGTTGTAGGGCTGTGGGACAATTTCCAGGCGCTGGGCGTCTATTTTGGAAAAATCCAGCAGGTCGTTGATAAGGCGGATCAAGGATGAGGAGGCATCCTGAATGCTGTGCACATAAAAGTTTTGCTTGTCATTCAGGCTGGTTTGGGCCAGGAGTTCGGACATGCCCTTGATGGCGTTCATGGGGGTGCGTATTTCATGGCTCATATTGGCCAAAAAGGCGCTTTTGGCTGTGGAGCTTTGTTCCGCCGCCACCTTCAGGGTGGTAAGCTCGGTTTGGTCATGCAGCACAACAACCACGCCGTTGCATACCCCGTCCAGCCCCATGGCTGCGGTTATGTCAATTTCCATGTAGACATTTTCATCTTGCGGGCAGTCGGTTTGCTCGCCTTCCGCGCTGGCGCGGGTGAAGCTTTCCTTCAGTTTGCGGCATTCGTTTTTTGCCATGCAGTCATGGGCCGCGTCCCGCATTTTTTCTATAAGCGCTTGCGGCAGGGCTTTGGTAAAAACAAAATCCATGGGCCTGCCTTCAAGGTCATTGGCGCTGGTGTACCCAAGGTAGGCAAAGCTTACTTCTGTGGCCAGGGCGTAATTCAGGGCGGTATCAAACACAAAAATCATATCCGGGCAGTTGGCCAGCAAAAGCTGGTTGCGCATGGCCTGGACTTCTTTTTCCTGCATATTGAAGTCGCGCATGCGCTCTATATTTTCTGTAACCGTGGAATTGTATTTTTTATCGCGCTCAAGCCGGATGATTTTGCGCTTGGCATTTTCATTCTCGCGCACAAGTTGCCGGTATTCGGCTTCATCCAGTGTGACAGTTTTCTTTTCCATTACAAAATCAGCCTTTATCGCAAAAAGAGAATTTTACATAGGTGTCCGTGCGGATTATATGGTTTGCGCGAATGCCTGTTCCCGCCAAAGTCAAATAGCCATAAGGGTTATGGATGAATGGTGCGCCTGGTTTACGGCCTTGCCGTTTTCATCAATGGAAACCGGGCATATTTCCCCCATGGCGTAAAAGCCGCAAGCGGCCATGTCTCTAAGTTCCGGCGAGTTGGTAATGTAGCTGCCCTCTGTGCTGGTATCGCCGGACATAAGCAGGTAGCGCCCGCCGCAGGCTGTGGAAAACAGCGTGGAATAGCGGTAGTTTTCACTGGTGTTGGCTTCTATTTTTTTAATAAATTCCGTGAAGCAGCGGCGGGAAGATTCCATAACATGCTCACGCCGTAACACGGCTATGCCAACTTCCATGCCTTCCGGCATATCCCCTGTAAAGGTAACCGCCCCTGTCTCATAGTCAATATGAATGATGTTGCGTATTTTGTATTGGGAAGAACCTTTTTCATACACCAGCACCGGGCTGGAGGTGTAGGTGGCGATAAAGCTTTCCAGCACGTGGCTGGGTTCCGTCACCAGGCCGTTTTTCTTCATGAATTGCAGGAAGCTGTCTTCCCCTACCTTGTAGATTACGTTGCCGCGCGATTCCGTAATAAGCACCCGGCTTAAAGGGTCGCCAAACTCGGCATGGGCCACGGCAAAGCGGGGCTGTATGCCGCCGCCCAGCATGTTCAGCAACAGGCGGTCGGGGAAAAATTCACCATTTACAAACACGCCGGAGATATTCGCTTCCAGGTCATTGGATGAAACCGCGCCGTAAATGGGGCAGTGGCCGGAAAATTCGTCCAGGGCCAGCACCAGGTCATCTGGCGTGATCTCCGGGCTGAAGGGTTGCAGGGTGATGACCATTTTGGGTTCTTCACCCATCATGCGTTCCAGGGCCAGGGAATAGGTATCCTGCATGGCCTGTATTTTATTTTCTTGGGTAAGCGGTTCCGAAAGGGCCATGGCGCCTACCAGTTCTTCATCGCCGGTAATTACCATGAAGCTTACGCTGATGTCTTCTTCCGTTTGAATGCGTATGAAGGCCAGGGCGGTGGCCCCGTAAATATCAAAGCTGTATATTTCTGAAAGGCGTTTCATTACGGCCTTGTAGTCTATGGTGGAATCGCAAACCACAATGCCCATGGTGCGGGAACCAAAGGTTACGTTTGCGGCGACCTGTTCCTGCAATTCATCGCAAAGGTATTCAATATCAAAGGTTTCACAAGAGCGGGCGGTAAATACTTGCATGTGGTTGCTCCGGGGCTGATTAATTTGAACAGTTGTCGTGCACGGTCTGCGCCGCTGTCCGGCGTGGGCTGGTAAGGCACGGCCACAAGAGCAAATCAGCAATGAAATGCCAACTCGCCCTGAAATATTGTATGACGCATATGGTTGGCGTACCCATACATCGCATATGGCACGCATATATTTTTACATAACCCGGAAAGGCCAAGAATGCACGCATTTTTTACAAGGGGATAACGTATATACAACATGCTAATTTATAAAGGCATAGCCGGAAATGTGCCACGCTATGCCTTTATGCGGTACAGGGGTATCAATTAGAGTGGTTTACGCTTGAAATAGTCGCTTAACGGCGAGCAGAGCTCGCCTACGACTATTCCGCGGCAAGGATTTGAAGACAAATCCTTGCTGAGCAATTCACTCATTTCAATCGTAAATTGCTCTAAAACTGGCAAGGCCTGCTTGCATATGGAGACCAATATCTAGCGGCCTGTTGCCAGCCCCTGCTTTTTAAGCTCGTTATGCGCCACAGACATCATAAGCTTCAGGCGGTTGATCTGGTTTACCTCGCTTACGCCGGGGTCGTAGTCTATGGCTACAATGTTCGCGGTGGGGTAGCGTTCCTTCAGCGGTTTTAGCATGCCGCGCCCGGTAATATGGTTGGGCAGGCAGGCAAAGGGCTGCACGCAGACTATATTTGGGGTGCCTGTTTCAATAAGTTCAATCATTTCCGCTGTAAGCAGCCAGCCTTCCCCGGCCTGGTTGCCAATGGAGACTATGCCGTCAACCAGCTTTGCCAGTTGCCCCAGTTTGGGCGGGCTGTGGAAGCGTTTGGAACCGCCCAGGGCGCGGCGCATGGCATTGCGCAGCCATTCCACCACCTGGATGAAGGCCCCGGAATAGATGGCGGAACGCAAACCCGCGCCGTAGTGCTTGCGGCCGAAATCTCCGCCATAGGCGCAGTACAGGAAGAAGTCCAGAAGATCCGGCACAACGGCCTCGCCGCCTTCGGCCTCAATATGTTCCACCAGGTCATTGTTGGCCCCGGGGTGGAATTTTACCAGAATTTCGCCCACTACCCCGACCTTGGGTTTTATAAGGCCTTCGTGCAGGGGCAGGGCTTCAAAATCTGCCACAATGCCCCTGGCGTTTTTGCCAAAGGCGGAAAGCGGGTGCTTGCCGCGCAAGTCCGCCCCGCAGATGGCGTTCCATTTTTGGCGCAGGGCCTCGGCGGAACCGGGCACAGCCTCATAGGGCCGGGTGCGCAGAAGCACGCGCATCAAAAGGTCGCCGTACAGTATGGCCATGATGCCTTTTTTTGTAAGGCCCCAACTGAGGCGGAAGCCGGGGTTTTCCTCCAGCCCGGAGGCATTCAGTGAAATAACCGGCACCTGTGGGCAGCCCGCGTCTTTAAGGGCCTTGCGGATAAGGGCTATATAGTTTGTGGCCCGGCATTGCCCGCCGGTTTGGCTCATGATCAGGGCGGTTTTGCTCAGGTCATAGCCGCCGTTCAAAAGGGCGTCTATAAGTTGGCCCACAACCATGGTGCAGGGGTAGCAGGCGTCATTGTGCACAAACTTCAGGCCATGATCCACAGCGGATTTGCCGGCCTTTTCCAGCACCTTCAGCTTGTAGCCTTCGCCCTGGAACACGTCTTCCAGCAGGGCGAAGTGAATGGGTGACATTTGCGGGGCCAGAATGGTGTAGTCCGCCTGCATGCCTTCCTTGAAGGGGTGGCGCTGGGCCGGGGTTATCAGGCGGTCTTCAGCGTGCGCCACGGGCAGGTTTTTAACCGCGGACATGCGCGCGCGTTCTTCCATAGCGGCTTTAAGTGAACGCAGGCGAATACGCGCCGCGCCTAGGTTGGTGCCTTCATCAATTTTGATAAGGGTGTGGCTTTTGTGGCCCACGTGCAGAATTTCCGCCACCTGGTCAACGGTAAGGGCATCCAGCCCGCAGCCGAAGGATGTAAGCTGCACCAGTTCCAACTGCGGGGCGTTGGCCACAAAGGCAGCGGCGGAATACAGGCGGGAATGGTAGGCCCACTGGTCAATAACCCGCAGGGGGGCCTGTATGAAGCGCTGGCCCAGGTGCGCCACGCTGTCTTCCGTAAGCACGGCCAGGCCTTCTTCAATAATGATTTTGTCTATGCCGTGGTTTATGCCCGGATCTATGTGGTAGGGCCGGCCGGAAAGCACCACGCCGCGCTGGTTGTTGGCCTTAAGCCATTCAGCCGTTTCCGCCCCTTTGGCGCGCACGTCCGCCCTGGCGGCCTGCATTTCCGCCCAGGCCTTGTCCACGGCGCGGCGCACATCGCCCTTGGGTATTTTAAGCTGGGCAAATTCATCCGCCAGCACATTGGCCAGCGAGGGCAAGTGGTTGAAGCTGAAAAAGGGCGCATGCAGCGGAATGCCGGATTTTTTAAGGGAATCCATATTCCCGCGCACCACTTCGGTATAGGATGAAACCACCGGGCAGTTGAAATTGTTGCCGGAATATTCAAATTCCTTCCATTCATAGGTGACGGCGGGGTAGAAAATGCGGTTCACCTTGCGGCCTATAAGGTATTCAATATGCCCGTGCACCAGCTTGGCCGGGTAACAGGCAGATTCCGACGGTATGCTTTCCAGCCCGCGCCGGTACAGGTGCCCGCTGGATGTGGGTGAAAGCACCACGGCAAAGCCCAGCTCTGTGAAAAAGGTATGCCAGAAGGGGTAATTTTCAAAGCAGTTCAAGGCCCTTGGAATGCCCACCGTGCCCCGGGGGGCGTCTGCGACCGGCAGGGGCTTGTAGGCAAAAAAGCGTTCCAGCTTGTACTGGTACAGGTTGGGCAGGGGCGCTTTTTCTTTGATTTCTTCCGGGGCCTTGCCGTATTGGGCGCCCTTTTCACAGCGGTTGCCGGAAATGAAATGCCGCCCGTCCGCAAAGGTGTTTATAAGCAAGCGGCACTGGTTGCCGCAGCCCTTGCAGTGGTCTATGCTTTTGTGCACGCTGAAGGCGGCCAGTTCTTCCGGGCTGATAAAGCTGGAACGGCCATTTTCCGGCAGGCGTTCCCGCGCCAGCAGGGCGGCCCCGTAGGCCCCCATAAGCCCGGCAATGTCCATGCGCACCACCTGGCGGCCGGTAAGTTTTTCAAAGGCGCAGAGCACGGCTTCATTGTTAAAGGTGCCGCCCTGCACAATAATTTTTTCCGGCAGGTCGTCCACGCTTTTCAGGCGAATTACCTTGTAAAGGGCATTTTTAATTACGGAATAGGAAAGCCCGGCGGAAATGTCCGCCACGCTGGCCCCTTCCTTTTGGGCTTGTTTTACGCGGGAGTTCATGAACACCGTGCAGCGGGTGCCCAGTTCCACCGGGTGGGGCGCTGTCAGGGCCAGGCGGGCGAAATCCTGCACGTCAAGGTGCAGTGAACGGGCAAAGGTTTCCAAAAAGGAACCGCAACCGGCGGAACAGGCCTCGTTAAGCAAGATGTCCTGTATGGCCCCGTCGCGTATGGTCAGGCATTTCATGTCCTGCCCGCCTATATCCAGAATAAATTCCACGCCGGGCAGCACTGTATCCGCCGCCTTGTAGTGGGCCACGGTTTCCACCTCGCCAAAATCCAGCTTGAAGGCGGCCTTTATAAGGTGTTCCCCGTAGCCGGTGGACGCGCTGCCGGCCACCCAGGCAGACCGGGGCAGGTTGGCGTAAATGTCGGCCACAAGTTCCTGCACCACTTGCACGGGGTTGCCCTTGTTGTGGCTGTAAAAACTGTGCAAAAGCTCGCCTTCACGCCCTATGCATACCGCCTTGGTAGTGGTGGAACCGGAATCTATGCCGATGAACACCGGCCCGCTGTATTCCGTAAGGCGTTTTTTGGGCAGCACCGCCGCGCCGTGGCGCTTGCGGAAGCCTTCCAGCTCCGCCTCGTCCGCGAAAAGGCGGGGCAGTATTTCCACCTCGTCAATGGTATGTTCCGGGTAGTTTTTCAGGCGTTCAATAATTTCTGAAAGCTTCAGGGCCACCTTTTTCCCGGCGGCCAGCACGGCGGCCCCGGCAGCCACAAAAAGCTGTGAATTTTGCGGGAAGATGATCTCTTCCGGTTTCAGGTTCAAGGTTTGGATAAAACGCTGGCGCAGGTTGTCCAAAAAATGCAGCGGCCCGCCCAAAAAGGCCACCTTGCCGTGAATGGGCTTGCCGCAGGAAAGACCGCCTATGGTCTGGTTGACAATGGCCTGAAAGATGGAAGCCGCGATATCTTCCTTGGATGCCCCTTCATTGATCAGGGGTTGAATATCCGTTTTGGCGAACACCCCGCAACGCGAGGCAATGGGGTAAATAATCTTGCTAAGCCCGGCCAGTTCATTCAAACCGGCGGCGTCTGTTTCCAGCAGGGTGGCCATTTGGTCAATAAAGGCCCCGGTGCCGCCCGCGCAGGTGTTGTTCATGCGCTGGTCAAGGCTGTGTTCACCAAAATAGGTTATTTTGGCGTCTTCCCCGCCCAGCTCGATGGCTACGTCAGTTTCCGGCGCAAGGGCGGAAATGGCGGTGGAACCGGCAATAACCTCCTGTTCAAAGGGCAGCCCCAAAATGCCGGAAAGGGCAAGCCCGCCGGAACCGGTTATGACCGGGCGCACAACAACATCACCAAGGGCGGCCATGGCGTCTTGCAGCACCCTTGCGAAGGTTGCCTTCACATCAGAAAAGTGCCAGCGGTAATCTGAATAGAGCAGATTGGAATGCTGATCCGCAAAAACCAGCTTTATTGTGGTAGAGCCTATGTCGGCGCCAAGCCTGCAAATATTCTCGGGTTCGTCTTCTTGCATGTCTTTATTTTAACGGCAGGGTTGTAATTTATAAGGCGGCGGGCCCGCCGCGTGTAAGCATAACATGCCGCAAGTCATAATAAGGTTGTAGCGCAGTTCAAACTTCAAAGTTGAAAGCGCCTTCCAGCCGGGAACGGGCGCGTGCCGCATAAGAAGTTCAGATTAAAGATTATGTTAGGTATAAAAGGAAAGGTCAAACATGTCAAACGGAACGTTCTTGGAAATTCCATGTAAATATAACAACTTGCGCCGCTACCCCGGAGGGCGGCGGCGCAAGAATCATTTAGATGCTTTTAAGCGCTGAATGTTTTAGATTTCCGCGTTGGTTTCAATGGTAAGGCTGCGGATGGAAACGATGGTAGCTTTTTTGTCGGCCGGGGAAAGAATTTTCATAAGCACAAGGCGGGTTACAGGTTCCGCCAGCATCAGGGTTTGTGTGCAGATAAGGCGAATGGCCGCGGCCTTGTCATTGTCGTTATAGGCCAGGAAAAGCACCGGGGTGTAGGCTGCGCCGTTAAGGCCCTTGGTGGCTTCTTCAAAGGCTTTTTTGACTCTGGGGGGCAGTTCCACGCCTTTTTTAAGGTCCGGGTTAAGTTTCCAGTTGTGCTTTTTCATCTTTGGTCTCCTACACGTTATAAGGTTGAACAGGTAGAGAGCGGTTTGCGATTGAAATAACTGAACTGTTCCGCAAGGAATTGCCTTCAAATCCTTGCCGGAAAATAGCCGCAGACGAACTTTGCTCGCCGTTGAGCGATTGTTTCAAGCGTAAACCATTCTGGTGAACAAGGCGTCAAGACGCTTTAAATAACTGGAGTAAAGTCTGTTCGGCCATTTTGTGGCATGAACTTGTATTTTAATACCTATCTTGCTATAAGAATTACCGTTAAGCAGCAGAAAAGTCAAGGTAAAATAATAAAAAATACAAATAAAAATATCCGGTGAGGCCATTGTGCGATGGCCTCACCGGCGCAATGGCCTTCATGGTGCAGTGGTATCAGGTGAGGCCGTTGCACAATGAGAATTTTTGTTCTTTTACAAGGAGTACGAGTTCCGTGCGGAGGGAGTATATTCAAGCATATATGACCTTCGCGCGGGACGAAGTACGACGCAGTAAAAGGGCAAAAAGGCCATTGTGCAATGGCCT
>JAVBMP010000079.1:0-16444 GCA_031552315.1 Desulfovibrionaceae bacterium | reverse complement strand
ATGAAGCTTAAAGCAATTTTAGTGCCGAAACTTTGAACAGCCTAACCACATTTTATATCACAGCCTGTCGAGGGGCCGCGGGGAAATCGTTTCCCCGCGCGGGTTCCAAGGGCGGAGCCCTTGGTCGCCGAAGGCATTTTTTCTTCCAGCCATTGGGCAAAGCTTTGTTTGGTGAACAGGCTGAGCCCGAACTTTACCGCGCTTTCCAGGCTATAGAGCGGCGCGGCCCCGGCTATGTCGGTGAAGGCGGCCAGTTTTACCGCGTCTTTTTCCGTGCAGACTATGGGCAGGGCGCGTTTGCTCATGCGGGTCATATCTTCTTCGGTGTAGAAATAGTGGTCGGAAAAGATGAAGCTTTCTTCCGGGGCCCGGCCAAGCAATTCTGTGGCGCTTGCTTCCACCCCGTGGGGGGAACCAACCCCGCAGCACAGGATATAGCCGTCAGAAAATATAAGCTTGTAGTCGCCTTCTTGCAGGTCTTTTCCGCTTATGGGCGGGGCAAGGCGGCTGGTGGGGGCGGCGTCGCATTCCGCGCTGTGGAAGGCGGCGCCCGGGCGTGTTACGCGGCGCAGGCCCACGGGTTGCAGGTAGAAGGTAAAGAGGGGGCGGGCAAATTTTTTCAAGCGGTTTTCCGCCGTTGCCAGCAAATATCCGGCCTCTTGCGGGGCGGCCCGCAGCAGGAAGGCGCTGGCCCGGCCCAGGGCTTCCACCCCTTCACGCCAGGAACCGGCGGGTTGAACCTTGCCCCATTGATCCAAAAGGTCTTCTGGCCGCAGCAAGACCAGGTTGAGGTCGCGCTTTACCGCCAGGTGTTGCATGGCATCGTCAAAAATAATCAATCCGGGCTGCGCAATAATTAATCCGGGCTGCGCGCCAGTCAGACCGGGCTTTGCGCCAGTCGGGCCGGGCTTTGCGCCGGGCGTTTTTTTTATGGCGCGCAGGGCGCGTCGGCGTGAAGGGTCTACCAAAACCGTGGCGGCCGGGTGTTTGCGGGCCAGCATAAGCGGTTCATCGCCGCTTTCTTGCGCTTTTTGGCCCGGCGTGACCCACAGGGGTTTTTGTTTTGGGTGTCCGCCATAACCACGTGAAATAACTATACAATGTATTCCGCGTTGTTCCGCCCAGCTTAGCAGCCAGTCTGTTATTGGGGTTTTGCCTGCCCCGCCCCAGGCGATATTGCCCACCGCAATGCTGGGGGCCGTGGGCTGGGCGCTTGGCGCAAGGCCAGTGGCGTAGGCTTTGGCCCGTAGCGCCATAAGGCCGGAATAGGCCCGGCCAAGCGGGGCAAGCAGGGGGGCGAATTTTTTTTGCAGGGCGGCGGCCTGTTCCGCCTTGTTTGGCGGGGCAGGCTGGACTGAAGCGGCCTGGCCCTGTGAAGCTGGCCGGTCAGATTGGTCGGGCGGGGTTACTTTTGAGGCGGACATGGTGATTTTGGGGCTAAAGAATTGCAATAAATCTAAGGCCCCAAGGTGTTAAAACAAATCAACTTTAAATTTATCCCAACCCTTTTGAGGGGTGCGGGGAAATCATTTCCCCGCCGGGTTCCAAGGCCCTATTACGCTGGAGCCCTTGGTCGCCGAAGGCATTCGCAAATTAAGTTGTTTTAACACCCGGGGCCGAAGCGTTTAGTCCCTGTCGCCGAAAAGGCGCAGCAGGAAAAGGAACATGTTGATAAAGTCAAGGTACAGTTCCAACGCGCCAAGGATAACGCCGCGTTGCACCACGCCATGTTCATTCATGGGGGCGGTTGCGCCGCGCTGCAAGAGCTTTTGGGTGTCATAGGCGGTAAGGCCAAGGAAAATGAACACCCCAAGCACGGAAATTATCATGTCCATGGTGCCGGAACCCACAAAGAAGTTGACTACCATGGCGATGATAATGCCTATAAGCCCCATGTGCATGAAGCTGCCCAGGCTGGTAAGGTCACGTTTGGTAAGCAGCCCGTAAATGCTCATGGCCGCGAACATGCCGCCGGATGTGGCAAAGGCCAGGGCCACGGATGAAGACGTGTACATGGCGACAATTGGCCCCAGGGTAACCCCGCTAAGGGCGCTGTAAAGCAAAAACAGCCCGGAAGCTGTGCCGGCGGAAATTTTGTTGATGGCAAAATTTATTACCATGACCAGGCCAAATTCGGCGATCAAAAGGCCTATATAAGCCCACTGGTTGGTGTACAGCCAAGACATGAAGGCCACGCTGGTGCTTGCCATGTAGGCGGCCACGGCGGTAAGGGCCAGGCCAATGGCCATCCATTGGTACACGCGGCGCATGAAGGCGTTGGTAATTTCAGCCCGGCTGTTGTCCACTATTACCGGACGCTGGTTCAAATCATAGTTTTCCATTGTTTTCTCCTGAGGATATTAAAATAATCATTTTTTCCTGTTTGACACCAACCCACGCAAAGGAATTTGCGGCGTAACGCCCGGAAAGGCGTTTTACAGCGGCAATTAATGCGCCTCAAATGGCAAGCTCCGCGAAGGCATATGCCCCCTTGCGCCTGAACGACCGGCTGCCCGGCAAAGGGGTTTTATCAGCAGCCTTCTTTTCAGCTTGCGTCAGCCGCCTTGGGACATTTTCCCATCATGCCGTGCAATAAAATGGCCTTGCAGTGAATGCGCAAGGCATCCACATCCACGTCAATCGGGAAAGAAAAATCAAAAATCTGCTGACTGTTCGCGTGGTTGCGTGATATACAAAAAGGCACCATCACGTTGCAAAGCACAAGGCTCATAAAGGCGTTCGGGTTTATATCCGGGTTGAACAGCCCGTTTTTTTGGCCTTCTGTAAAAATGCTTATGATGCGGGATACGTTGTTGCGTGGAATATGCTTGAAAAAACGGTGGCGCAGCACGCCGCCTTCCGTAACAAATTCCTTCATCCAGATATCCGGCAGCCAGGGCATTTCAAGGCAGGCATCCACCATATTGTCAACAAAGGTTGTGAACAGGGCCACCGGGTCGCTTTGTTGCCATAGTTCATCATTCCATAAAAGTTCAATAAGGGGCAGCACCCGTTCTTGCACCACCGCGTCCAGCAGTTGGTCGCGGGTATTGAAATAGTAGTGGATCATGGCCGGGGTAAGGTCAACTTCCTTGGCTATTTGGGCCAAAGAAGTGGCCGGTACGCCTTGCCTGGCAAAAAGCGTGACAGCGGCATCCAGCAGTGTTTTGCGGGTGTCCTGGTTGGCGGATGCGAAGGGGCGCCCTTTGGGTTTGGTATTTTTTTTGCGTGTATGCGGCATATTATGCATGTAAGGCGCAGACGAATCAGACGCGCGGGTTAAGATTGAACAATTGGCCAGCCTTTTAAGCAATTATAAAGGACTTTATCAAGATTACTTTTTTTCTGCACAAATTTCAAGAAGAATTAACCAATTAAGACAGATATTAATTTTGTCAACCATTCATCCAGGCGCTAAGGGCTTTTTCCAATTCCGGGCCGGGGGTTACGTCAAACTTGCCGGGCAGGCTGAAGCGGCATACGGCTATGCCGTCCGGGCGCTTCAAACGCAGGTTCATGTACAGGGAAACCCCGCCCCGGTGCTTGTTCAGCAGGTGTTTGAGCTCTTGCAGGCGATCCGGGACAAGATGTTCCGGCAGCAGGTCAATTTCCACCGGGCGCTGGCTGGCGCTGGAAGCTTCGGCCAGGGGTTTGACGGAAATGGCCTCCAGCTTTATTTCGCGCTGTTTTTCCTCTTCCGCATCTTCGCTGTCATCATCGGCCTGGCTGCCGGTTTGCCGGGCAATGCGGCATTGCAGCAGCAGGGGCTGGTCAGACTGCAACAGTTCACGGTATTTGGCGTATTCTTCACTAAAAAACACGCATTCCGCATCCGCCGTAAGGTCGCCCACCTGGCAAAAGGCCATGCGCGTGCCCTTTTTGGTAAGTATTTCCTTTGTGCCGCTTACCAGTATGGCGGCGTTAAGTTCCTGCTTCGGCATCATTTCCCGGCATTCATCCAGCGTGGTCAGCCCAAGGCGGAAAATTTCCCCCCGGAAGGGTTGCAGGGGGTGGCTGGTAAGGAAGAAGCCCAGGGCTTCTTTTTCAAAGCGCAGCTTGGTGTCATTGTCCCATTCCCCTGTGGCGGCCTCGTCACATTCAAAGCCCAGGCCGGGCAGGGGGGCGCTGGGGGTTTGGATCATGCTTAAAAGAGAATTTTGGCCGGATGCCTTTTCTTTGGCTTTACGCTGCGCCCTGGCCACAACCAGATCCAGCGCGGCCATCATGGCGGCGCGGTTGCAGCCGAAGCAGTCGCAAGCACCGCCTTTTATCAGGTTTTCCAGCACCCTTTTGGTCACCTTGCGCAGGTTTACCCGGCAGCACAGGTCAAGCAGCGAGCTGAAGGGGCCGCCTTGCTGCCGCGCTTCCACAATAGAATCAATAGCTTCAGACCCAACGTTTTTTATGCCGCCCAGGCCGAACAGTATGTTGCCGTTTTTTACGGAAAAGCTGCCTATACTTTCCTGTGCGGAAGGTTGTTCCACCGTAAGGGTCATGTCCTTGCAGGCGGCCACGTATTTCAGCACTTTATCCTGATTGCCCATTTCAGAGGTAAGCAGGGCGGCCATAAATTCGGCCTTGTGGTGGGTTTTCAGGTAGGCGGTGTGGTAGGTTATAAGGGCATAGGCCGCGGCGTGCGATTTGTTGAAGCCGTAAGCCGCGAATTTTTCCATAAGGTCAAAGACCTCGCTGGCGTCTTTTTCTCCAATGCCGTTTTCCGCCGCGCCTTTCAGGAACACTTGACGCTGGGCGACCATTTCTTCCAGATTTTTTTTGCCCATGGCCCGGCGCAGAATATCCGCGCCGCCAAGGCTGTAACGGGCCACCAGCTGGGCAATTTGCATTACCTGTTCCTGGTAGACAATTACCCCGTAGGTGTCCTTCAAACATGGTTCCAGCAGGCCGGGGCGCACGTCGTCCAGGGGGTAGCGCACTTCCTGGCGGCCATGTTTGCGGTCTATGAAGTCTGGTATGATGTCCATGGGGCCGGGGCGGTAAAGGCTTAGCATGGCTATGATGTCGCCAAAAACCGTGGGCTTAAGCTGGCGCAGGTAGCTGCGCATGCCGGAACTTTCCACCTGGAATATGCCGTCTGTGTCGCCGCTGGCCAGCAGCTTGTAAGTTTCAACGTCATCAAGGGCCAGGGTGTCAAGGTTGGGCGGGGTTTGGCCCTGGGCGGCAATAAGTTCAAGGGTATCTTGAATCAGCGTCATGGTTTTCAGGCCAAGGAAGTCAAATTTGACCAGCCCCACCTTTTCCACAACCTTCATGTCATACTGGCTAACCACTTCCTCGCGTTTGCCGCGGTACAGGGGCACGTAGTCCGACATGGGGCGGTCTGAAATGACCACCCCGGCGGCGTGGGTGGATGCGTGGCGCGACATGCCTTCAAAACGGCGTGAAACGTCTATGAGTTTTTTGATTTGCGGGTCTGTGTCGTACAGGGTTTTCAAATCCGCTTCGCTTTCCAGCGCCTTTTTCAGCGTCATGTCCAGCGCGCCGGGAATGAGCTTGGCAATGCGGTCTGTTTCCTGAAAGGTCATGCCCATGGCCCGGCCCACATCGCGCACCACGGCCTTGGCCTTCATGGTGCCGAAAGTGGTTATTTGGGCTACGGAATCCGCCCCGTAGCGTTCCGTCACATACTTCAGCACCTTGTGGCGGTTGCGTTCACAAAAATCCACGTCAATATCCGGCAGGCTGACGCGTTCCGGGTTCAAAAAGCGTTCAAAAAGCAGGTTGTAGGGGATAGGGTCCAGGTTGGTAATGCGCAAGGCCCAGGCCACAAGGGAACCGGCGGCGGAACCGCGCCCCGGCCCCACCGGCACGCCGTTGTTTTTGCCCCAGTTAATAAAGTCCTGTACTATAAGGAAATAGCCGGGGTAGCCCATTTTGCATATAACGTCCAGTTCCAGTTCCAGCCTGGCCCGGTATTCTTCTTCATTCAGCGGGGTGGTGGATTTTTGGAAGCGTTCCTCCAGCCCTTCCCGCGCCAGGCGGCGGAATTCTTCATCCAGCGTCATACCTTCCGGCAGGGCGTATACGGGGAAGTGGCTGGTTTTAAAATCAAAATTGTAGTCTTTGCAGCGGTCAACCGCAATTACCGCTGTGTTGGCAACCGCGTTGGGGGCCCAGGCAAATTCCCTTTCCATCTGTTCCGGGGTTTTGTAGTAAAGGTCGCGCGTTTCAAAGCGCATGCGCTTTTCATCCGTAACCTTGGCCTGAGTTTGGATGCACAGCAGGATATCATGCGCTTCCACATCATCCGCGTTCAAATAATGGCAGTCATTGGTGGCTACCAAGGGCAGGCGGGCCTTTTCCGCAATTTCCAGCAGTTTTTCATTCACGCGGCGCTGTTCCGCCAGGCCGTTTTCCTGCACTTCAAGGTAAAAACGGTCGGGGTAAATCCGCTTGTATTCTTCGGTAACGCGCAGGGCTTCATCCATATCGCCTTTCAAAATGGCTTGCGGAATATCACCGCCAAGGCATGCGGAAAGGGCGATAACCCCTTCAGAATGCTGCATAAGCAGCTTTTTATCCACGCGGGGGGAATAATAAAAGCCGTGCAGGGCGGCCTGAGAAACCAGCTTGATAAGGTTGTGGTAGCCAATATCATCCGCCGCCAGCAAAACCAGGTGGTTGCGTATTTTGGCGGCATCTGTCACGCGGTCTGTATGGTCCGGGGTAACGTAGACCTCGCAGCCGATAATCGGCTTTATGCCGTGGCTTTTGGCGGCCAGGTAGAAGTTTATGGCCCCGTACATGTTGCCGTGGTCGGTTATGGCGGCGGCGGGCAGGCCAAGGTCTTTGGCGCGGCCGCACAGTTCTTTCAGGCGGATGGCCCCGTCAAGCAGGCTGTATTCCGTATGGCAGTGTAAGTGAACAAAATCGGGCATGTGAGTGTATTCGCGGGTAAAAGTGTTGACGTTGGTCAAGAAATAAGTTTAACAGAACTTGCAGTCAAGCTCAACAAGTAAAAGGAAAGCCCAAAAATGTACAAACCGTGGGAAGAATTGCCCCTTGCCGAAGCCCCAACCCCCTGTTTTGTTGTGGATGAAGCCCGCCTTGCGCACAATTTGCAAATTCTGCAACAGGTAAAGGAACGCAGCGGGGCAAAAATTTTGCTGGCCCTGAAGGGCTTTGCCATGTTCAGCGTGTTCCCGCTAATCAGCGGCACGCTGGACGGGGTGTGCGCCAGTTCCCCGCATGAGGCCCGCCTTGGCCGGGAAGAGTTTGCCAACAATACCGGAAACAGCGGCAAGGAAGTGCACTGCTTTGCCGCCGCGTACAGCGAACAGGACGCCCAAACCCTGGGCGGCCTGGTTGACCACGCCCTGTTCAATTCATTCTGGCAGTATGAAAAGCTGGCCCCGCTGTTCAGGCAGGCGGCGGAAAAGGCCGGGCGGCCAATTGAATTTGGCCTGCGGTTGAACCCGGAACATTCCGAGGGCGCGGTGCCCATTTATGACCCCTGTTCCCCCGGTTCCCGCCTGGGCATACGCCTGGCCGCGTTCAATGAACTGCCCGGCGGCAAGCTGCCGGAAGGCATTTCCGGCCTGCATTTCCACACCCTGTGTGAGCAAAATTCTGATTCCCTTGAGCGTACTTTGGATGTGGTGGAAAAGAACTTCTCCCGCTTTTTCCGCCAGATAAAATGGCTGAACTTTGGCGGCGGGCACCACATTACCCGGCCAGATTACGATATTGACCGCCTGTGCTGCTGTGTGGAGCGTATTAGCAAAAAATACGGCCTTCAGGTGTACCTTGAACCGGGCGAGGCCGTGGCCCTGTACAGCGGCGTGCTGGTGGCCACGGTGCTGGACGTTGTTCAGGCCGACATGCCCATTGTTATTTTGGACGCTTCCGCCGCCGCCCACATGCCGGACGTGCTGGAAATGCCCTACCGGCCGGAAGTTCTGGGCGCGGGGCAGCCGGGTGAAAAGGGCTGGACTTGCCGCCTGGCCGGGCATTCTTGCCTTGCGGGCGATGTTATAGGTGAATATTCCTTCAACGCGCCGCTTAAAGCCGGCGACCGCGTCACGCTTATGGATATGGCGATTTACAGCATGGTGAAAACCAACACCTTCAATGGCCTGGCCCTGCCTTCCATTGCGAAAATCACCCTGGGGCATGGGGGTGAACAACAATTCAAGCTGGTTAAAAGCTTTGGTTATGAAGACTTCCGCAACCGCCTTTCCTGAACTGGCTGAATTGGCTGAATTGGCTGATTCGCCAGATATGGCTGATCGGGCTGGCAACGGGCTGGCCCCGGTGGAAAATTCCGCGCAATTCAAGCGGGGTTCCGCGCAAATTCGCCTGAAGGCTGCCGGAAGGGAATGGTTTTTCGCCCGCCCGGCAGACCTTGAAGCCCTGTGGGAAGGCATGACGGAAGAAAAATTCCTGGCTGATGAACGCCTGCCCTACTGGGTGGAGATATGGCCCGCCAGCATAGCCCTTTCAGACTGGCTGCTTACGCAGCGCCACGCCCTGCAAGGCCAACCCTGCCTTGACCTGGGCTGCGGCCTTGGCCTTACCGCGCTGGTGGGGCAAAGCCTGGGGGCCAAAGTGCTGGCCATGGATTATGAGCCGGAAGCCCTGGAATACGCCCAATACAACGCCTGGCTGAACAAGGTGCCGCAGCCTTTGTGGTTTGTGGCCGACTGGCGCGCCCCGGCCATAAAGGCGGGCGCGTTCTCCTTTATTTGGGGCGGCGACATCATGTATGAACGCCGTTTTGTGGAACCGGTACTGAACTTTTTGGAATACGCCCTCGCGCCCGGTGACAATGGCCGGGGCGGCAATGACCGTGGCAATAATGATCGGGGCGGGCGGGCCTGGCTGGCGGAACCCAACCGCAACGTCTACGCCTTTTTTGAAGAACAGCTTGAAGCCCGCGGCTGGACTTCAGAATGCGTGTATTCCGCCAAAGTGGAACCCCTGCATGTGCAAAAATCTCTGGTAAGCGTAAGTATTCGTGAAGTGAGAAGAAAATGAGCAACATAACACGCTTTGGCGTTTCTTTGGACAACTCCCTGCTGGAAAAATTTGATGCCCGGCTTGAGGCAGACGGCTACCAAACCCGTTCAGAGGCCATACGCGACCTTATTCGCGCCCGCCTTGTGGAAACGGAATGGGAAGAAGACGGCAAGGAAAACGCCGGCACCCTTACCCTGGTCTATGACCACCACGTAAGCGACCTTTCCCAGCGCCTTACTGAAATGCAGCACGATTACCACGACCTTATAATGACCAGCCTGCATGTGCACCTTGACCACAACAATTGCCTTGAAGTGCTGGTGCTTAAAGGGCAGGGGGCCAGGCTGCGCGAGCTTTCGCAAAAGCTTATCGCCCTGCGCGGGGTGAAGTATGGCAAGCTTAATCTGGCTACCACAGGCCAGGGCCTTTCATAAAAAGCCTTTCTTCCTTGCCAGAGAACAAAATTTACGCTCGTGACGACACTGCCTAAAAGAACAAAATTGCTCGTTGTGTTGTAATTCTTGGAAATGCTGTAAATTAGGCAGTGTAGTCACTGCCTGGCGCAAAAACATTTCCCATTCACTTGACTTAATCCCCGATAGGGTTAAACAGGATATATTATGCAAGATGTGCAAAACAGCCCGGCATCCGTGCCCTTGCCCATAGACCGCGTTGGCGTAAGCGAAATAAAGCTGCCCATAGTGGTAAGCGACCGCAGCCAGGGCCTGCAACATACCGTTGCGCTGGTAGACCTTGGGGTTGACCTGCCCGCGTCCTTCAAGGGCACGCACATGAGCCGCTTTTCTGAAGCGTTGGAAAACTGGAATGAGGAACTCAGCTACAAAACCATAAAAAACCTGCTGGCGGATATAAAAAACCGGCTGGAGGCCAGAAAGGCTTACGCCAACTTCAAGTTTACCTATTTTATGCGCAAAGAGGCCCCGGTAAGCCGAAGCCCCGGCCTTATAGGCTACGCCTGCGTCATAAAAAGCGAGCTTGAAGGCCCAAAGCCGGACCTTGAGGTAAGCGTTGACGTGCCGGTTATGACCGTCTGCCCCTGTTCCAAGGCCATAAGCGCGGAAGGGGCGCACAGCCAGCGCGCCCTGGTGCGCATAATAGTGCGGATGTCCGGCTTTGTCTGGCTGGAAGAACTTATTGAAATTGCAGAAAAATCCGGCTCATCCCCGGTTTACCCGGTGCTGAAGCGCAATGATGAAAAGTATGTGACGGAAAGCTCCTTCGCCAACCCCTGTTTTGTGGAAGATGTGGTGCGCAACGTGGCCGCCCAGCTGCGCGGCCATCAGCACATTGATCACTTCACGGTGGAGGTGCGCAGCTTTGAATCCATACACGACCATAACGCCTTTGCCCGCATAACCGGCTGATACCGCCGTTACAAGGCGGTTTTTGGCCTCTGGCCTCTGGTTTTCCGGGCGGTTTTCCGGGCGGGCTTCCGGGCTTCATGGCTTCTGGGCGGGCTTCCGGGCCTCTGGGCTTTAGGACTGCCGGTTTTTTGAATCGGGTTCAGCAAAAAATCCGCCCGCCTGACGGCACTGCCGAAGGTTGCGGACACAAAAATAAAAGGAGAACTGCCAATGAGTGAAATAGTCATCAAAATTACCGGGATGAGCTGCGGTCATTGCAGCGCCAGCGTTGAAAAGGCCCTGAAGGCCCTGTCTGCCGTAAGTTCCGCGCAGGTAAGCCTTAACCCCGGCGAGGCCCGCATTACCCCGGTTGACGGGGCGAATGTGGAAGCCTTGCGCAAAGAGGCTTGCGCCGCAGTGCGCGGCATAGGCTTTGAAGCCAATTGATTAATGGTCTTTTTGCCCACCGCCTGCGTCAGGCTCGTCCCGCGCGAAGCTTATGTATGTCTTGATACACTTCGCTCCGCACGGAACTTGCCTTCCTTGCCGGTGAACAAAAATCCTCATTAATCTGATTAATGGTCTTTTTGCCCACCGCCTGCGTCAGGCTCGTCCCGCGCGAAGCTTGTGTATGTCTTGATACACTTCGCTCCGCACGGAACTTGCCTTCCTTGCCGGTGAACAAAAATCCTCATTAATCTGATTACTGGTCTTTTTGCCCACCGCCTGCGTCAGGCTCGTCCCGCGCGAAGCTTATGTATGTTTTGATACACTTCGCTCCGCACGGAACGAAGCACGATGCAAAAGAGCAAAAAGGCCATTGTGCAATGACCTCAGGATAGGTTGAAGGTTGTTCAGGGGGTGTTATGGCAAATGGCAAAAGGCTGGAATTTCTTATAGGCGGCATGCACTGCGCGGCCTGTTCCGCCCGCATTGAACGGGTGGTGGGCGGCATGCAGGGCGTAAAAAGCGCCGTGGTAAGCCTTGGCAGCGCCCAGGCTACCATCATTCTTGAAGATGAAGTTCAGGATGTTGAAGCCCTGCGGGCGGAAATAATACAGACAATCGCCCGGCTGGGCTTCAGCGCGGAACCTTTGGAAAGCGCGGCTGAAGACCTGAACAGCGCTGGTGAACTGTGGGAAGAAAACAACCGCCGCCGCCAGGCGGAACTGGCCGCCCGGCGGCGTGAACTTGTGCTGGCCTTTGTGTTTGCCATTCCGCTTGTCACCCTTTCCATGGGTGAAATGCTTGGTCTGCCGCTTCCGGCAATTCTTTCTCCGCATGCGCATCCTCTTAATTTTGCCCTTGCGCAACTTGTCCTTTGCCTGCCCGTGCTTTTTGTGGGGCGGCGTTTCTATTTTTCCGGGCTTCCGGCCCTCTTCCGCCGCGTCCCGAATATGGATTCTCTGGTTGCCATGGGCACCGGCGCGGCTTTTTTGTACAGCCTTTGGGGCACCATAGAAATTTTCTTGGCCCTTCACGGCGGCACGGGCGCTTTGGCCCCGGAAGCGGCCCACGCCCTTGCCATGCATCGGGCCATGGATTTGTATTATGAATCCGCCGCTATGCTTATAGCCCTGATTTCCCTTGGCAAATTTTTGGAACTGCGTTCCAGCGCGCGCACATCGGAAGCCATAAAACTTCTGCTTGATCTGGCCCCGGCAGAGGCCACCATGCTGCTGGACAGCACCCCGGAAGGCGAAAAAAAGCTTGTGCCGGTAGCGGAACTGCGGGTTGGTGACCACGTTCTGGTGCGCCCCGGAGAACGGGTCGCCACAGACGGCGTGGTGGCGGAAGGCGCTTCCATGGTGGATGAATCCATGCTTAGCGGGGAAAGCCTGGCAGTTGAAAAGGGCGTGGGTTCCCCATTGGTGGGCGGTTCAATAAACCTTCAGGGCATGCTGGTGCTGCGCGTGGAAAAGGTGGGGGCAGATACGGCCCTGGCCCGCATTGTGCGCCTGGTGCGTGAAGCGCAGGGCAGCAAGGCCCCCATTGCCGCCCTGGCGGACAAGGTAAGCCTGTATTTTGTGCCGGTGGTCATGGTTATTGCGCTTTTTGCCGCCCTGGGCTGGCTTGTTTCCGGCGCGGAATTTGCCTTTGCCGTGCGCATTTTTGTAACGGTAATGGTTATTGCCTGCCCTTGCGCCATGGGGCTGGCAACGCCAACGTCCATTATGGTGGGCACGGGGCGCGGGGCGCAGCTGGGTTGCCTTATCAAAAGCGGCACCGCGCTGGAGGCCGCCGCCCGGCTGGATGTAATGCTGCTGGATAAAACCGGCACCCTTACCCAGGGCAGCCCAAAGCTTACGGATATTCTGCCCCTTTCTTCCGGCGCGGGGCGGGATAAAAAAGATTTTCTGCGCTTTGCCGCCTCTTTGGAAAGTATTTCAGAACATCCCCTCGCCCGGGCCATTCTGGAAGCAGCGGCGGAAGAAGGCCTTGCGCTGCGGGCCACCACTTCCTTTGAAAATTTGGCCGGCAAGGGCCTTAAAGGCACCGTGCTTACAGGTGAAGGCCCCATGGAGGCCAGCCTGGGCAGCTTTGAACTGGCGCGGCAAGAGCTTGCCGGCCAAAGCCTGGCCATTTTGCATGAGCTGGAAGAAGCGGTGAACGGCTTTACCGCGCAGGGCAAAACAACCCTTACGCTTACCGTGCGCGGCAAGCCGGTTGCCGTGTTTGCCGTGGCCGATGCCCTGCGGCCAGAAAGCGCCGCCGTGCTGGCGGAACTTAAAAAGCAGGGCCTGCGCCTGATCATGCTTAGCGGCGACAACCTGAACACCGCCAACGCCATTGCGCGGGGCCTGCCCGGCTCGCCCCCCCTGCCTCTGGATGAAGTGCTCGCCGGGCTGTTGCCGGGCGACAAGGAAAGAAAGGTGGTGGAACTGCAACAACAGGGCCTGTGCGTGGGCATGATAGGTGACGGCATTAACGATGCCCCGGCCCTGGCCCGCGCCGATGTAGGCTTTGTAATGAACAACGGCATAGACATAAGCGCGGAAGCCGGGGATATTGTGCTTATGCGCAGCGGCCTGGCCCCGCTTTTGACGGCCCTTAAATTAAGCCGCGCCACCTTGCGCAACATACGGCAAAATCTTTTTTGGGCCTTTGCCTACAACGCGCTGGGTATACCCGTGGCCGCCGGGGTGCTGCATATTTGGGGCGGGCCAACCCTTTCGCCCATGCTGGCCGGGGCCGCCATGGCCTTAAGTTCCGTTTCTGTAGTAAGTAATGCCTTGCGCTTGCGTTTTTGGAAGCCGGAATAGGCTGGTTACGGGCATTCCTTGGCGCGGAATGGTTGCAAACGGGCTTTGCGTGCTTGTTTTAAGCGTTAAAGCCTATTTGTCCTTGCCCTTATTGGAAAGACCATATAGTCTGCAAGCGAATTTATTTTTTATATAGTTCTATGTTTTTGCATGGCGAATAGGCACCTCGTGACTACACTGCCTGTAGGCCATGGTACAATGGCCTACAGGCAGTTGACAAAGTCCTCTTTGTCAACTGCCCGCCGCGCAGGCGTAGGCGGCATTCATTGCCGCCGTAAAGCGCCGGAGCGGGCATGCCTTTACAAACCCTGGCCTTGCGGGGTTTGTCATTAAGCTGTAGGCCATGGTACAATGGCCTTGAATATAAATTCGAGTTTTTTTGAGGCTGCGGATGAGTGCTGTGAACTGGCATAAAATTTTCCCCTTTTTAACCTGGCTGGCCGGTTACAATTCCCGGTTGCTGCGGGCGGATATTTGGGCCGGGGTAAGTATTGGCCTGGTGCTTATTCCGCAATCAATGGCCAATGCGCAGCTGGCCGGGCTGCCTGCCTATTGCGGCCTTTACGCCGCCTTGCTGCCAACGGTTATAGGGGGGCTGTTCGGTTCAAGCCGCCTTATGTGCAACGGCATGGTGGCCCTTGTGGGCATGATGACCGCTGCCGCGCTGGAACCTTTGGCCGCCACCGGCACCCCCGGTTACATTGCCTATGCCATTACGCTTTCCTTCATGGTTGGCCTGGTGCAGTTTGGTCTGGGCCTGTTGCGTCTTGGTTTTTTGGTAAGCTTTCTTTCCCAGCCGGTTATAAGCGGTTTTACCAATGCCGCCGTCATTCTTATCGCCCTTTCCCAGCTTGCCAAAATATTCGGCGTCACTGTTGAAGCCGGTGAATACCAGCTGGAGACCTTTTATCAGGTAATAATAGCCGCCACGCAAGACCTGCATTGGCCCACCCTGCTTATGGCCTTGCTGACCCTGGCGGTAATTTACATTTTACCGCGCCTTTCACGCCGCCTGCCGGCCGTGCTTTGCGCTGTGGCGCTTACTACCTTTCTTTCCTGGCTGACCGGTTATGAACAGCTGCAAGAGGTTGCCCCGGCCCAGGTTAAAAGCCGGGAAGCGCAAAGCCTTATAAGCGAACTGGCTTTCAAAAACGGTGAATTGCGCCGGGTTAATGATGAACGGCAAGACGTAAAGCGCCGCCTTGACAAAGTGGGTTACGACAAGGCCGACCTGCGCCTGGAATTGAAATTTTCAGCTGACCAGCTTGATATAAACGCGCGTCAGCTGAAAATGGAAATGTCTGTGGCGCGTACGCGCTTGCGCTCAATTCACTTTACGCGGGTACAGGAAGGCGAACAGATATATTTTGTTACCACGGAAATGGGGGAAACAGCAGGGGAAAAAGGCGCGGAAAAAATCCCGGAAAAAAGCCCGGAAAATAGCGCGGGAAATCAGCAACAGGATGACGGCTGGCGTTTGCGCGTAAGGCAGGAAGGCATAACCACTCCGCTTGTGTTCAGCCGCGGGGGGGCTGTAATGGGCGCGGTGCCTTCCGGCCTGCCTTCATTGGTGCTGCCGTCTTTTGACCCCACGGTTATATGGCAGCTTATGCCTTTTGCCCTGTCTATCGCTTTTATAGGCATAGCCAGCAGTATTTCTATAGCCAAAACAGCGGCGCGGGCCAACAGGGAACGGGTTGACCCGAACCAGGAACTTGTGGCCCAGGGCCTGGCCAACCTTTCAGCCGGGTTCAGCCAGACGGCCCCGGTGGCCGGTTCCTTCACCTCTTCGGCCATGAACATCGCATCTGGCGGGAAAACCGGCCTTTCTTCAGTGTTTGCAGGGGTAATAACCATTCTGGTTTTGCTTTTTTTTACCCCGTTGCTGTACCATTTGCCGCAAGCCGTGCTGGCCGCCATTGTGCTAAGCGCCATGCTAAACCAGGTGCATATGTCGGTTTTTCGGCAAGAATGGCTGGCCCAGTGGTATGACGGCGCGGTGGGTGTAATTACCTTTGTGGCGACGCTGGCTTCCGCCCCCCAGTTGCACTATGGGCTTATGGTGGGCGTTGGGCTTTCTTTGGTGGTGCTGGTGTACCGTTCCATGAACCCGGGGGTCACCCGCCTTGGGTACGCCAACAACAGCATGCAAGACGCCACGCTTGGCAGTGAAAATGTTTGCCGGCATATTGCCGTGTTGCGTTTTCAAAAATCACTTTTTTATATAAACAGCAGTGTGCTTGAAGACCATGTGATGCACCTTGTGCAAACCACGCCGGAATTGCGCCACATCCACTTGCTGTGCACCGGCATAAATGAAATAGACGCCTCCGGTGAAGAAACCCTGCGCCTGCTTGTAGTGTGGCTGCGGCAGCGCGGGGTTGGGCTTTCTTTTAACGGTTTGAATGAAAAAGCTTATGCTGTGCTGCTGCGCACCGGGGTTATAGACCTGGTGGGGCAGGAAAATATCTTTCAAACCATGCGTGAGGCCATTTGTGAAATACAGGCCCGCGTAGGCACAGATTGCCCGGACTGCCCTTGGAAAAAGCTTTGCAAGACTTGATGGAATTTCGTTACGCGTCACCGCTGAAATTGTCTTCCCACCTGACGCTGTTCAGCGTTGTTTTTTCCGTGCCTCTTACAGCTTCTTCCAACGAAAGAAAGCCCCCCGCGCCGGAAGTGAATTGCCCTTTGAGGCCGTTGCACAATGGCCTTTTTGCCCTTTTACTGCGTCGTGCCCCATTTTTTCAGGGGCCGCGCGAAGGTCATATATGCTTGAATATACTCCCTCCGCACGGAACTACGGGATAGGGGCACTCCTTGTAAAAGAACAAAAATTCT
>JAVBMP010000015.1:0-9357 GCA_031552315.1 Desulfovibrionaceae bacterium | reverse complement strand
GGGCCGTGCTGCATGGAATATTCCGGCCACACGGCGTAAACCACGTCGCCCACCTGGTCGCCCCACAGGCCCAGCAGGGCGGCTTCCCGCTTGGGCAGGGCCATAATGAAGGGGCACTTGCCGGTTTTGGGGTGGCGGTAGGCCATCATGGCCTCAATAATTTCCCGCTGCACCTTTTCATAGTCTTCCGGTTCCACAATGCCTTCCGGGTCACGGCCTTTCAGGTTTACGTAGACGTAGCAGATGCGCTGCGGAATGGCTCTGGATTTTGAGGTATCCATGCGTTCCACCATTTTACAGAAGTCATTGCGCACGTTTTCCGGAATGTTGGCCATCCAGGCCGGCAGTTCAACTTCTTTTTTCACCAGCAGGCCGGCTTCACCCAGCACTTTGGCCATATCCACCGGGGGGCCGTCCGGGGTTGCGCCGTGGTCGGAAATAAGCACAATCAGGGTTTCATCGTCAAACAGCTTCAACAGGCGGCCCAGGTAGCGGTCGGCGTGGCGGTACAGTTCCCGGTGCAGTTCCCAGGCTTTTTTGTGCATGGCTTCGCTGGAGCAGGTTACCGGGTCCAGTTCCGTCATCAGTACGTGGTAGATGTAGTCCGTGGGGTGGGCGTGCGAGAAAAAGATGTCCCAATCCGCCGGGTTGCCCAGGAGGGCTTCAATGGAATCGCCCATCCAGTCGTAGTGAATGCCCACCTGTTCCAGCCAGGTGTCAAGGTCGTACCAGCCCACGGTAAGGTTGCCAACGCCGGTGTTGTTGGTGGAAACGTTGTTGCCCTTGTTCAGCAGTTTGGCCTTTTCTTGCGGGTAGCACCACAGGTCGCCGTCTATGTTCAGGCCGGCGGTGAAGTACAGGCGGAAGGCTTCGGCCTCTTCATCCAGTTCAATCAGCTTGCTCATGAATTTTACGGTTTTTGTGCCGCCGCTTTCTACTGGGCATTCAGCCAGGAAGGGCTTGGACCATTCACCCTTTTTAATGGTGAAAAAGGCGTCGTTAAAGTCTTTGGTGGGTGAAAGGGTTACGGTGTCATAGCCCTTGCCGCCCAGGTTGCGCACCAGAATGTGCCATTCGGCATAAGTTATGCCTTTATTGAACACGCTTTTGATGAAGGGCATTTTATAGCTTACTTCAAGCGGGTCATCGCCCATTTTGTCAACATTTGTCCACTTGGGCTTTTCCGCGAAGGAAACCTTTACCGCGTTGGCGGGCAGGGTTTGGGTGCTTACCATGGTGTCTTCACAAAAAGCGTACTGGGTGCCCAGTTCCGGCGTGCGTTCAATGCCCTTCAGGGCGGAACTTACCATGTTGTCCATGTACACGCCCACTGTAAGGGCGCAGCCGCCGACAACCGTGCCGTTTTTCAGCTTTTTGTGAGAATTGTATGACATGGGGAAGTTAAGAATGACAGATTTTTTGCCGGCTTTTTCCGCCGCTTCCCAAAAAGATTCCGCCTGAACATAGTCCCAGTTAAAGGCGCTGTGCGCGTTGGCCCCTTCCGGCGTGGTGCCGGGAATGTGCCGCCAGAAGTCGGTGACGTTGTTGGTGCCGGGCCACGCGCCGGTAACCATGCTTGTCCAGTTTGGCGGGGTAATGGTGGGGAAGGGCACCAGGCAGTTTTCCGCCACGGTGCCGTTTTCAAACACTTTTTTGAAGTTGGGGCAAATGCCTTCATCAATGTGCCTGCGCACCAGGCTGGTAAGGGCGCAGTCAAAACCTAGCAGAGCGATTTTTTTGGCTGTTTTCATGTGTGACCTCTTGTATGGTTTAGTGTGCATTTCCATCATAAAAATATTAACTAAACAGTTAATACGTGGCCGCAAAAAAAGCAAGTGAAATTTTGCGCATTGGCCTGGCCGCATTTGCGGCAGGCATGCCTGCATGGGGTTGTTACAGCCAGGCGGCAATCAGGCGGCAATAAAAATTTCTTTTGTTACGCCGGGTAACACATTATTTGTTTCATTTATGTATCGTACTGATGCATTTTTGTTACGCATAGCGCGTGCTGCTTGCCTAAATTATTGAGCCGGGCAGGCTGATGTTTCAATATTGAAACATCAATATGCGCCGCCGCAGCGTAACATGCTTGAATTACAGCTTGTTATTTTTGGCACAAGTATTGCTTTTCTATAAGCATCGCAAACTGATAATGCCATGCAACCATCTGAATGATAATGAAGGAGTAACAATGTACAACCGCATTTCCGTAACCGGCGTTGTTCGCTATAACCCTGAAAAATGCTGGAATGGCCTTACCATTATACCTTCCATAAATGATACCGATACCGCCAGGGGCGCGGCGCTGTATGATATGAACGGCAACGTGGCGCACAAGTGGGAAGGCATGTTCGGCGCGTTTGACAACAAGCTGCTTCCGGGCGGTCACATACTGGGCACCACCGGCTTTATGCCGGGTTACTGGCTGGATTGCCTTGACCTGGCCCAAATGGATTGGGACGGCAATGTGGTGTGGCGCTTCACCAATGGGGAGGCCATTGCCAACCTGGAAAGCGGTGAAACAGTAATGAGCGCCCGCCAGCACCACGACTATCAGCGTGAAGGCAGCCCCAGCGGCTACTTTGTGCCGGGGCAGGAACCGAAGCTGAAGGGCAAAAGCCTTGTAAATTCCACAATTACCCGTTCCTTGCCGGAATTTTCCAACCTGAAGATAGCCGATTCCAAACTGATGGAAATTGATGAAAACGGCAATTGCCTGTGGTCATGGAGCCTTTTTGACCACTGGGATCAGCTTGGCATAGAGCCAATCGGCAAGGCCGTGCACCACCGTTTCGCCCCGGAATTTGAAAAGGCCGGTTACGTAAAAACCACCTACTGCAACAACGTAAACTGGCTTGGCCCGAACAAATGGTATGACGCTGGCGATGAACGCTTCCACCCGGACAACATTATTTCCGACATCCGCATCTTGAACACCTCTTTCATAATAGACAAAAAAACCGGCGACATAGTATGGCGCTTGGGGCCGGACTTTGAATATTCCAAAGAATTGCAAGATATTGGGCAAATTGTGGGCCAGCACCACGTGCACATGATCCAAAAGGGCCTGCCCGGCGCGGGCAATATCCTTATTTATGACAACGGCGGCCAGGCCGGGCTTGGCAAGCCCACCCCCTGCGCGTCCAACGGCTATTGCAACGCCACGCGCGGCTATTCCCGCGTGATTGAAATTGACCCGGTCAGCATGAAAATGGTCTGGGCCTTCAACGACCCGTCCTTCAACTTCAATAACAACGTGGAAGCGCTAAGCATAACCAACCTGATGTTCAGCCCCTATTGCTCCAGCGCCGACCGTCTGCCCAATGGCAACACCCTGATCACGGAATTTATAAACGGGCGCATCCTTGAAGTGACGCCGGATTGCGAAATTGTATGGGAATTTATCAACCCGGCCGGAAAGGTCTTCCGCGCGCACCGCTACCCATACAGCTGGTGCCCGCAGGTGACAAAATACCAGGAAGAAGCCGTTACCCCGGTGCACAACTGCCGCATTCGCCTGAACACCAAAGGGGAACCTGTTTTGGTGGATGAAGATACGTTCTTCACCGGCAAGGGATTGTAGTCATTTTGCAAACCGCCTTGCAGGGCCGCGGCAACGGCCATTGCGCCAGCGCCGCCGGGCATGTCCCGCCTGCAAGGCGGATAAAAAGGAAACATTATGCAATACCCTTCTTTTATAAACAGCTTTGAAAAGGCGCTTATGCCCCTTGGCAAGGCCTTTGCCGCCCTTGGCGGGGCAAGCCTGCTGGTTATGGCCGTGCTTACAACCATAGACGTAATCGGGCGAAACGCCCTGGGCGTGCCCTTAAAAGGCACGTTGGAAATGGTAAGCGTGGGCCTGGTGTTCGCCTTGTTTTGCGGCATGCCGTATTCTGAAGTAAAAGATGAACATATTCGCGTTGATATTTTTACAGACCGTTTTTCTCCGGCCGGGCGCGCAACCCTTGCCGTGGCTATGGGCTGGCTTTATGTGCTGCTTATACTTGTTTTATCATGGCAATGCTTTGAACAGGCCAGCTTTTTACAGGCCCGCAATTCCAATACCGGCATGATGGCTATACCCCTGGGGCCGTTCATGTACACAGTTTCCGCCGCCATGCTGCTTTTTTCCCTGGCGGCCTTCAACAACCTTTTGAAGCGCGTTTTTCAGTTCATGAATATGAAAAAGGGCGTTACGCATTGGTGCGCCCTGGTTATTCTGCTTGCTGCCGCTTCCGCCCTGGTCTTTTTGGGCGTGTTCCCCGACTATGCCCCGGTGTACCTTGAAGATAGTACAACCGGGCTGATTTCTTTGGCCATACTTTTTTCCACCATATTTCTTGGCCTGCCCATTGGCGCGGCCATGGTGCTGGCCTGCCTTATGGGCATGTCGCACCTTACCGGGGCGGAAGCCGGGCTTTCCCTGCTGGGCATGGTAAGCAAGACCGTGGCTTCCAGCTACAGCTGGAGCGTTGCCCCGCTGTTCATCTTCATGGGCGTTGTGGTAAGCGCCTGCAACTTCAGCCGGGATATTTTTGACGTGGCTTACAAGTGGCTGGGGCACTTCAAGGGCGGTTTGGCTTCCGCCACCATCGGGGCCTGTTCCATTTTTGCCGCTGTGGTGGGCGACAGCCTTTCCGGCGTGGTCACCATGGGTTCCATAGCCCTGCCGGAAATGAAAAAGTATAATTATGACACCAAGCTTTCCACCGGCTGCGTGGCCGTGGGCGGCACCTTGGGCATACTTATTCCGCCAAGCATGGGCTTTATTGTTTACGGCCTTATTACAGAACAATCCATAGGCAAGCTGTTTATGGCCGGGCTGTTGCCGGGCCTGCTTGTAACCGCAATGCTTATAGGCCTTATAAGCATACGCTGCCGCCTTAACCCGGCCCTTGGCCCGGCGGGTGAACGTTCCGGCTGGGGCGAGCGCTTTGCCAGCGTGCTGAAAAGCTGGCATGTGCTGGCAATTTTGACCATAGTGCTTGGCGGCATCTGGTTCGGATTTTTTACCCCAACGGAAGCCGGGGCCATTGGCGTAACCGCCAGCCTGGCCATTGGGCTGGGCCTGCGCCGCCTTTCCGCAAAAAATATTGCGGAATCGGCCTTTGAAGGCATACGGCTTACCGCTTCCATCTTCTTCATTTTTATCTACGCCACGGCCTTCACGCAGTACATAGCCGTTACTATGCTGCCGTCATTGCTGGCTTCCGGCGTGGCCGCCCTGCCCATAGGGCGTTACGGCATACTGATTGTCATTATGATTATCTACCTGTTGCTGGGCTGCGTGATGAACGCCCTGCCGGTGATCATTCTTACCCTGCCGATTTTGTACCCCACAGTAATCAACCTTGGTTTTGACCCCATATGGTTCGGCGTCATAGTGGTAATACTGGCGGAACTGGGCCAGATCACCCCGCCCATAGGCATGAGCGTTTTCGCCTTGCGGAACGTCGCGCCGGAAGTGCCCATGTTTACCATATTCGCCGGCACTATTCCCTTCTGGGGCGTGTTCATAGTTCTGCTGGTCATTTTGACCGTATTCCCCCAACTGGCACTGTTCTTACCAGGCATTATCTAACTGTAATTATAAGGAGATTTCGTATGTTAATGAAAAAATTTGCAACCGCTTTATGCTGCGTCCTGCTGCTTATGCTGGCCCTTGCCCTTACGGCAACAGCGGCCGAACGTAAAATACGCATAAACAACAGCGGCTGGGCCCCGATGGAACACCCCACCACCGTCTATTTTTCCATAAAACCGGCGGAAGTGCTGAATGTAGCCTCCAACGGCAAGTTTGACGTGCGCGTGCACCCGTCCTATACTCTGGTGGGCATGAAAGACGGCTACCAGGCGGTCATTTCCGGCATGACACCCTATAACCTGATTTGGCCCGCCGCCACACCCGGCGTGTTTGAAATGCTTGACCTTTTCTCTTTGCCCGGCCTTTTTCCCAATCAGGCCACCTCAAACGCGGCCCTGCGCGACCTTTTCGCCAAGTACCCGCAATTTGAAAAGGAAATAGACCCGGCCGCCGTGCGCATTTCCACCCAGGTGCACATGCGTTCCGACCTGCACACCCGCACGCCCATACGCAGCCTGGCCGACCTGAAGGGCAAAACCATCGGCTGCCAAAACCCGCAACTGGCCGAAGCCCTGGCCGCGCTTGGCGCTTCCACCCTTATTCTGGAAATTCCGGATATGTACACCTCGCTTGACAAGGGCGTGGTAGACGGCGTGGCCTGCGCCTGGGGCGTTGTAAGTTCCACCCGCCTGACGGAAGTTGCAAAATATCATACCCTTATAGGCATATGCCCGGCCGCCTCGCACTTTCTTGCCAACAAAAAGGTTGTGTGGGACGCGCTTACCCCGGAAGAGCAAAACGCCCTGCGCCTGATGGAACCGGCCATACAGGGCCTTATTATGAAGGGTAACGTAGAGGCCAGCGTGGATGTGCGCTTCAACCAGGCTTCCGCCGACAAGGGCCATGAAATGATCCTTATGAGCGACGCGGATATGAAGGCCATGCGCGCCCAGTTCCGCCCCCTGTGGGACAAGTGGGCGGAAAAGATGGAAAAGAAGGGCCTGCCCGGCAAGGCCATTCTTGAAGACGCCATCAAGATTGTGGAAGCCTATTCCGCCAACTAGAGCAATTTACGATTGAAATGAGTGAATTGCTCAGCAAGGATTTGTCTTCAAATCCTTGCCGCGGAATAGTCGTAGGCGAGCTTTGCTCGCCGGTAAGCGACTATTTCAAGCGTAAACCACTCTAGGGCAGGCAACGCCTTCAACAGGTTTTAGTATAAGATTTTAGCGGGCGCCTTTCCCTCTTCGTGTCATACAAGGCGTCATGCAGCGGCCCGTTTGCAGCAAAACGGGCCGCTTTTTTTGTAAAACTTCTAACTTCATGCTTTTAAAGAGGTTGCGTCCCTGTAACGGAAATGTCACAAAAAAAGACTTGTGAACAGGTTTTACCTGTTTTATATCTTCTGCCGGAAACACTTATATATTCATTGGTACCCCGTTTTTTTAACTGCCACCGGAGTCTGAAGTTATGTTGAAAGCATTGCTCCCCAAAGGGGCGCCGTTTTTTGAATTGATGTTGCAGCAAAACGCCATTTTGTGCAGAGTGGCCAACGGGTTGACGCTGATACTTGACAACCACACCATTGTTGACAGGCCGCACCGGGAAATTTCTTTGCTGGAAGCAGAGGCCGACACCCTGCACCTTACGATTTCCAAACACCTTTCCCAAACCTTCATCACCCCCATAGACCGTGAAGATATTCTGCACATAAACAAGGCCCAGGAAGACGCCATTGACCTTTATTACAACCTGGCCAACCGGTTGTATGTGTTTGAATTTACCCGCATACGCTTCCCCATGCTTCAACTGGCCCGCTGCCTGAATGAACTTTCAAAGCTTACCAATGAAATGCTGCTGGGCCTTTCACAAAAGCGCGACAGCCACAAAACCAAAGCCTTCCGCGTGCTGTGCAATGAATGTGAAATGCTGCTCAGCATGGGCATTGGCGAACTTTATGACGTTAAAGACCCCACGCCGGATGAAATTGTCACCATACTCAAATGGAGCCGCGCCTACGACCGGGCGGAAATGCTTTATAATCAAATAGTGCTGCTGGCGGAAACTATTGAAGAAGCGGTTCTGAAAAATGTTTGAGGTATCCCTTCTTCTGGTGCTTATCATAGTCGCGGCCCTGGCCTTTGACTTTACCAACGGGGCGCATGATTGCGCCAACGCCATAGCGACCGTTGTTTCCACCAAGGTGCTTACCCCGCGCGCCGCAGTGCTTATGGCCGCCGGGCTTAACCTTTTGGGGGCCATGCTTGGCACAGAGGTTGCCCACACCCTGGGAAGCGGGGTGGTTGTGACAGAAGTTGTTGAAGGCAGCCACATACTTGTGCTGGCCGCCCTTTTGGGGGCGATAAGCTGGAATTCCATAACATGGTATTTCGGCATACCCTCGTCATCATCCCACGCCCTTATCGGCGGGCTTATGGGGGCGGCGCTGGCCCATGCCGGGCCAAGTTCGCTTAACCTTGCCTCCATTTTCAAAAAAATCATCCTGCCCCTGATAATTTCCCCGGTGGGCGGATTTTTGGTGGGCTTTTTAATGATGAGCCTGATAGGGCTTATCTTTTTCAAGGTAAACCGCCAGCTTGTAAACCGTATTTTCCGCAAGTCGCAAATAGTTTCCGCCGGGTTTATGGCCCTGGGGCACGGGCTTAACGACGCGCAAAAAACCATGGGCATAATCGCCCTGGCCCTGTTCATTTTTGGGGAAATAGATACGGTAACCGTGCCCTTTTGGGTAAAAATACTCTGCGCCCTGGCCATGGCCGCCGGCACATCCATGGGCGGCTGGAAGATAGTAAAGACCATGGGCCACAAGGTGTTCAAAATGGAACCGGTGCACGGCTTCGCGGCAGAAACATCCGCGGCGGTTGTAATAGGCTGCGCCTCGCTTGTGGGCGCGCCCATAAGCACCACGCACACCATTACGTCCTGCATTTTCGGCGTGGGTTCCACCCAGCGCCTTTCCGCCGTGCGCTGGGGCATAGCCGGGCACCTTGTAATAGCCTGGGTGCTTACCATCCCCGCTTCCGCCACAGTGGGCGCAATAAGCTTTTTTGTACTGGAAATCCTTATGGATATTTTACAGTAACGTCCAGATAAACTTCATCTTATAAACATTCACGCTCAACGCCCTGCCGTGAGGCCGTTGCACAATGAGAATTTTTGTTCTTTTACAAGGAGTGCGAGTTCCGTGCGGAGGGAGTATATTCAAGCATATATGACCTTCGCGCGGGATGAAGCACGACGCAGTAAAAGGGCAAAAAGTCCATTGTGCAACGGCCTCGCCGTGGTCACCCCAAAGTTGGCCACAGCAGGGCGTTTGAACAGCAAAGCCCTTAAATAGTCGTCCCTTAAAGCGGTTTGAGATTAGAGGCCATTGTGCAATGGCCTTGGTTAAGAATTGCCTCCGGCGGCCAAAGGGGGGTGACCCCCTTTGGAAACCCCATATTTTGCGCGTGCGTAAACGCCTCTGTTCCGGCCTGCAGCCTGGCCGGAACAGAGGCGTTTACAAAATGCAAGCCGCCTTGCAGGGGCTTATTGCGCAATTGTTATGATTATGTCATTATATTTATAGCTTATTCCAAAACCATGAACATGAATTTGTAAATGTGGGTGGTGCCTGTGAACTTGTTGAATAAAAAAATTAACCTGATTTTATTGCCGGCAATTGTATTCCTGTCAATTTTTGTCATTTATCTGGGCATGACCAGACGCGTAGATATGTTTGGTGGATTGAACAGTACTGCCAAATTTAATGA
>JAVBMP010000002.1:0-66045 GCA_031552315.1 Desulfovibrionaceae bacterium | reverse complement strand
CTTTGGCTCGCTGGGTTCCGACACTGGCGGTTCCATACGCCAGCCCGCCGGGCTTTGCGGCTGCGTGGGCTTCAAACCCACCTATGGCCGGGTTTCCCGCTACGGCGCTGTGGCCTATGCCAGTTCCTTTGACCAGGTGGGCGCAATGGCCCGCAATGTGGAAGACTGCGCCGCCATTTTCAAAACCATTGCCGGGTATGACCCAAAAGACGCAACCAGCGCCCAACTTCCCGTACCTGGCTTGGCCGGGCTGGAAAACTGCCGCGACCTCAAGGGCGTTACCCTTGGCCTGCCGGAAGAATACTGGCTTGCCAACGGCGGAGAAAACGGCCTTTCCGCCGAAGTGGAAGATGCCTGCCGCAAAGCGGTAAAAACGGCTCAGGAACTGGGCGCCACAATCAAAAAAGTCTCTTTGCCGCACCTTAGCCACGGGGTGGCGGTGTATTACATACTGGCCTCTGCCGAAGCCTCCACCAACCTGGCCCGCATAGACGGCCTGCGCTACGGTCTGCGCCTGGGCGATGAAAAAGACTTGATCGATACCTACGTGGCCTCGCGTTCACAAGGCTTCGGTGAAGAGGTCAAGCGCCGCATCCTGCTGGGCACCTACGCCCTTTCCGCCGGATATTACGATGCCTACTACACCAAGGCCGCCAAAGTGCGCCGCATTATCCGCGATGAATACCTTGCGGCCCTGACCGAATGCGACGCCCTGCTGGCCCCGGCCTGCCCCATAACAGCCTGGAAGCCGGGCACGTTTGAAGGCAATGTGCTGGCCGCCTATAAAATGGACATTCTTACCCTTAACCTGAACCTGGCCGGGCTGCCCGGGCTGGCCCTGCCGGTAGGCCTTGGGGCGGAAAGCTCCCTGCCGGTAGGCATGCAGATTATGGGCCGCCCCTTTGAAGAAGAGGCCATCCTGCGCATGGGCGCGGCCCTGGAAAAGGCCCTGCCCAAACTGATTTGCCCGCTGTAAGGCACGGCGCGATGCGCCTCAGATTGATGACAAACCCCGCAAAGCCGTGGTTTGCAAAGGCACGCCCGCTCCGGCGCTTTACGGCGGCAATGAATGCCGCCGGCGCGATGCGCCTTTCTATTGATGCGCTTATGTAAACCATCCGGCAAAGATAAAGCTCTGCCGGATGGTTTTGCCTTGTTGACAAGCATCCTTGCTGCCTTAGCGAAAGGCTGGGCTAGTTCCGGCGCGTCAGTACCATGAAAACCAATAACTATTCCTTATTTATAATAGTTATAAATACCAAATGAAACAACCTCGTAAAAAACTCGTTGGCGTCAGCGTCGCAATCAGGGAATTTCGGCAGGCGGCGGGCCTGTCGCAAGACCAGCTTGCCGACAGAATGGACGTATCCACCCCGTATATATCCATGTTGGAAAGCGGAAAACGCTATCCGTCAATAGAAATGTTGATACGAATCGCCCTGGCTTTGCAGGTGCGCCCCGGTGAAATGCTGGACAAAATAGCGGAACGCTATGCCAGGGAACGTGACATGGTATAGCAGTTTTATTGCCCGGCTCTGTCAGCCTCAGATTAGCCCACTAATAGCAGTCTAATTTTCTTTTTCTTTTTTTCCTTAAAATTCGCGGCTTCTTACCTGCAAATCCAAAAAAATTATTGCAATTTTTTCCTTTATTGATAATAGTTACAAATAAGCTTGCAGCGCCGGTTAATAGGCAAACCGGGCAATGGCAAGGAAAAAGTAAGGTTTTTCAATTTTTAAAAAGGGGCTGAACTATGGATGTTGTATTACTCTCACGGCTCCAGTTCGCTGTGGCGGTGTTTTTCCACTTCATTTTTGTGCCGCTTACCCTTGGCCTTTCCGTGCTGCTTGCGGTTATGGAAACCATATATGTGCGCACCGGGAATGAAGAATACAAGCGCATGGCAAAATTTTGGGGCAAGCTATTCCTGCTTAACTTCGCCCTTGGCGTGGTAACCGGCATTACTTTGGAATTTCAGTTCGGCACCAACTGGTCACGCTATTCGGAATATGTGGGCGATGTTTTCGGCCCGCTGTTGGCTATTGAGGCCACCGTGGCGTTTTTTCTGGAATCCACTTTTATCGCGGTATGGCATTTCGGTTGGAACAAGGTAAGCAAAAAGGTGCACCTGTTTGCCATTTGGGCTGTTGCCATTGCGGGCAACCTTTCTGCCGTGTGGATTATTTTGGCAAACGGCTGGATGCAGAACCCGGTCGGTTACGCCATGGTGAACGGCAAACCCCAACTGGCCGATTTTTGGGCTGTTTTAACCAACCCCTTTGCCTGGGGGCAGTACTTCCACACCATTTTCGCGGCCTGGATGCTGGGGGGCTTTTTTGTGCTGGGCATTTCCGCCTGGCACCTTGTGCGCAAGAATGAACAGGCCTTCTTTACCCGCTCGGTAAAGATAGCCGCCCTGTTCACGCTGGTCATGTCTGTTCTGGTGGCCGTGCAGGGGCACCACCATGGCAACATCATGGCCCGCACCCAGCCGGAAAAGCTGGCGGCCATGGAATCGCACTGGGAAACGCAGACCAGCGCCCCCATCTACCTTTTGACCTTCCCGGATGAAAAAAACGGCAAAAACCTGGTGCAGGCCCTGCCCGTGCCCGGCGCATTAAGCTTTTTGGCCTACAGCGATGTGAACGCGGAAGTGAAGGGGCTGAACGAATTTCCGCAAAATGAACGCCCGCCGGTTCTTATAAGCTTCCTTTCCTTCCGTCTTATGGTGGGGCTGGGCACGCTGTTCCCCATTCTGGCCCTGCTGGCCTTTGTGTGGCGTGAACGGCTGGGTGAAAAAAAGCTTTTCGCCCGCATCCTTACCCTTGCCATACCCTTGCCCTATCTGGCGATTATGGCCGGGTGGACCTTGGCGGAAGTGGGCCGGCAACCCTGGATAGTCTACCGCCTGATGCGCACGGCGGACGCTGTTTCCCCGGTGCCGGGGTCTTCGGTGATGATTTCGCTTATCGCCTTCATCGCGGTTTATACCATACTGGGCGCGCTGGATATTTACCTGCTGGTAAAATACGCCCGCAAAGGCCCGGCAACGCCTGTAACACCCCAAGCCGCCCCAACCGCGCAAAGTTAAAGGAGGCCGAAAATGCTTGAAACAACCTGGTTTGTACTCTGGGGCCTGCTTTGGGCCATGTATTTCATACTGGACGGCTTTGACCTTGGCATGGGCATACTGCTGCCCAAAATAGCCGCCACGGAAGAGGAAAAACGCACCATATTCAACGCGGCCGGGCCATTTTGGGATGGCAATGAAGTGTGGCTTATCACCGCCGGGGGCGTAACCTTCGCGGCCTTTCCCCGGGCCTATGCCGTGATGTTCAGCGCGCTTTACGCCCCGCTGCTCATTTTGCTGTTCGCGCTTATTCTGCGGGCGGTTTCCTTTGAATTTCGCAACAAGGCGCAATCCGCAACATGGCGGAAGGTGTGGGACGCCTTCCAGTTTCTGGGCAGTTTTGTGCCCGCCCTGCTGCTTGGCGTGGCCTTTGCCAATATTTTCATGGGCATACCAATTGACGGAGACGGGGTTTACCACGGCAATATCCTGAAGCTGCTGAACATCTATGGCCTGTTGGGCGGGCTGTTCTTCCTGCTTATGTTCGCCTACCACGGGGCCCTGTGGCTGGGCATAAAATCCGGCGGGGCCCTGCATGACAAGGCCGTGCGCACCGCCAAAATCACCTGGTTTTACCTGCTGGCCGGGGCCGTGGCCTTTTTGGCCGCCACAGCGTTCTATACCCCGCTGTTCACCAATATGCTGGAAACGCCGCCCCTGCTTATTTTCCCGGTGCTGGCCGTAGCCATGCTGTTCATTACGCGCGGCATGCTGGCCAATGGTTCCCTGCTGGGGGCCTGGCTGTGCAGCGCGTGTTTTATTCTGTCCGTAACCTTTTTCGGGGTGCTGGGCATGTACCCGGCCCTGTTGCCTTCAAGCCTTGACCCGGCATGGAGCATTACCATACACAACGCGGCGTCTTCCCAGCTTACCCTGAAGCTGATGCTTGGGGTTACGGTATGTTTTGTGCCGGTTGTGCTGGTTTACCAGTTTTGGGTGCATAAAATCTTTTATGGCAAGGTCACCCGGGAAGATTTGGACTCGGAACATTCATACTAGGCAAACTCGGCGGAAAAGCGTTGAAAATTCTGTAAAGCTGAATGGGGCGGCATTTGCCGTCCCATTTTTTTATTGGCTTTAAAGCAAATATGAGTTATAAAAATTCAAGAAAAATTGCTGTTTTTGCCTTATTCGCACGCAAGGCAAAAATTTTTTATAATTTCCTTTAATCTTGGGCACTAACTTTAAATGAACAATCCCGAAGCTTCGCTTTCAGCCAAAGCCGCGCCTTCGCGCCGCGCTGAACGCATAAAGGCCTTTCAAATTCTTTATGCCCTGTTTTTCAGCTCTATAGATTCCCGCCGCGGGCTTATGCGGTTTTTTGCCGCCTACCCGGAACAAACCCCGGATACGCCCCCGCTCCCGGTTCAGGAAGAAGCCACCGCCAAAACCCGCAGCCGCAAAAAAAGCGCCCCCCAGCCGGAAATTCCGGCGGAACCGCCCATGCCTTCCGGCTTTGCCTGGAACCTGGTTGAAGGGGTATGGCGCAAACAGGCCGAACTTGATAACATAATTCAAAGCCTTTCAGAAAACTGGCGCATTGACCGCATTGGCCGGGTTGAACTTACCATTTTGCGCCTTTGCGTTTATGAACTGGCCGGCAACACAGACACCCCGCACCGGGTGGTTATAAATGAAGGCATTGAACTTTCACGCGAATTTGGCGACGACAATTCACACGTTTTTGTCAACGGCGTGCTGGATGCGGCCATTAAAGCGGCGGAAGCCGGCCGCCTGGGTTAAATTGCCCGCCTGTTATTTTTACTTAGATTTATTTGAACTTATATGTTAATGGTTGCAGGCTGTCATTTATAGCATGGTTCAAGCCCAAAACGCTTGTCCTTGGGGCGCCGCGCAAAGCCACATGCGGCCGCGTAAACGGCTGCCACGCAAGTGCCAGACTTTTAAAATACAAATGCTCCAGCAAAGCATTTCAGCGTGCAGGTAAACTCATGAAAAAATTTCTGCTGGGTTATATACAGCGCACCATGCTCTTCATCATCTTGATGGCCCTTATACCAGCGGCCATTATGGCGGCTGTGTACGAGCTTGACCGCACAAAATCCGAACTTGCCCTGGCGCGCAACCGCGCCCTTGACCTGGTGCGCTCTATCGGCAACCAGCAAAACATGATCAACATTACGGTCAAATCTTTATTGCAAAACCTTACCGTGCTGGAGGAAGTGTTTAACCGCGATACTGAAACCGCCATGCTTTTCAACAGCCTTATCCACATCAACAAGGGGCTGTTCACAGATTTCTTTCTTACAGACGGCACAGGCATTGTGGCGTCCGCCGTGCACCCGGAAAAAATAGGCACCACAGTCATAGACGCGCCTTACATTGTCAACGCCCTTGCCAATAAAACCCTTTCCATAAGCACATACATGGAGGAACCGGTCACCAAGGTCCCCACCATTTATATGGCCTACCCGGTTGAAGATTATGCCGACAGGGTAAAAACCGTTCTGGTGGCGGGCATTTCAACCAACACCGGCACCGCCAACATCCGCCTGGACAGCCTGTTGCCCCATTCCCGCGTGTTGCTGCTGGACGCCCAGGGCACCGTAACCGGCGCAATGCCGGCCGATGGCCCCGTGCTTCAGGGCGACAAGGTTCCGGCGGAATTATGGTCCGCCCTTGGCAGCGCGCCGGACAATCTTGGCATTGTCACCCTGCATTCCGGCACGCCGGAAGAACTTATTGTGGCCTACAACAAGGTGCGCAACAAAGACGACGGCACAATGTTCAGCATAGCCGTGCTGGCTATAGAAAGCCGCTACGCCTATGCCGACGCCTATGCGAATATTCGCAACCATGTCCTTTACCTTAGCCTTGCCGTGATCATAGGCGGGGTAATTATTGTGCTTATAGGCCGCGCCACCATGATAAGCCCGGTAAACAGCCTTATTGCCTGCGCCCGCCGCCTTGGTTCCGGCGATTTGCAGGCCAGAAGCTCTTTGCCCGGCCTTAGGGGTGAACTGGGTGAACTGGCCAAAACCTTTGATGAAATGGCCGGGGCGCTTGAAGTGCGCAACCAGGAACTGGTGCTTGCCAAGCAGGATGCGGATTCCGCCAACCAGATCAAGGGCGAATTTCTTGCCAATATGAGCCATGAAATCCGCACCCCCATGAACGCCATCATAGGCATGGCCTACCTGGCCCTGAAGACGGAACTCACCCCCCGCCAGCACAGCTATGTAAGCAAAATACACACCGCCGGCACCTCGCTTTTGGGCATTATCAACGACATTTTGGACTTTTCCAAGATTGAAGCCGGCAAAATGACCATTGAACATATCCCCTTCCAACTGGATGAAGTGTTCAACAACGTAGGCACCCTTATTTCCCAAAAGGCTGATGAAAAGGGCCTGGAAGTGCTGTTCGCCATTGCGGAAGCGCCGCGCCAGCAACTGGTTGGCGACCCCTTGCGCCTGGGGCAAATTTTGACCAACCTGCTTACAAACGCCGTGAAGTTTACAGAAAAAGGCGAAATTCTGGTCAGTTGCACAGCTTCGCCGCCAGACGCCGAAGGCCGCATCACCCTGAACTTTGTGGTGCAAGATACCGGCATAGGTATGACGCAAGAACAGGTGGACAACCTTTTCAGGCCCTTTACGCAGGCCGACAGTTCCATTACCCGCCGTTACGGCGGCACCGGGCTTGGCCTGGCTATTACCCGCCACCTTATTCAGGCCCACGGCGGCAGCATTGCCATACGCAGCACGGTAAACGTGGGCACGCGCGTATCCTTTTCCATAAAGGTGCGTGAAGGCGCCGGGCTTAACATGCAGCAAACCCCGCCCCCGCTCACCGGGCTTAAGGTGCTGGTGGTGGACGACAATGAATCGGCCCGCATAGTGCTGCACGACATGCTGGCAGCCTTTTCCTTCAGCCCGCATACCGTTGCCAACGCGGAAGAAGCCTTCAAGGAACTGCGCCGCGCGGAAGAAGAAGGCGCGCCCTACCGGCTGCTGCTGCTTGACTGGCGCATGCCGGGCATTGACGGGGTGCAGGCCGCCCGCCATGTGGGCCAGATGGATTTGATTACCCCGCCCGCCATGGTGCTTATAACCGCCTTTGCCCGTAACGACCTTGGGTCTGAACTGGCGGGCAGCGGCATACGCGCTGTCATGCACAAGCCGCTTAACCCATCACAAATATTTGATACAATTGTTGATATTATTGAAGAAAACAATATACCCACCCCGGATCCGATCAACATGGGCGATGCGGCGTCCTGGGTGCTTTCCGGCGCGTATGTGTTGCTGGCGGAAGATAACCAGGTAAACCAGCAAATTGCCATTGAATTGCTTGAAGATGTTGGCGTGAATGTTGTGGTGGCGGATAACGGGGCTGAAGCCCTTTCTATCCTTAAAGAAACCAACATTGAATTTGACGCCGTGCTTATGGACTTGCAAATGCCGGTAATGGATGGCTATGAAGCCACGCGGGAAATCCGCAAAATGCCGCGCTACCACAAAATACCCATCATCGCCATGACCGCGCACGCCATGGTAAGCGAACGCGACAACTGTCTGGCCGCGGGCATGAATGACCATATTTCCAAGCCCGTGGGGGTGGAAAACCTTTACCAGACCCTGCAACGCTGGATAAACCTGAAGCCTGTAGCGGAGTCCCCCAGACCTACCACGCCCACAGGACAAACGGCCCCCAAACCCGCGCCGCAAGAACCGCGCATTGTGCCTTCCGCCACGCCGCTGGCCCAGCCGGCGGAGCCTGACGCGCAAAACGGAAGCGGCAAGGCAAATACCCTGCCCCGGCCAGAAATTCAACCCGGCAGCCCGGCCAATTCCACGCCCGGCGCTTACCCCGGCAGCCCGGAAGCAAAATCCGCCGGCGCGGCTATCCCGGTCACGTCCGGCGCGGCTAGCCCGGCAGCGGCAAAGGCCGCAAGCAACAAAGATTACGCCCTGCCAGACCTGCCCGGGCTGGAAGTGGATGCGGCCCTGCAACGCCTTGGCGGCAACCGCAAGCTTTACGGCACCATGCTGAAGCAGTTCAAAGAAAATCACCTGGGCGACGCGGAACGCCTGCTGGAGGCCATGCGCCAGAACCAGCTGCCGGAAGCTACCCGCATGGCCCATACCCTGAAGGGCCTGGCCGCCACGCTGGGCGTGCCCCTGCTGAACCAGTACAGCGCGCGGCTTGAAGCCCTGCTGGGCGGGCACAGCCCGGCGGAAAACGGCCCGCAGGAAGCGGAAACCCTGGCGGAAAATGTGCGCATCGAGCTGGACGCCCTTGGCCGCCTGCTGAACCAGGTCTTCCCGTCCGAAGCGGTGGAAGCCCCGGCCCAGGCCCCGGCAGCCTGCCAGGCTGTAATTTCGCCGGAACTCAAGACCCTGCTGCTTAAAATAAAGGGCATGCTTGAAGACAGCAACGCGGACGTAATATCCGTGCTGGATGAAAATAGAAACGCGCTGTCCGCCTTGCCGTCAGTAAAGCTGCGCCAGCTTGAACGCCACATAACGCAGTATGATTTTGACGCGGCCCTTGATGTGCTGAAGGAATTTTGCCCGGCTTGAAGCAAAGCGCCCGGCAAGCAAAAATATTCTTGACGCGCCCGGCAAGCTGGCTTATTGATAACCCCTGCGCGGCAAAGTCCCAACTTTTCCGCGCAGACTTCGCGGGAATAGTTCAACGGTAGAGCGCAAGCTTCCCAAGCTTGAAGTTGCGGGTTCGAATCCCGTTTCCCGCTCCAGAAAAATAGAAGCCGAAACGGCTTGAAATAAAAGGGCTTGCCAGAAATGGCAGGCCCTTTTTGCTATAGGCTTCCGGTGGTTACGCGCTTCAAGATGGGGCCGTTGCACAATGAGAATTTTTGTTCTTTTACAAGGAATGCCCCTATCCCGTAGTTCTGCGCGGAGGGAGTATATTCAAGCATATATGACCTTCGCGCGGGACTACGGAACATGGGCACGATGCAGTAAAAGGGCAAAAAGGCCGTTGCACAACGGTCTTGCTTCAGCACTATGACATTTCGCTTTGCGATTGTCGCTTAACGGCGGGCAAAGCCGCTTGCGACAATCTCGCGGGTGTTGCGCTGCGCTTCACAACGCCAGAGCGTTTCATCCGGATAGATAGTTTCAATGACAAAATGCTTTGAACATATCAAAATGCCTGGCATTTATTCATTCATGGGCAGGGGCAGGGGCAGGGACACGCTTTGGCGGCGCAGTTCGCGCACGCCGTTGGGCCAATCTTGAAGGCGTTCTTCAGGGGGGACGCATTCTGTGTACCAGGCGGCAAGGCTGGCCGGGGCCGCGTCTTTTACGCGCAAGGCCGCGAATTGCTTCAGCAGGCCCGGCAGGCGGTTTGCCTGGGGCAGCAGTTCCAGCAGGCCTGCCGGGTGCGCCTCGTCATCAATATACTGGCAGAAGGGCATGAATACGGAACCGAGTTCTGCCTGTCCGGCTGACAGCGGGGGGAGATTTTTTGGGGGAATATTTTGGAGCGGCGCGGCTGGAGGCGCGGCTGGCGATAGCGCGTCCGGCGGCACGTTCGGCGATTGCGCGTCTGGCGGCAGCGCTGGCGGCAGCGTGTCCGGTAATAGCTCGTCTGGCGACAAGGCCAGCGATTGCGCGTCTGATGGCACGTTATGTAGCAACGCATCCGATGACAAGTCAGGCAATAGCGCGTCTGGCAGCAAGCCCGGCAACAGCGAATTTTCTGAATACGGACTTTGCGGCGTGGTCGCGGCCGGGCCAATTGAAATCAAGCCAGTTGCGAGCGGTACAGCCGTGGCCGGGCCAGTCACGGACGAGGTGGTTGAAGCCGGGCCAGTTGCGGACGGCGTGGTTGAAGCCGGGGCATTCGCGCGTGAGGTGTTTGCGGGCGGCAGGGTTGATGGCGCTTTGGCCAGGGCATCCGGCCTTGCGCCGGGCAGGCCATTGTCCGCGCAGCCGGCGTTACCGCCTTTATTCCCTGAATCGAAGCAAGCGTGTAGCCGGCCCAGCATGGCGGGCAGGTAGTCCACCATATATATGCCGCCCTGAAAGGCCATGCCGTGCGCCAGCAAGACCAGGTAGGAACAGAACAGGCCGGGGCGCAAGCTGCCGCTGCTCAACCCTTCCAGAAGGGCGGCGCTTTCCATTGGGAAATCCCGCTCCCCCCCATGCAGGCAATTCAGGCTGGAATCTTTGGGCCGCAGCGCGTGGCGGCGGCCTTTGGCGTCCATATGCCAAAAGAAGGTTGTCCCGCCGCCCTTGACCTCTGAGTCTTCCGCCAGACGGGCCTCTTGCGGGTTCCAACAGCCGGGTATGCCCACCATGGCGTGGTATACGGCCTGCCGCGTTTTCGGGCGGCACAGGATATGCCAAAAGAGGGACGCCGGCCTTGCAAGTTCCAGCTTCAAAAGTTCAACCGCCACGTCCTCAAGGTCAAGAAAGACCAGAGGCGGGGCCTGTCTGCCCTGCCAGGTTTGTCCGCCGGGTTTTACCAGTCCCGTCAGTCCGCCCGCTTCACCATGTCCCGCCTGTTCCCCAAGTCCGCCCACGCCCCGCTGCGCGCCCGGTTTTACCAGTCCCGCCGGTTCGCCCGGCTTGCCCGCGCCTCCCGGCCCGCCCGGTTCTCCCAGTCCGCCCAGTTCGCCCGGTTTGCCCGAGCCGCTCAGGCAGGCCTGCCATAACGAGGCGTTTATCAGGGTGGCCTGGTCTGAAAAACGCGTGCAGTTCAGCACCGCATCTGTTTCAATATGCTCTTGCACTATTTGGCGGGCCGCTGCAAATTCCTGGGGGCGCAAGTCCAGTTTGGCCCAGTTGCGCACGGCGGCGCGGCAATGTTCACGGGTAAGGGCGGGGGCGGAACCCACGCAAACATCAGAAAACGTCGCCGGGAAAAGCGGCAGGCGCATCCACGGGTAGCCGCCCCCCGGCCTGCCCAGCAGAAGTCCGCGCGGGAAGGAATAGCTGCGCATGGAAACAGATGAACAGGCCAGCACGGGAACAGCGGAGGCCTGTCCGGCAGTCTGCCCGGCTATTTGTCCGGCGGCCTGCCCGGCTATTTGTGCGGGGCCCTGCGGCCCGTTGGGGAAAAGTTCCGGCAGGGCGAAAAACAGCGCGGCCTGCATAAATTCCGGGTGCGTATTGATGCCGTGGTGGTTGGCCGCCAGCACGGAATTGTCTTTCGCAAGGCGGCGGGCCAAGGCGCGGGCAACGTCCGGCCCAAGCAAAGCGGCGGTTTTTGTTTGCAGCGCGGCGGCAAGGTCTGGGGAAATCATACCCGCGCCGCCCCTGCCCACGGCTTCCAGCAGGGTTTTATGCGCATTGGCCTGAAGCCAGGCGCGTGCGCCGGGCAAGCGGTTCAGAAGCTGTTGCGCAATACGCCCGGCAATTTGCTCAGCGTTTGGGCTGGCGGGCTGCGCACCCGCTTGCCCGCTAACCCGTGCGTCAGTTTGTCCATCGCCCTGCACGCCAGTTTGTCCATCGGCCTGCACGTCAGCTTGTCCTTCTCCCCGTGCGCCGGCTTGCCCGGCGGGCTGTGCACCCGCTTGTTCACCGGGCTGTGTGCCCGGCTTGCCTGCTGCGTTGTTCAATAATCCCATTCACTTTTCGCCTGATACAATGAATCAACGGCAAACATGAACAGAAATTCCGGCTTCCAGCCAATGCGCCTGGCCGTTTGCATGTTCATGGAAATGCTTATTTTGTCGTTCAGCCAGTTGGGGATGCGCCGTGGGGTTTCCCCATCCAGAATGCGTTGCAAGACTTGCGCCGCGAACAGGCCATGCCCGGTAAGGTCTTCTTGCGCGATATCCAGCAAAATGCCCTCTTGTACGCCGGTGGGGGAAAGCTGCGCGAAGGTGGGCACACCGGCCAGGGTCAGCGGTTCCACCAGTTCGCCAATACTGCCGGGCCGCAGGGCGGTATTTACGGTAAGGTACATGGCATCCACCCGGCGGGCCAGTTCTTTATGGCAGGCCATCAGCCGGGTGTGGGCAAGTTCCACTTCCGGGACATCAAACTGGGCTGTGCAGGGCACCAGTTGGAAGCCCAAAATCTTGGCCGCCTGTTCAATGGCGTCCATTCCGGCCTGAGAACGTCCGTCCGGGGTATCCTCATAGGCAATGCCCAGTTTTTTGAACTTGAAAAGGCTATGAAAAAACACCAGCTGCCGTTCCCAACGCCCCGGATCCACCGTTACAAACACGTTGTCGCGGCCCGAATCAAGGCGGTCTTTCATCAGGCCGGCCCCCAGGGGGTCGCTGCAACTTAAAATCATCATGGGGGTTGTATGTTCTTCCCTTGTCATGTCCACCCCGGCCCAGGTGCCCATGCTTATGATAAGGCCGACATCCTTTTTTTCATGCATGCGCTTGTAGACAGCGGCGCGGTTTTTGTCGCGCACGGCGTCATCCCAGTTGGCGGAATAAAGGCCGTCCGGCAAAAACTCCAGACGGGCTTCCGGCCGCCTGGAATCTTCCACCAACGCCCGCCATATTTCCGGAACGCTTTCCCCCTTGGGGTCTGTTTTGATAAGACCGGCCAAATACAGGCCACGGGTCATGCCCTTGAACACATCGATATAATCTTGATATTCCCCGCCTTCAACATAGATTACCCGCGTCTTGTCCGCGCCAAGGGCCAGCGGGGCAACGCAAAAAAGCATAAAGGCAAGGTAAAAAAAAGTCAGCCCGCGCCGCATTATAGCCCCCCAAGAAGTATATCATTGCAGTGATCGTCACATAATGCCGTTATTTTTACGCCGGGTGAACGGAAGCCCTTGGCAAGGCTCCAGTACCCGCCCCGGAACAAAACCCGGCTGCCCACGCGCAACGCGGCGGAAATGTCCGCCGGGCAATCGGTTATATCCAATACCGTGTAGCCGGAGCTTACGCCGGTTATGACCGCGCCCGGCACAAGGCTGGCAAGCTCGCAAGGGTGTATGTGGAAATAACCAAGGTCAAGCAAAGCCCTGCGCCGCCGCCCCGGCAAAACCGGCAGACGCATATCGTCCGGCCCTACATAATGGTAACCGGCCTGCAAGGCGCCCGGCACAATATTTCTGTATTCCAGCTCCAGCACTTCGCCGGAAAACAGGCAGACATCCTTGCGGAAGGCGCCGCCCGGCAATTCCGCCTGGCGGTAAAGATCTTCCCCCAAAAGGAAAGGGTCTCCGGCGCGCAGTTCCGTCACCACGCCCGCGCCACTTTCTTCCAGCCAGGCGCAGCAAATGGAACCGCCAACGCTTATTACCGGGTTGCTTTCTCCGCGCTGTATGAAAATGTTTTTGACCTGTGCCAGCTTTTTCCAATTTTCAGCGGAAGGAAACCCGGCCCCAAGACAGCCGAAAATGCACCCCACACCGCGAAGACGCAAGGCGGGAAGGCTGGCCGCAACTTGCAGAAAGCTTTCAAGGTCTTCCAGCGGCACGCCTTCACGCCCGTCGCCCAGGTCAAGCATCAAAATGGCTTCATGCTCCGTGCCCTGTTCAAGGGCCGCCCGGTTCAAGGCTTGCATGCCTTCAATGCTTGCCACGGCGCTGCGCCTGAAGCGCCGCACCACCGTACCGGCGTCACGCAGGGGGGCAAGGGCAATCAGGACATCGTCCCGGCTGGCAGGCGCCGCACCATCACGGCTATCTCGGCTTTCCGCAAGTTCCGCGCAGCCAAGGCGTGTGAAGCCGGCTTCCTCAAGCGCTTTCACCACCAGCGGATGGCTGCGCACCGCCTTCAGCACCGGCAGCACATTCACCCCCCAGCGGGCGGCATTGGCGGCCATAAGCCCGGCATTGTGCACAAGCGCGCTTTTGTTCAGCAAAATCTCCGCCATTCTAGTCTTCCTTGCCCGTCAAAACCAAAAAGACCAGCGTAATAACCAGGAAAGCCACACCGCTGATCAAGGAAAAAGTCGCCGCCGGGAACATTAGCAAACCGGCCCCGAAAAGCAGAGGCCCCAGCACCTGGCCAAGGCGTTCCACCGAATTATAAATGCTCATGGCCTGTTCCGAACCCAGCGTTTTTGCGGCCTTGGTGTTCAAAATAAAGGAGTTTTGCGCCGGAAGGCCAACCGCCAGGAACAGCCCCATGAACACCGCCGCGCAAAGTGAGGCCGTAAAAGGCGAAATAACAGAAGAAGGCAACGCGAAGGACAACAGGCACACCGCGCCCAAAAGCCCGGAAAGGGCAACCGCCACGGCCTTGCGGCGCAGGCCTTCAACCCAGCGCCCCAGCACGGGGCTGAAGCAAATAAAAATAAGGCAATAAAGCGTAAACACGCGCCCTATGTCCGACTGGCTTACCCCACTGCGGTTAAGGAAAACCGGCAGGAAAAAGTTGACCATGCCAACGGTTATCAAGGCCCCGGGGAACAGGCTGAACATCAACGCGCTCAAGACCTTGCGGTCTGTGAAAAAGTCCTGCATGCCCTGCCAGGAAAGCTTTTGGGAACCGCCCGGCCCGCCTGCGCCGCCAGCGTCTTCAGCACAAGGCGCACAGGGTTCACCTTCAATGCAGGGTTCGCAAGGCGCGTTGGCAACCGTTCTGGACGCGTTCCAGTTGCGTCTGGCCCAGGCCAGGCAAAACACCACCAGCACGCCCAGCATGGCGGAAGACGCCAAAAAGACGGAAGAATAACCAAAACGGTCTGCCAGCATGGCCCCGGCGGCGCTGCCGCACAAGCTGCCCGCGTATACCCCGGCAAAAAGGCTTGCCAAATGGCTGCCCTGTTCCCGCCCGCCGGAAAAATCTATTACCACGTTCTGCAAGGCCATAAGGGCAAAGCCGTAACCCAGGCCGCACAGGGCGCGGGCAGCCACAAAGCCCGCCATGTTCACAGCCAGGGAAGAAGCCAGGTACCCCGCCGCTGTAAGCAGCAACCCGACCAGCATGGGCTGGACGGAATTTTTGCGCATTATCCAAAAACCGGCCAAAAGGATTGAAAGACTGGCCCCGCCCATTTCAAAAGATACCGGCAGGCCCAGCAGCACGTCCAAATCTTTACCGGCCATGCCGGGCGCTTGCTGCAAGATATCTTCCATACGCAACGGTATGAAGGAAAGGCTCATATCCATGGCCATAAGGAAAAAGAAGGCCAGCCCGCGCATCAAACCGCGCTGCCGGGCGGCGTGGCGGTTCCGCCGGGTTTCTTCGCTCAGGCCTTCCACTTCAGTTGCCGCGCCTGTTACGGGTGGCGCGGCCAGGCTGCCCGGCGCTGCCTCAGGCCATACTTCCGGCCCGGCTTCCGGCCCTGTTTCAGGCCTGGCTTCAGGCCCGGCTTCAGGCCCTGTTTCAGACTTGGCCCGGCCCGCTGTGCCTGCCAAAGCGCCTTCAAGCACCCGGCCCGCTTCATCCACTTCCAGCGGCCGGGCCGGGGTGGAAGGCACCTGGTTATCCAGAAGCACAGCCAGCAGGAAAACTATTTCAATCAGCAGCAAAATGGAGATGATGAAGGTGGAAAGCACATCCAGCGCGTTGCTGCGCAAAGATTTTGCCATGCCGCTCCAGTCCAGGGTGGAACTTATAATCAGCTTGCCGCCGTACTGTCCGGCAAAGGTAAGCAACACGCTTTCCGGCCCAAGGGCGGGGGATTTTTCCACATGTTCCTTTTCCACATGCAAAAGGCTGTTCCCCTGCCGGTTGCTAAGGGTCATGGAACTTACAACCGGGCTGAAGCGCAAAATTTCCCGCATGGCGTTATCTATGCCGCGCACTTCATAAAGGTTTATGCCCATGTCGCGCACTTGTATGATTTTGTCGCGCAAGTGGTACAGGTTGTCTTCCGCCGCGCTTATAACTGCTTGGGTTGAAACGGTATTTACAGTTTTAAGCAAAAAGGCCGCCCCAAGGCCCTGAACCAGCAACAGGGGCAAAACAATAAGCATTATAAGGCGCATACGGGCAATATTGCCGTACTTGTCGCGATATTTTATGAAGGCAGAGGCCAGCGCGAACATTATAAAGGCCGCCAGGGTGCCCGTTCCCAACAGGAACAGTATTTTGTCAAAGGTGCTGCCAAGTTCGGTGTAAAGAACGCTTTCATCCAAAGCCATGGCAAAATACCCGGCCAGTTTGTCGCTTGGGTCCAAAAGCCCAAGCGTGACATAAATATCCGGGTTATACAGCGGGGTAACCAGAAACAGCAAACCGTTTTGTGAAATGCGCGCGCTTTGCGCCATTTCCGGCGGCGCGCCTATTTTTTTCGCCTGCTCCGTTGCCGAGGCCTGCCCCGCTGCCGAGGCCTGCCCCACTGCCGGCTTGCCCTTGACAGCTTCTTTCTTGAACTTTTCCGGCAGGACAATTTCCCGCACATCAACCTTGCCTACCCACTGTTCCAGCTGGCCGTCCGGGCGCATCAGGCCAATACCGGCAACGCTTGCGTCTTCACCAAGCACGCGGCGCGCAACCCGGTCAAAACCCTGAAAACGCGTTACGGTTTTGCCGGAATATATGTTTACCTGAATATCCGCCCAGGCGGCGGAATTGATGAACATACGCGGAGAAACCAGAACATCGCGGTAGCGCTTTTCAAATGAACTCCATTGCAACATGCCGAAAAAGCCCTGACTTACCACCATGCAGACCAGGGCTACAAGCAAGACAAAAAAATGTTCACGTAAATATTTTTTCATTGTGGGGCATTGCCTTTAAGGCGAAGTTGTTTCAAAAAAATTTCATCCGCTATAATTAGTGTTTCAACCGGCAAGGTGATGTTGTTGCGCTCCGCCACGTCAATATTTATCAGCAAGCGGTAGCTGTAGGGGGCCAGCATTGAAAGTTCGCCCGGCGCATAACCGGAAAAAATATTTATAATTTGCCCGGCCTGAAAATCGCCCACCTGTTCGGTATCAAAATGCAGCACGCCCATCATGGCGAAGTTGCGCACCTGTTCCCGGTCGGCGGAAGAAAAGGTCAAAATATGGTTGGCATCAAGGTAATCATAAAGCGGGGTAGGGTCAGACGCGGACAAGTCCACGCAATTCAGGTCTGAAATAAAAATGGCGTCCGCGCCCTGTTCATGCAGGGCCTTGATGCCCGTAAGGCAATCATCCACAGTTTCATTGGCGCTAAGGCCGCTGTATTCGGCAACCGCAAAGCCCAGGTCGCGCCCGGCTTCTATGGCGTCATTGGAAAAGGAATAGCTTTTGCCCACCACGGTGTTGTTGTACATTATGCCGATTTTTTTGAACCCGGTCAGGCCGTGGAACAGCTGGAACATTTGCCGCCCGGCGCTGGGGTTCAAAAACGTGGTCAGGTAGGAACGGCCGGAACTGGTGGCGGACGTAACTATGCCGGAAGCCAGGGGGTTTGAAATGGAAGTTGCCACAACGGGAATGGATTTTTTGTTTTCCGCTATTACCGCCAGGGTTGCTTCAGTGCCCAGGGACAACACCATGTCCACATCATCGCGGTTTAACAGCTGGGCCACCCTTTCCCGGTAGCGCTTGCGGTTTTCTTCACCCCAGCCAAGGCTAAGGCGCAATTCGGGCGGAAATTCCACCCGGTCGCTCCAATGGCGCTGGCGCAGCCCGGCCCTTATGCTTTCAAACATTTCCGTATAGCTCCAGTATTCCCCGGTTTCAATATAGGCCACGCGGAACTTGGCCCCGGCCCTGGGGACAAGCGGCGCTGGCCTGTCGGGCTGGGCCGCCGGGCAAGGCGCGGCGACAAGCATAATGGCCAGCGCAAGGGCGCAACACGGCCCCAATTTAGCCAAAAAACGCTTTAGCGCCGGCACGAACCACCATCCCGGTTCTTTTTGCTTTGCGGCGCGGCGGGCAGGGGGCGGGAAGCGATTACCAGCAAGGTGCCCACAAGCGGGCTAAGCAACAGGCTGGCGAAAAAATACCCCCAAAAACCAAAACGGTAAGACCGGCCCCACAAGCCTATGACCAAACTGATAACAACGTATACGGAAAACAGCGCTGGACCCATACAGCCTCCATTTGAATGCCTGGAGTTTTGGCAGGCAAGGTGTTTGCCTGTTAAACATGCTGGTTTTGTTAAAAATATTTGCCCCGCTAAAAACGGTTGCCTGTCGAAAATATTTGCCCGCCAAAACGCTTGCCTTCTAAAATCGCTTGCCTGGCAAGCGCGTTCAGCGGTTAGCGGCTATTAGAAAGCGAGGAACCAAAAACATGATCCAGCCCGGACGCCCCGGCATCGATCACCTGCTGGGCTACCCGTTCCGCAAAAGAGGCCTGCTGTTCCGCTGTTTCTGCCATTTTGCGGGCATCCGGGGCGCTTTGGCTTATTGGCGCCTGTTGGCCCGTGGGCGCTTCAAGCTTTCCGGCTGGGGCCAGCGGCGGGGTTGAAGCGGAGGCCGGCGTGCCTTCCGCGTTCAAGATAAGCGGCAGGCCGTCTTTGCCGCCCACAACCACAATTTTGGCATTGGCGGATTCCGCCAGTTTTTTGGTGGCCTCTATGCCTTGCCAGCGCAAAAAGCTTTCACTAAGCCCGGCGGATACCGTTTCTTGCGTCATTTTGACGGACTGGGCCTCTATAAACCGGGCCTTGTAGCGTTCCTTGGCTTCCTGCACATTTTGCCGGGCTATCATTTTGGCGTTTATGGCCAAAGAAATATCTTGCGGCAGCTTTACCGCGCGGATGAAAAAACCGTCAATTATAATCGGGTGGCGGCCAATGCTTTGCAGCATGTTGACGTGTATTTGGTCTTGAATAAGGTTGGAACGTTCAGAAAAGAAATCTTCCAGGTCATGCCCGCTTACCACGCCGCGCACCGCCGATTCTATTGAAGGCAGAACAAGCTTTTCACGGTAATCTTTGCCCACCGTGGTAAGCAGTACCGGGGTTTTATCCGCCACCGGGTGGTAATAGGCCGTGACATCAAGGCTTATAAGCATGCCGTTTTGGGTGGGCACCGTGCAGGAAAACAGTTCTTCATGCAAGCGGGCGTCAAAAATATGCATGGTGTCCCACGGCAGCACAACGTGCGTGCCTTCGCCGTAACGCACGTCCATAACCGTGCCGCCCAAAAAGCGTTTGTACAGCACGCCCACATGGCCGGGCTGAATTGTTATGATCATGTACGGCCAAACAAGCAGAACAAGCAAAGAAATGCCCAGCGCCCAGGCGGAAAGCGGGCCCTTGCGTTCATCAAGCCAGTTCAAAAAGGCGCGGCGGCGGCTTACGCGGGGGCTGCCTTCTTCACACGGTTCAAGCGGCGCGGTATCGTTATTTTGAGACATGAAATCTCCCTGATTTGTCTTTTTGACAAAAAAAACATCTGGGCTTAAAGTGCATTGTAACTATCAACCCCAACCCACCCCAAACGCCATGCGAAAAAGAAACGTCCTGTTCCTTGCATTTCTTGTCTTTGCTTGCTGCGCCGGATACATCATGCTGTCTTTTTTCTCACCCGGGGTCAAGATGGAACAAAAATCAATCTACGCCCGCATGAGGGCGCTTTATGCCTTCAGCGCCACGGTGCCGCAATCTGAAAAACTGGGGCAGCGCTTTGAAGAAATTTCCGCTGCAAGAATACGCTGCTACCATACAACCCCCATAGGCCGCCTGGACATCTGTTCCAAGGATTATACCTATCAAATTCTTGAAGCCGGCCGCCAGGAGGTTGATTCCGCCCCCGATCTTGGCAATTTTATAAGCCAGGTAAGTTACTGCCCCATTGTCCACAGCATCTGCATGGGTGAAAAAGATGATCTGAACCAGTGCATAAAGGCGGAATCGCAATGCATTGACGGCATGCTTGACCTTTATTGGCGCGGCAAGCCCTTCCAGTCGCTTTATTAGGCCAATTCAGGCTTAAGCCCTTCAAGCAACACCCTTTCACACTGGGCCGGGTTTTGTTGCACATGAAAGTGCCCCCCTGGCAAAACCCGCCGGTTGAAGCGCCCGGCAGCGTGCCGCCGCCAGTTTGCCGCATCGGCCTCATCCACAATATCTTCCGCGCCGCCAAGGACTGTAAGCGGGGCGTCCAGGGCCCAGGTCAGCCATTCCGCCGGGCCGGGGCGGTAGCTTGTAACCGCCTGCAAATCCGCCCGCAGCAAAGGGGCAAAAAAGGCTGTCAGCTCCGGGCTTGACCGGGCTTCCGGCGAGATGCCGCCAAAATAGTCCGCGCTTTGCTCCCACAGTTCCATATCCGGCAAATCCATAAACCTTTCAGGTACATAATGTTGACCTGGCACCGCGCTGCTGGAAATAAACACATGGCGGGCCGCCAGGCCCTGCCCTTCAAGCCGCAGGGCCAGCAAAAACGCCAACAAGCCGCCCAGGCTGTGCCCGAAAAGAACAAAACCGCCTTCAGCCGCGCCCCCAAGGCGGAAAAATTCCGCTTCAAGGTTATCCACCATTTCCGGAATGCCATACAGCAGCGGTTCCGCCGCGCGCCTGCCATGCCCGGGCAAATCCAGCGCAAGCAGGGCAGCCTTTGCGCCCAGGGCCGGAAAAAGCGGTGGATAGGCCGAAGCGGCCCCCCCGGCATGGCCCAGAAAAAATATCCGCATCATGGCAACGCCCGCATTATGGCAGTTCCTCAAACCGTCCATAGCGCATGCGCAAAACGCGGTCCGCCACGTCAAAATAGCGGTCGTCATGCGAAATTGCCAATATGGTGCGCCCTTCCGCCTTTAGCTGCGGCAAAATATTCCGGTAAAAAATTTCCCGGAAGTGGTGGTCAAAATCCGCCGCCACTTCGTCAAGCAGAAGTACCGGCCTGTCTTCCAGCAGGGAGCAGGCCAGGGCAAGGCGTTTTTTTTGCCCGGAAGACAAGGCAACGGTGGAAAATTTACCGCTTTCCGCATTAAAGCGCACCTTGCCGGTAAGCGAGACCAGGCGCAAGACCTCTTCCACCCTTGCGCCATCGGCCCGCACCCCGTAAAGCCCGTCAAACAGATGAAAATCCGGGAACAGGGTGGAAAAGAATGAACGGTACTGCGCATAACCCATTTCCGCCGCCGGGATACCGTTAATAAGTATTTCGCCTTCCGAAACCATGGTCAAACCGGCCAAAAGCCGCATAAAGGTGCTTTTTCCGCTGCCGTTGCCGCCGGCCAAAAAGACCAGTTCCCCCTTGTTCAGGCGGAAGTTTTCAAGCCGCACGCTGAAGGGGGCAGATTCCGCCCCATTTACGCCAACGGCCGGGTAAGTGTACACGGCATGTTCAATGCGCAGGGAATTGAACGGCAAAGCGGGCGGCGGCGCGTCGCTGCAAGAATCGCGCATTTCGTCCAAAGCTTCCTCAAAACTTTCCAGCCCCTGCACCACAAACGAGGCGCGGGCCGCCATGGGCATGAAGGAAAGCAACCCGATAAGCGGAATGGTGCTGAACATGGTTATAGCCACAATTTTCACGCACTGTTCCAGGTTGGCCAGGCCGGTTTGCGGCAAGATATAAAGCAACGCGCCCACGGGGAAATAGGCCAGCAGGCCATACATTACGGTGTTGCGCATGCGGTGGTCATCCGCCTTTACGCGCTTAACCAGGGCCGCGTCTGAAAGCGGAGTTATAACCTGGCTGAAAAAGGCCAGGCGCTTTTCCTCATTCATCTTGAGTTCAACAAAACCCTGAATAACGTCTTTCAAAGAGGCCTGAAAAGGTTCCAGCGCGTCCCGGTATTCATTCAGCGCGGCAATGAATTTTTTGTCGGAATAAAAAAAGATCAGCCCGCCCAGCCCCATGACCAGCAACACGGCCAACAGCCCGGCAAAAGAAATGAAGGCGGAAAAAACAAGGCTGCACAGCATCATGGTGCAACTGCAAATAAACACCGGCAGCATAATGGCCGATTCATGCACAACATCTTTGGCCCCGGTTATGGCGTTGTAAATGCGCCCCTGGTCAAGGGTGTTGAAGTAGGCGTAGCCGGTTTCGCTTATTTTGCGGGTAATGCGCACCTCCAGCCCGGTAACCATGTCACGCGCCACGCCGGAACTGATGCGCATGGAAGTGCCAAGGCACATATAAAGCCCGGCCAGGCTGCCCGCAAAAAGCAAAAAATTATAAGGGGCCACGCGCCCTTCTCTGGCAAGGTCTTCAATGGAAGCGCCCATTACATACAGCAGCAGGCCTTCAAGCACCCCGGCAAAGATGGAAGCGCGTATCAGGCGGCGGCTGTCTGTGCCGGAACGCCTTATCAAATTCAACAAAAAGGATATTTGCCCCATAATTGCCCCATTGCCTTATAGCTGCGCAGCCCATTGGCCCTGTAATTCAGGCCCTATGATGTAGGCCCTGTAATGTAGACCGGATGATTCAGGCCAAATGCTGCGAACCGGATAATTCAAACCGTTTTTTTGACAAAACCAGCTGACAACACTTGCTAACTCTTTATTTTACTTAAATATTCATTTTGCGCGGCGCATACCCGGCCAAAGGTTTCACATTGCAGCCGGGCAAGTTCAAACAGGCTGTCCAAAGACGGGGCCGCTTCCTTATTTCCACCACTATTAACGTTTATGGCGCTTACGTCAACTATGGGCTTGCCGGGCGCGTCTTCCTCAACCGCTTCCCGCTGCGCCAAAGCAGATACAACTGGCGGTAAAGCTTGCCCTTTTGGCCCAATTTCCATACTGTCTCGCGGCCCGGATTTTGTCCCGCCTTCCGCTGTTTTTTCCTGCGCCTGCGGCAAAATGGGTGGCAAAATGGACTGCAACGCGGGCGGCGCAAGATGCTGCTGCCGGAAGGCCGTAAGCGGGGCCTTTTCCGGCAGCCATGCCGCGCCGCGCTGCCAGCCCCAGTTCAGTTCATGCCCCAGAACATGCAGCCCGGCCAGGGCCCGCGCCAAAGGGCGTTCCCCTTCCGGGCCGTTTTGCGTAAAAAGCCATGTGCCTTCGCTTCTGAACTGCCGCCCGTAGGACGTAAGGGTTGGCCCGGCGCCTATTTCCAAAAAAACATCTTCCTTTGCCCCGGCAAGCGCCTGATAAAAGAGCACAGGCTGCCGGGTTTGCCCCACAAAATATTCCGCCCAGTCAATGCCGCCTTCCAGCAACGCGCCGGTGCGGCAAGAAATAAAGGGCACGCGGGGCGCGGCAAAGTTTACCCCGCGCAAGTATTCCGCAAAGGGCGGCAGGGCCGGTTCAATCAAGGCGCAGTGAAAGGCGTGGGAAACCGGCATGGGCCTGCTTTCTACCCCATTTTCCCGCAGCAGGCGCAAGGCGGCGGCCACAGCAGCCTCCGGGCCAGATATGGTTACGGTATCCGGCCCGTTCACCGCGGCAACGGAAACTTGGGCGCAAGGGGCCAGAAGCCCGGCGGCCGTGGCCTGCGAGCAAAGCACGGCGGCCATGGCCCCAGGTTCCGCAATGGCGGCGGCCAGCGCCCCGCGCTTCAGGGTAATGCCCAGCCCGTCTTCCAGGCTGAACACCCCGGCGGCAAAGGCGGCGGCATATTCCCCAATGCTGTGGCCCAGCACCGCGCCGGGCAACGCGCCGCGCGCGCGCAAAAGCTCGACCAGCGCGGCCTGATGGCTGTAAATGGCCGGTTGGGTCACGCGGGTTTCATTAAGGCGGGGGTCATTTTCCGCAAACATCACTTCCAGCAGGGAATGGCCCAGAAGCGGCGCGGCCAGCGCCTCGCAGCGGTCAAGCACCGCGCGAAATTCCGGGAAGGCGCGGTAAAGATCACGCCCCATGCCGCCAAGCTGGGAACCCTGCCCGCTGAACACAAACAAGGCCGGGGACGCTTTACTGGCCTTGCCGCGCAAAAGGGCGCGGTTGGCCTTGCCGCTGGTGAAGGCGCTGAAAACTTTTAAGGCTTCTGGGGAATCGGTTGGGGGACAGGCTGGGGAATTGGCCGCGCAAATGGCCAGGCGTTCCGGAAAAAGAGCGGCCTGATGCGGGCGGGCGTTGGAGGCGGCGGAACACAGTGCCGCCCAGGACACGCCGCCTTCCAGCATGGTCACGCAGCCTTCCGCCTGAACGGCCAAGGTTTCCGCGTTCAGGGCCGAAAGGGGCAATACCAGGCATTGCGGGGCCGGGGCTTCCGCCGGGACGCCTTCAGAGGAGGCAATATCAAGTGAACCGGTTTCACGGGCGGCAGCTATTTGACCCGTCACGCCGTTTTGCGCCGCCTGCTCAGCCGGGCCGGAACCTTCCTGTTCCGGGGCCTGGGCCAGTATCAGGTGGGCCAGGGTTCCGGCAATGGCAAAACTGCTTACCCCGGCCACGCGGCGGCCTTCCTGCCCAGACGGATTCGCGGGCAAATTTGCGGACAACTTTGCGGGCCCGTACAACTTTGCGGGCCAGGGGGTATTTTCCAGCGCCGGGGCCAGGCGCAGGGCCTGCCAGTCCAGCAGAGGGTTGGAAGGCGCGGCGTGCAGGGTTTTGGGTATAACCCCGCCCTTCAGCGCCCCAATGGCCTTTATCAGCCCGGCCATGCCGGCGGCGGATTCCAAATGCCCCACGTTGCTTTTTACCGAACCTATGTACAGGCTTGAATTGCGCTTGCCGTAAACGGCGGCAAGGCTTTCCGCCTCTATGGGGTCGCCCAGCGGGGTGCCGGTGCCGTGCGTTTCAATGTAGCCCACATCTTCCGGTTTGACCCCGGCATCTTCCAGGGCGCGGCGTATCACCTCACGCTGGCCTTTGGCGCTGGGGGCGGAAAAGCTGCGGCTGCGCCCGTCTGAACCTATGGCCCCGCCAAGAATCACGGCATGGATGCGGTCGCCGTCTTTTTGCGCGTCCGCCAGGCGCTTCAGCAGCAGGACGCCGCCGCCCTCGCCGCGCCCAAAGCCGTCCGCCCCGGCCCCAAAGGCCTTGCAGCGGCCATCTGGCGCAAGGGCATGCATGGCGTTAAGCCAGCGTGAGGGGGTTGGCCCAAGCATAAGGTTTACGGCCCCGGCCACGGCCAGGGCGCATTCACCGTTGCGCAGGCTGGAAACGGCGTTCATTACCGCCACAAGGCCGGTGGAACAGGCGGTTTCGCAAGAAACACAGGGGCCTGTCCAGTCAAAAAAGTATGAGATGCGCCCGGCCAAAGCGCTGTGCATGTTGCCGGTCATGGTGTACGGATCATCGGCGGATTGCGGCCCGCAGCCCAGCAAATCAAAGGAAAAATCCGTGCTTGTCTTGCCCGCGAACACCCCTGTGCCGCTGCCCGCTGTTTTGGCCGGGTCTATGCCCGCGTCCATAAAGGCCTGCCAGACCAGTTCCAGCAAAAGGCGGTGCTGCGGGTCAGTCATGCGGGCTTCCGCCGGGGGAATTTGGAAAAAGGCGCTGTCAAAGGCAAAGATGTCGCGCCCCAAAAAGGAGCCGTATTTGATCAGGTTTGATCCTGAAGCCGCCATGCCCCCCGCCATGTCGCCCGCCATGTCGCCCGTCGCATCCGTTGCGCTGCCCGTTCCGCTGCCCGTTCCGCTGGCTGTTGCGCTGCCCGTTCCGCTGGCCGCCTGGCCCCATATCCGGCGGCGTTCTTCCGGCACGGGAATTACGCTGTCTGTACCGGCCAGAAGCTGACGGTAAAAGTCATCCGCCGTGCTCGCGTCTTGCGGGTACACGCCGGGAAACAGGCAAGACATGCCTGTTACGGCCACCGCCCCGCCCGGCGCTTCATGGCGGCTGCCCGGCAATTCGCGCGGCTTTTCCCGCAATTCGCGCATCTCGTCCTGCAATTCTTTGATGGCGGCGCGGGCGGCCCGCAGGGCGTCTTTATATTGTTGTTCCTTTTCCGCTAGCATGGCTTTCCTTATAAATTACAGCCTTGGGGGCTAGTCGTCGCCCAGAAGGGCGTCAATATCTTCCAGCAGGTTTTGCACATTGCGCTTGTCCGGAAGCGAATTGGGCGCCGGGCTGGCCGAAGCTGGCGAAGCGGCCGGGCCGGACGGAATGGGCGCGGCGCTTTTATCCGGCGTTTCCTGAACAGAATCACCGCCCTGCCCTTCCGCGTCCGTTTCTATAATCCAGCCGGCAATACCGGCAATATCCGGGTATTCAAAGATCATGGAAACCGGAATGTTGCGGCCAAGCTCGCGGCTTAGTTCCGTCCTGAAGCGCACGGTCATAAGCGAATCAAAGCCGTATTCCAGCAAGGATTTGTCCAGGGCCAGGGAAGATGCCTGCGCCAGGCCAAGCAGGTCGGCGGCCATTTCCCGCAGGGCTTCGGCCAGCGCGGCGCGTTCAAAACGCCCGCTCGCGTCGCGGCACCCGGCCAGCAGGGCGGCGTCCTGCCCGTCTGCCGCGTCTTTGGCCCCGCCCGCTTCTTCCTTGACCAGCAGGCTGAAGTATCCGTCTTTTTCCAGGCCCCGGCTGCGCCCAAAGCGCTGCCAGTCCATGCGCATCACGCCAAATTCGGTATGTTCCGCCCGGCCTGTCGCGAAGGCGGCAAAGGCTTCTTCCGCCGTCATGCCCAGTATGCCAAGCCCTTCCAGGTGGCTGCCGCGCCGCGCGTCTGCTTCCGCCATGCCGCCCTCGGCCCACGGGCCCCAGCAGGGGGCGGAAGCGGCCAGGCCATTGCCCGCCCGCCAGGCGGCAAAGGCGTTCAAAAAGCAGTTGGCGGCGGCGTAGTTGGCCTGGCCTGGGCTGCCCAAAAGCGAGGCGGCAGAGGAATAGCACACAAAATGCCGCAAGTCATCGTCCATGGTCAGTTCATGCGCCAGCGCGGCCCCAAGGACTTTGGGGGACATGACCTTGCGCAGGCGTTCAGGGTTCTGTTCCAGCACCACGCTGTCATCCAGCGTGCCGGCGGCGTGGAAAAAGCCGCGCAGGGGCGGGGCGCTGCGGCGCAGGGCGTTCAGGGCCTTTTCCACATCGGCCCGCCGGGTTATATCACCCTGCAATTCAAATATTTTCACGCCCTTGGCAGAAAGTTCCTCAAAGGCCCGGCGTTTGGCTTCTGAATTTTTGACCCCGCGCGAGAAAAAGGCCACGGCTTCCGCCCCCTGATCCGCCAGCCAACGCGCGGTATGCAGGGCCAATGCGCCGGAACCGCCGCTGATCAGGTGGGTGCCGGAATAATCGGCTGCTTGCGCCTTTTGGGCCGCCTTTTCCTTGATGGGGGCAAGTTTGGCCTGATAAAACATGCCGCGCCGCAAAGCGCCGCTGAAAGACGCGCCGGAACGCGCCAGCCGGGCATAGGCCACAAGGTCGCGTTCTTCCGCTTCCAGCGCGAAGTCTGTTATGCCGCGCAAAATTCCGGGAAATTCCACATTGAAGCTGGCCGCCATGCCTGCCAGGCCGGAACCGGCAAAGCCGCGCGGCTGGGCAGGGTCATTCACGCAATCCCCGCCGCTTGCGCCGGAAAGCGCCAGGCGCAGGGTTGAAGGGGCATTGCGCCGGGCCAGGCTTTGCAGCAGGGGCAAAAAGGCTTCACAGTCTGCCTCTTCCTGTTCCGCCGCCGCATAAAGGCCGGGCAGGTTCGCAAGGCTTGCCGGGCGGCTGTGCGCCGCGATTATTTCCACCGGCCCCGGCTGGGCAAGCAGGGCTTCAAGCGCGTCTGGCGTAAACGGGGCTTCAAGCCCGTCTGGCGTAAGCAGGTCTGGCGCAAGCAGGTCAAAAGAGCAGGAAGCGGCAATTCGCCGCGCCAGGCGGCCATCACCAAGCGCCAGCACGCACGGCCGGGCCAAAGAATTGCCGCCTTTCGGCCATGCCGGCCCTTCTGACCCTTCTGGCAGGGCCAGCGGGAACCAGCGCCGCGCATAAAGCAATTCATACGGGCTGGCCCCAAGCTGGCGGTAAAGGGTGGCGCTGTCCGTCATGCGGAACAGCAGGCCGGAAAGTGCCAGCAACGGCGTGCCGTTGGCGTCAAGGGCAAGGGTAGCGCCGTTGACCGCGTCGGCATCGCCCAGCAGCCGGGCATTGGCGCGGCACCACAACTTTTCCGGCAGCGGCCCCCACAGGGTAAGGCGGTCAAGGTGCATGGGTATGACCAAAGTGCCGGACATATGCTTGAGCAGTTCCGCCAAAATGGAGGGCAACATGGTTTGCAGCACGGAATCCAGGGCGCCGGGGTAAATGACATGCCCGGCCTCGCCCGAAGAACCGCGCCGCGCTTCCACCATGCAATGCCCCTGGCTGCCCGCGTAGCTGGCGCGTTCCACCCGCTGAAAACCGGGGCCAACCGCGTAACCGCTGCTGATAAAATGCTGGTAAAATTCCTTTTTGCCCAGTTCGTTAGAAAAAAATCCGCCCGGCGCGAAATCAGGAACCGGCGCGGGGCTTACCCGGCGCGAAATAATGCCGGAGCAATGTTCCAGCCAGGCAGCGCTGCCTGTGGAAAATCCGCCTGAACCGCCGCCCGAACCGCTGCCAGAACCGCCGGGCCCGCCCATGTCCCGGCTGACAAGGCGGAAGCGGTTTTCCATTGCGCCAGACATCTCAGGCGGCGCATCAATTATTACCTGCACCTGGCGTGACGCGCCGCGCGGCACCACCAGCGGGTTAAGGAAGTCCACATCGCGCAGTTCACATGGCCCATCCCCCCACAATTCGCGGGCGGCGGCCAGCAGCATGGCCATGTGCCCGGCCGCCGGGCTGATGGCCTTGTCAAATATGACATGCTCATGCAAAAACACCGGGCCGGAATCTGAAAAAACGCTCTGGAACACCGCCGCGCCGCCAAAAGCCGGGCTATCCAGCCTTTCACCCGGGGCGGCGTTCAGTACAGCCAGGGCTGCGTCCCCTTGCGCGGATTGGGGCATGCCCCGGCCATAAGCCCCGCCTGCCGGGGCAAGCTCGTTCACAACCGGCATCCAGTGCCTTTCCCGTTGGAAGGGGTAACCCGGCACAGCCACATGGCGCTTGGGGAAGGGGGCGTAAAGCGCTTCACAATTCAGGTCGTGCCCTTCCATGAAAAGACGGGCGGCGGCGGAAAGCAGCGCCAGCAAGCCGTTTTTGCGCGGGGCGGCGGAAGGCATGGCCTTCAGCCCGTACCCGCACTGTTCCGCCAGGCCGGAAAGCGCGGCGGAAGGCCCGGCCTCCACAGCCAGGGCGGCGCTTTGCGCCATTGCGCGCAGCGCGTCTGCAAAGCGCACCGGGGCAAGGATTTGCCTTACCCAGTATTCTTTGGTCTGAATTGCCGGGTCATTGCGCAGGCCGCTTACGCTGGAAATAAAATCCATATGTTGCGGCTGGTTGAAGACCAAACCAGGCATGGCTTCAAGGTATTCCCCAAACAGGCGGGCCGCTTCACGCATGTCCGGTGAATGAAAGGCCCGGCTGACGCGCAGCTTTTTGCCGCCGCTTCCTCCCCCTGCCGGAGCGGATGATGGGGGCAAGGTGGACGAAGGGGCCGAGAGGGGCGAATGGGGCAAAGCGGACGAGAAGGACAGGGCTGCCAAAAGGGCGTCCACCGATTTTTCCGGGCCGGAAACAACCAGCGCTTGCGGCGCGTTGACGGCAGCCACCACCAAGTCCGGGTAATTGGCCAAAACCGGGGCCAGTTCCGCCTCTGACCGGAACACGGCGGCCATTGCGCCGGGGGGGGCCGCTTCCATGGCCCTGCCCCGCGCCGCCGCAAGGCGCAGGGCGTTTTCAAGGTTCAACACCCCGCAGGCAACGGCAGCGGCGTATTCCCCAATGCTATGCCCGATGGCGGCGGAAAAACGCAGCCCGAAAGATTCCCACAGCCGCCACATGCTATAGGAAAAGGCGACAATAAGCGGTTGAGAAAGCGAGGTGCGTTCCAGTTCATCCGCGCTTGCGGCGGGGGAAGGCTGGCCCTTATGCCCGGCGGGACTGGCGGGACTGGCAGAACTGGCAGAATTGGCGGGACTGGCATTTTCCGGCGGGCCGAACAACAGACCGATAAGATCAAGCCCTTCAGCCCGCAAAATTTCCGCGCAACGATCCATTTCCTGCCGGAACACGGGGTAGCTGGCGTACAGTTCCCGCCCCATGCCGGGGTATTGTGAACCCTGCCCGGTAAAAAGCAGGCCCGGCGCGGCAATACTGGAAGGCGCGGCGGCAAGGCGCCCTTTGCCAAGGGCTTCCAGCTGGGCGGCCAGTTCCACGGCATTGCTGCCGGAAGCCGCCAGACGGAAGGGCAAGGACGCGCGTTCACACCCATACAGGCGGCAGGCCGCGCCAAGTTCCAGCGCTTTTTCCGCGCTGAAGCCGCCGGAGTCCAGGTTCTTCAGCCAGCGGGCAACAGATGCCCCAAGGGCGCGGGCGGCTTCTGCTGTTTTGCCGGAAAGGGGCAGCAGGAAGGCGGAAGGGGCTTCCGTAGCCGCTGTTGTAGGCGTTTCCACGGCATGTTTCCCCGCATACTCGCCGCTATATTCGCCAGAGGGTTCTCCGCCCGCAACTGAAGGGGCAGGCCGCGTTCCGGGGCGGTATTCCTCAATTATGGCGTGCCCGTTCACCCCGGAAAAACCGAAGGCGCTCATGCCGGCGCGTAACGGTTCACCCTGCGCGGGGCCTGCTTGCCGGGCTTCTTCAGGTTGCCGGGCTTCCGGCTGTGGGTTGTCCCCCGCCGTATTTTCAACGCGCCAGGCAATGGGGGTTTGCGGGGCTTCCACCGCATTGCCCTTGAAATCAAAGCGCGTGTTCGGGGTTTTTATATGGATATTGGCCGGTATGGTTTTATGGCGCAGGCAAAGCAGAACCTTCAGCAAAGAGGCCAGCGCGGCAGCCGGTTCAAGGTGGCCGATATTGGCCTTTACCGAGCCTATGCGCAGGGGGGTGGCGGCGGAACGCCCCTTGCAATAGGCGGCGGCCAGGGCGTCCAGTTCTATGGAATCGCCCAGCGCGGTGCCGGTGCCGTGCGCTTCAACATAGCTTATGCTTGCGGGGGCAAGCCCCGCGTTGTCCAGCGCACTGGCAATGACCTTTTGCTGGGCCAACCCGTTTGGCGCGGTAAGGCCGTTGCTTTTGCCGTCCTGATTTATGGCGCTGCCGCGAATCAGGCCCAAAATGTTGTCCTGGTCGCGTTCCGCGTCCGCAAGGCGCTTCAGCAGCAGCACCGCGCCGCCTTCACCGCGCCCGTAGCCGTCCGCCCCGTCATCAAAGGCCTTGCTGCGCCCGTCCGGGCTTATGGCCCCCAGTTTGGTGAAGCAGACATGCAAATCTGGGGTAAGCATAAGGGTGATGCCGCCCACCAACGCCAGGTCAGATTCTCCGCTACGCAAGGACTGGCAAGCGCAATGCAGGGCCACCAGGCCGGACGAGCAGGCCGTGTCCACGCTCCAGCACGGGCCTTCAAACCCGAAATAGTAGGAAATGCGCCCGCAGGCCCCGCTGGCGGTTGTGCCGGTCAGGGAATAGGCGTCTATAAGCTCGCGCTTGAAGGAATCACGGTGGGCGCGGCTGTATTCATTGTTGGTAAGGGCGGTGAACACCCCGGCCTGGCGTCCGCGCCAGCGGGCCGGGTTTATGCCCGCGTTTTCAAAGGCTTCCCAAGACATTTCAAGCAGCAGCCTTTGCTGCGGGTCAAGCTGGGCGGCCTCACGCGCGGACATATTGAAGAAAAACGGGTCAAAGGCATCCACCGGGGTGGTCAAAAAGGCCGCTTCGCGCGTGTACATCTTGCCCGGGGCCTCACGGTCCGGGTCATAGTAAAGGTCGCGGTCCCAGCGGTCTTCCGGCACGGGTATTACTGCGTCGTTACCGGCCAGCAAAAAATCCCAGTAGCCGTCCAGCGTGGTTATGCCGCCGGGAAAGCGGCAAGACGCGCCCACCACGGCCAAAGGCTCATGCGCGAAGGCCGCAAAACGCCCGCGCCTGTTGTTTTTGCCCTTCCCGTCAGGGGCGGGCTTATGGCCGGGCGCGGCTTCACTGCCCGCGCCAGCGCCGGAATATTCCCCCAGCAGGCTGGAAAGGTGCCCGGCCAGGGCGGCTATGTTGGGGTAGTTGAAGACAGCGGAAACCGGCAGGGGCAGGCCAAGTTCATCCTGCAAAAAGGCGCGCAGACGCAGGGCCAGCGCGGAGGTCAGGCCCAGTTCCTGAAAGGCGGCTTCATGCACACGCCCGCCGCCCAGACTGCCCGAGCCGCCTGGGCCGTCCGTTCCGCCCGTTTCACCCGTCCCGGCGGCAAGCGGGGTAGGCAATACGGCGTTCAGCCCGCGCCAGACAAGTTTGCCCAGCGCCTTTATCCTTTCCTTTTCCGGCAGCAGGGCCAGTTCTCGCGCTTTTTCGCTTAATTCCGGCAAGTCCGGGCCGGATTTTTCTCCATGACCGGATTTTTTTCCATGGCCGGGCGCTGGCCTGAACAGGCGTTGCAGTTCCGCAAAAGTTTCTGCCAGGCAGGCCAGCGGGTCGCCATCGCGGTACAGCGTGGGCAGGCAAAAAATTTGACTTTCTTTGCCGGCAAGGCATTCCGCCAGCGAACCTTGCATGACCGCGTGGGGAGAAAGTTCAACAAAGCAGTTTACCCCGCATTCCACCGCGCGGCTTACGGCCTGGGCAAAACGCACCGGTTCGCTGATATGCCGCCGCCAGTAGGCCGCGTCAAATTCATTGTGCGCTTTGCCCGCCGGCGCAAGGCCCCCATGCAGGGAAGAAATTACCGCCGTGTGCGGGGCGGCCGGGCACAGGGCGGCCAGTTCCGCAGAAAAGGCAAATTCATCAAGCCACGGTTCTATATCTGGTGAATGGAAGGGCACGTCTATGCGCAAAAAGCGGGCCTTGCCTTCCGGCAAAGAGGCGGCCAGGGTGGAAAGCGCCGCCGCATCGCCGCTGCATACCGTGGCGTTGGGCGAATTTATGGCGGCAATGCGCGCCTTGCCCGCAAAGGGCTGCAAAAGCGCCACAACCTCTTGTTCCCCAAGGCTTAGGTGCAGCATGCGGCCACGCCCGGCGGCATGTTCCAGCACCAGGCTGTGCCGCCAGGCCAGAGCGGCGGCGGAAGCCGCGTCCAGCGCCCCGGAAGCCCAGGCGGAGGCTACCTCGCCGCCGCTGTGCCCAAGGTAGATGGAAGGGGTAAGGCCACGGGCCTGCAAAAGGCGCAACAGCCCAAATTCCACCGCCAAAATGCAGGGGTGCCCCATGGAGGCGGAAGAAATGTCGCGCGCTTCACGAATTTTTTGTTCCGGCGACCAGCCGGAAAGCGCCGCGAACGGCTGGGCAAATTCTCTGAACCCGGTCAGAAATTCCGCTTCCCTGTCCAGCAGTTCACAGGCCATGCCGTTCCACTGCGTGCCTATGCCGGAAAAAATAACAGCCAGATTCAAGGACATTGTTCCTCCACCTGTTCAAGTGTGCTTCCTTGCAGGGTCAAGCCGTTTTATACGGCGCAAAACAGCGTTATATCAGAGCAAGTTACGATTGAAATGAGTGAATTGCCCGGCACGGATTTGTCTTCAAACCCTTGCCGCGAAATAGTTACAGGCAAGCGGCTATTTCAAGCCTAACCCACTCTATTGAATGATAATTGAAAGCCAGGCCGGGAAGGCCGGTTCACCCCCGCCCCGGTATTCCAGCAGCAAGCGGCTGCCGTCTGTGGCTGTTTCTTCAAATCCGGCGAATTTGTAGGTTACGTACATCATGCGGTTTTTGCCGGTTTCAATAAAATCGGCCTGCACCTTTTTACCGGCCCGCAGGCCTTCACGTATCAGGTGATTAAGCAGCACCGCCCCGACGCCCCGGCTCATTACCCGGCAAGACATCAAAAGCAGGCGCAAAGTCCAGGCAGCCTGCCCCTTTTCCATAAGGGCCAGGCCTATTTTGCCGTAATCGCCAAACTTGTCTTGCAGCGAGGCTATAAGCAGAAGATGATCCGGCGAGTGGCGCAGGGCTTCCAGTTCCTCATACCCGTAGGTAATGCCGGTTGCGTTCAGCTGGTTGGTGCGTTCCGTCAATTCCACCGCCCGCTGAAGGTCGCCTTCAGAAACCGGGGCAATGGTGAAGACCATGCCCAGGCTTTCCAAAAAAGATTCCTTTGGCCCGGCGTAACTTTCTTCCGCCTTGGCCCGCAAGATGTCTGTCTGGTACAGTTTGCGGCGCAGGGCGGAATCATCGTTTATGAAGCGCGGTATAAATTCCTTCAGTTCCGGCAGCTTGCAACGCTGACCTGCCGGGTAGCCGCGCACTTCCGGCATTTCTGCCCGCACTTCTTCCAGCTCAAACGGCTGGTCATCCACAAAGGCGAAGGTGTCCAGCCCTATGTTCAGGGCCTTGGCAATGGCCTTTATTGATTCACTTTTCGGGCCGAAACTGATTTGCGGGTACAGGAAGTATTCATCCAGCCCAAAGCTTGCCAGGCGTTCCATGGCGTCTTCATGGATATTGCGGCTGGCTATGGATTGCAGTATGCCGCGTTTGTCAAGTGTTTCAATCACTTCACGCACACCGGGGAAAAGGTTTTTTGCGCCGCCTTCCAGCAGCACCCCTTCCCATATGGTGTCATCCAGATCCCAGACAACGCATTTTATGCCGGCCATTATTTATGCCTCCGGTTGCGGCGTGAGTTCATGAATGCGGCGTTGGCTATCATAAGCTGCTGCATTTGCGAACTTCCTTCAATTATTTCACAAATTTTCGCATCGCGGAAATAGCGCATCAGGGGATATTCCGGCGAACACCCGTTCCCGCCGTGAATTTGCAGCGCGTCCGAGGCCGCCCGCATGCCCGCGCGGGATGCGAAATATTTGGCCGTGGCAATAGCCATGATGGAATCCGGTGAACCGGCGTCACGCAGGCTGGCGGCCTTTTCCGCCAGGGCGCGGGCGGCGGCCAGGCTGGTTGCCATGTTGGCCACCATTTCCTGAATAAGCTGGTGCTTGCGCAAAGGCACGCCAAACTGGTTGCGTTCCATGGCATAGGCGGTAGAGGCCTCAAGGCAACCTTCCATTATGCCAACCCCGCCCCAGCCCACAATAAAGCGCCCGCAATCCAGCGCGTGGGAACCTACAAAGGAAAAGCCGCCCCCGGCGGGGCCAATTTGCGCCGCTTCCGGCAGGGCGCAGTCCGTAAAGGCAAGTTCCGCTATGCCGGCGGCGCGGAAGCCGAAAAGGTCGCGCATGGGCGTGCGTTCCAGCCCAGGGGTTGTTGCGGGCACAAGGAAGGCGGTTGGGCCTTCATCATCCAGCCGGGCCATTACAAGAAAGACATCAGCCAGCATGGAGCCGGAAATCCACTTCTTTTTCCCGTTCAGCACAAAACCGTTTTGGGTGCGCCGCGCCTGGCAGGTTATGCCCGCCGCGTCGCTGCCGTTATTCGGTTCCGTAAGGGCAAAGGCCCCGCGCTGTTTACCGGCGGCCAGGGCGGGCAGCCATTGGCGCTTCTGATCATCCGTTCCCCAGCGCAAAACAGCCTGGCACAGCATGGAATGCACGGTAAGGATGCTTAAAAGGGAAACGCTGCCATAGGCCACACCGGCGCAGGCCTGCCCAAGGGCAAGGCTGCCCAGCCCGGAACCGCCCCATTCTTCCGGTAAAAAAGCGCCAAACCAGCCCTGCCCGGCAAATTCCGACAAAATATCGGGGGGCATGGCCTGTTGTTCTTCCCAGGCGTTGGAAAAAGGGTACACGCGTTCTTTGACCCAGTTGCGCAGGGCCATGACTTTATCCATAACTACCCCCTTTTGAGGCTGCTGCACAATGGCCTTTTTGCCCTTTTACTGCGTCGTACTTCGTCCCGCGCGAAGGTCATATATGTTTGAATATACTCCCTCCGCACGGAACTCGCACTCCTTGTAAAAGAACAAAAATTCTCATTGTGCAATAGCCCCTTTTTGATTGGACGGTGTTTGATCAGGCAGGCTGGTTTTGCCCCTTGACCAGCGCCACAATGGAATCTATGGAATGAAAGTTGGAAAGCTTGAGTTGATCCCGCCCTATGGACATGGCAAATTCTTTTTCCACAAACATTACAAGCTGCATGGCGAACAGGGAATTGACGTAGCCCAGTTCAAACATATTTTCATTATCTTCCAGTTCATCATCTTTCACATAGGCCATAACAAATTCGCGTATTCTGGCGCGCGTGTTGTCAACTGTCATAAAACCACCCTGTTATTTGGAATATTTTGGGCAAACTCAAACTGTCGCCGCGTAATCATGAAAGCCCTTGCCGCTTTTGCGGCCCAACAGCCCGGCATCAACCATCTTGCACAGCAAAGGGCAGGGGCGGAACTTCGGGTCGCGGTAGCTGGCGTAAAGGTTTTCCAATGAAAGCAGAATGGTATCCAGCCCTATCAGGTCGCCGGTAGCCAATGGCCCCATGGCGTGGCCAAAGCAAGCGGTGAAGATGCGGTCCACCTCATGCGGGGCCGCCACGCCGTCTTGCACCAGCCAGATGGCCTCATTCACCGTAAGCATAAGCACCCGGTTGGAGACAAAACCGGGGAAGTCATTCACCACCACGGCCTTTTTTTTCATCTGCTTCAAAAAGCGTTTGGCCGCGTCCACTGTGGCATCCGCCGTGTGGTGCCCGCGTATAACCTCTACCACCGGCTTCAGGGGCACAGGGTTCATAAAATGCATGCCAATGACGCATTCCGGCCTTTTTACCCATGACCCTACCCTGGTTATGGAAATAACAGAGGTATTTACCGCAAAGACCACCCCGGGGCGGCAAATTTCATCCAAAACCGGGTAGACCGCGGCTTTAAGATACTCCTTTTCCGTTATGTTTTCCACCACAAAATCGGAATCGGCCAGGGCGTCCAGCTTGTCGGAAAATTTCAGCCGCGCCATGCAGGCCTCAACGTCCACTTCCTCGGCGCGGAACAGGCCGTGCATGCGCAGGGCTTCCTGTATTTCACCGGGGGCGGCCGCAAGGGTTGCCGCGTCTGAATCGACCAAGGTCACGTCCATGCCGTGCATGGCCAGGCATTGCCCCAGCCCCTTGCCCATTACCCCCGCGCCTGCCACGCCGATTTTTTTAAATTCCATACACTACCCCCGGCTGTTTATTTTTTGATACGGTTTGCGAAAAAACGCTTTTTTAACCCGCCGGGCCCGCCTGAATGTCCCTTTGCGCCCTGCCCGGAAAGCCAGGTTTTGAAGTTGGATATCAGCACAAAAAAGCAGGTGACAAAAAGCGGAGAAAGCAAGGTGGCCGCCACCATGCCGCCTATGATGCTGCCGCCCAGCACATGGCGGCTGGATGAACCCGCGCCGGAAGCCAGGGCCAAAGGCACGCAGCCCAGAATAAAGGCCAGAGAGGTCATTACAATGGGGCGAAAGCGTGAACGCACCGCGTCCAGCGCGGCTGTGGCCGCGCCCTTGCCGCCCATGTGTTCCTTGTGGGCCACTTCCACAATCAAAATGGCGTTTTTGGCGGAAAGGCCAATCAGCGTGACCATGGCGATTTGCACATAGACATCATTGGCAAAGCCCGCGCAAAAGATTGTGAAAAGGCACCCCAAAAGGGCAAAGGGCACTGCGGTTACCACCGCCGCCGGCAACAGCCAGCTTTCATACTGCGCCGCCAAAATAAGGAAGACCAGCGCAAGGCCCACCAGCAGGGTGAAGTAGTTTGTGCCGCCGCTAGCCTGTTCCTGATACGATGAACCGCTCCAGCCCAGGGAATAACCGGGCGGCAATTCCTGGCGCGCCAAATCTTCCAGCGCACGCATGGCTTCAAGATTGCTGTAGCCGGGCGCGGCCTGGGCGGAAATGCGGGCCGCCGTGGCCCCGTTGAAGCGGGTTACGGAAAATGCGCCGCCCTCAACGGTATAGCGCACCAGGTTTTCAAGGGGTATCATGTTGCCGTCCCGCCCGCGCACCTGAATGGCGGAAATATCTTCCGGGCTGGCGCGGAAGCGCGGTTCCGCCTGCATATACACCTTGAAGGCCCTGCCGTGCAGGGTAAAGTCATTGATGTACATGCCGGAAAGGCAAAGGGCTATGGTTTGGTAAACCTCGTCCACTGCTACATTCAGAAGCTTGGCCTTGTCGCGGTCAAGTTCCAGGCTGATTTTGGGCGTGCCCAGGTTCAGGGAACAGCCAACCCCTTGCAGGGCCGGGTGGCTGGCCGCCTTTTGCGCAAGTTTGCCGCCCATGGCGGCCATTTCTTGCAGCGACGCGCCAGAAAAGTTTTGCAAATAGCCTTCCAGCCCGCCCACGGTGCTCATGCCGACAATGGGCGGCGGGTTGAAGGCCGCCAGCATGCCGTCTTGCACCCCGCCGCCGTACGCGAACACGCGCCCGGCCACGGCGTAGGCGCTTTGATCCGCCTTTTTGCGTTCATCCCAGGGCTTAAGCATAATGAAGGCCGCGCCCACGTTGCCTATAATGCCCGTGCCGCCAAGCAAATCCTGCCCGGCTATGGAAAGTATGCCGCTGACGGATTCATCTTTCATAAAGTGGCCGCTCATGCCCGCAAGCACCGCGTCCGTGCGGGCCATGGACGCCCCGTTGGGCAGCATGGCCGCGGCAATTATATAGCCCTGGTCTTCATCCGGGGCCAGCCCCTGCGGCACTGTGACAAAAAGCAGGCCAAGGCCCAGGCAGCACACCAGCGCCGCGCCCCCGGCAATTAGCGGGGCGCGCAACAAAAACGCGGCCACGCCCACATAACGGGCCGCGCACCATTCAAAAGCCCGGTTGAAGGCCTTGAAAAACCTGTTGGGCTCATGCCCCGCGTGAGCGGGCTTCAGCATGGCGGCGCACATTACCGGGGTAAGGGTAAGCGCCGTAATGCCGGAAAGAGCCACGGAAAGTGAAACAGTTATGCCAAACTGCCGGAACATTTCCCCGGTAAGCCCGCCCATGAAGGAAACCGGCACAAACACCGCGCACAGCACCAGAACAATTGCCACCACCGGGCCGGAAACCTCGCGCATGGTAATGGAAACCGCTTCCCGCGCGTCCACGCCGCGTTCATGCATTATGCGCTCGGCATTTTCCAGCACCACAATGGCGTCATCCACCACAATGCCTATGGAAAGCACCATGCCGAAAAGCGTAAGCGTGTTGATGGAAAAACCCAACGCGTGCATGCCCGCGAAGGTACCCACAATGGCTATGGGCACGGCCACGCAGGGAATAAGCGTGGCCCTGGCGCTTTGCAAAAACAGGAATATGACCAGGGCCACAAGCACCATGGCCTCAAACAGGGTTTTTACCACCTCTTGTATGGAAAGGCGCACAAAGGTTGTTACGTCATACGGTATGCCGTATTCCATGCCGGGCGGAAAGTCCTTGCTCAGTTCCCGCATGGCCGCGTCTATGGCGTCGGCCACGCTAAGGGCGTTCGCGCCGGGGGTAAGTGAAATGGCTATGCCCGCAACCGGCTGGCCGTTCAGGGCGCTGCGCACCCGGTAGTCTGCCGCGCCAAGTTCCACACGGGCCACGTCGCCAAGGCGCATTACGCCCTTGTCTTTATCCACCCGCACGATGATGTCCGCAAACTCCTCTGCCGTGGCCATGCGGCCCTGGGTGCTTAACAGCCAGGTCATTTTAACGCTGTCCGGCACGGGGGGCAGGCCTATCATGCCCGCCGCGTACTGGGCGTTCTGTTCCCGCACTGCCGCCGCCACTTCTTGCGGGGTGGCCCCAAAGGCGGCCAGGCGTTCCGGGTCTATCCAGATACGCATGGAATATTCTTCAGAAATCAGGGGCGCGGCAGAGGCCACGCCGGGGATGCGCTTTAACCTGTCCACCACGTTTACGGAAGCGTAGTTGTTCAAAAACAGGCTGTCATGCCGCCCGTCCGGGCTGGAAAGGGTGATAATTTGCAAAAACGCGCCGGAACCGGATGTTACGGTCACGCCCATGCGGCGCGTTTCTTCCGGCAGGCGGGCCACGGCAAGCTGCACGCGGTTGTTCACCCGGTTGGCGGCCACGTCCGGGTCAACCCCCAAGGCGAAGGTAACGGTCATGTTCATAATGCCGCTGGCCGAACTGGTGGACTGGATATACAGCATATCTTCCACCCCGTTCAATTCCTGCTCCAACGGGGCGGCAACCAGGCTGGCTATAACATCCGGCCCGGCGCCGGGGTAAAAGGCGCTTACGCTTACAGCGGGCGGAACAAGGTCAGGGTACTGGGCAACCGGCAGGGAACCAAGGCTGATCCACCCTACAGCGGTTATGCAAATGGCTATTACAACGGCCATTACCGGGCGGCGCAAGAAATAGAATTCTTTTGTCACTGTTTCCCGGCCCCTTATTTTGAGGTTTCCGGCATAGCTTCCGGTGTATTTTTGCCAAGCGCTTCCGGCGCGTTTACTGAAGACGCTTCCGGTGTATTCTTCGAAGGCGCTTCCGGTAAACTTTCTGAAGCGGCTTTCGGCCGGTCAAGGGCCGTGGGCACTACCTTTGAACCGGGGCCGACCTTGCCTGTGCCTTCCACCACTACCCTTTCACCGCTTTCCAGGCCGGAAACTACCACAAAGTAATTGGGTTTTATACCGGCCAGTACGGAAACCGGGCGAAATTCCACCGTATCATCATCTTTAAGCACCACGGCCAAAGAACCGCCCTGCCCCTGCAATACCGCGTGTTGCGGCAGCAAAACGGCATTGTGGAAGGTAAGGAGCTTTACAGAAATGCGCACCACCTGGCCGGAAAGCAGGCGGTATTCCGGGTTGGGAAACAAGGCCCGCGCAAGCATGCTGCCGGTTTGGCGGCTTACTACCGCGTTGCCGTAAGTTATGCGCCCCTTGTGCGGGTAGGGCAGGTTCTGGTCAATTTCCAGTTCCGCCTCGGCGTTACGGTATATTTCCGCCCCGTTGTTACGTATGTAGCCTTCAATGCGGCGCACCAAAGAATCCGGCACGGCAAATATCACGTTCACATTTTCCATGGAATTTATCGTGGTAAGCAGGCTGTCCGCGGGGGAAGACGCGGCAACCAGGCTGCCCTCTTCCAGGTTTGCCATGGTGGCGTAGCCGGTAACCGGCGCGACAACTGTGGCAAGCTCCAGCCGCATGGCGGCGGCGGAAAGGGCGGCGGCGGCCTCATCCAAAGACGCCTTGGCGGCGTTATGTTCTGCCTGCACCTTGTCAAATTCGCGCGGGCTTATGGCGTTGCCCCGGGCAAGCGGCACGGCGCGTTCATAGTCACGCGCGGCATTGGTAAAGCGGGCGCGCATGGCCTCCAGCCTGCCCTGGGCCTGTTCATAGGCCGCCTTGTACTGGCCGGGGTCTATCTGGAACAGGGGCTGGCCCTTTTGCACCAGCGCCCCTTCTTCATAAAGCCGGGACTTAAGCAGCCCGCTTACCTGGGCGCGCACCTGCACAAAGCGTTCACCTTCCACATGGCCGACAAAGGTTTTGGTGAAGCCCACATCCTCACGCGCTACCGTAATGTAGGAAACCGCCGGTGGGGGCGGGGCGCACAGGGCCGGGGCCGCGCCTGTCAGCAACACCGCGCCGGCCAACATGGCAGCGGCCATAATTGCCAAAAGGGGCAAAAACGGCGGAAGCAAAAAACGCCGGGGGCCGCGCCAAACATTATTTTGTTGCAAGGTATCCATTATTTCCCCCCACGGTTTGGCTCCGCCACTGGAGCAAGCAGGCGTTCCGGCAGGTCGTGGTCGCTCCACCCGCCCCCAAGGGCCATGCAGACGTCCACCAGGGCATAGAGCTGGGCGGTGCGGCTTTGCGCCCACATAAGGCGGGAATCAAACAGCGCCCGTTCCGCGTCCAACAGTTCAAGGTAGCCGGAATACCCGGACTCATAGCGGGTTTTGGCCTGAGAAGCGGCCTTCTTCAAATAATCCACCCGCCGCAGCATGGAGGCAGAGGCGTCCGCAAGGTATTTTTGCCGCGCCAAAGAATCGCGCATGTCCTTGAAGGCCAGGCGCACGGTCTGTTCATAGGCGGCGGCAAGTTCCACAGCGCGGGCCTCGGCCATTTTTTCCTGGAAGCGCGTCTGCCAGAAATCCAGCGGCAGGTTCAGTTCCCCGCCGTAATTCCACACGCCGGAACCGCCAATGGTAAGAAACTTGGCCAGCTTGGCGGAATAACCCGCGCTGCCGCCCAAAGTAATGGACGGGAAATAGTTGGCCCTTACCACGCCTATATCAAAGTTGGCCGCCCGCAAATCCTGTTCCGCCGCCTTGATGTCCGGGCGGCGTTCCAGCAGATCCACCGGCAGGCCGGAAGGCAAAATATTGTTCGCGCCAATAGAGGTTAAAGAAGACGCCCCGGTATCTTGCGCACCCTGCATAACTTCCGCCGGGGACCGGCCAAGCAGCAGTTGCAACCGGCTATGCGCCTCGTCAAGTTGCATAAGGGAAAGGTTAAGGGAATAGCGGGCAACTTCCACCTCGCTGCGGGCGCGCATAAGGTCGGCCTCGCTCATGTAACCTACAGAAGCCCCGGCGCTGTACAGGCGCACGGCGCTTTCCCTTTGCTTCAGGGTTTGCCGGGCAATGTCAATTTGGTAGCGGTTGCTTAAAATATCAAAATAGGCCTTGGTGGTAAGGGCCGCTATGGAAAGGTACACGGCATCGCGTGAAGATTCCTGCGCCAGAAAGAAGGCCTGGGAACTTTTTACGGTATTGCGGTATTTGCCCCAAAAATCCAGTTCCCATATGGCGTTGAACAGAATGGATGAATTGGTGGATTCCTCATGCCCGGCGGGCGGCGGGCCATCAACGCGGCGCGAGGCCCATGAATGGTCATGCCGGGCGGAAGCGGAAGGCGAAGGCGCAAGGCGCGACGCGCTTGAACCTACCCCGGACCGGGCTATTTCCAGCCGGGCCACGGCAGCGGCAATATCTTTGTTGTTGGCAAGGGCTTCTTGCACCAGCGCGTTCAGCACCGGGTCGTTAAAACGCCGCCACCACTGCGCTTCAAGGTTGTCCGCCGCAGCGTTTTCCCACGCGGGGGGCAATTCCATGGCCGGCCGTTCATAATCCGGCGCGAATGAACAACCGGCTATTGATACCGCCACAACCAGCAAAAAATAGAACCGGCAAGTACGCAGCTTCACAATGCATCCCCAATTAATTTGCACAAATAACACAATTTCACAGAGAAAAGACCAATTTGATTTTTTAAACTTGACTTGGAGGCTGTAAATAAAATATACTAAAAGTAAGCTCCAAGTCAACAAAAGCTCCGTTTTTCAGCCCCATTTTTCAGCATATCCTAATTCTGAAAATATACAAACAGCTTACTGGGGGTTTTAGAACCGGGCGCATCAGGCTTGAAGGTATTTTAGGCAATACGCTGTTTGTGACTACACTACCCAAAAAGGCCAGACAGATATTCAATATTTCAAGGTTACCTTACCTGAGACAGCATACGCGCTGAACAGGCGAATTCAACACAACTATTTTGACAGGAGCAACACCATGGCCAAAGAAACCGTAGTTGAAGAAGGCAAAGTTGTGGAAGAACGCAGTCTTCCTTGCCAGCATAAAATTGATTCCATCATTCGTGACCGCGTTCATGCCTCGCTTGCCGTAGGGCTTGTGCCGGTGCCGCTGGTGGATGCCGCCGCCCTTTTCGCGCTGCAAAGCGAAATGCTGTACCGCCTGTGCTCCGCCTACAATGTGCCCTTCAAGGCGGAACCGGCCAAAAAACTGCTTGGTGTTGTGGCCGCAAGCGCCCTGCCGGTGCTTTTGACCCCCAGCCTGCGCTCTTTGGCCCGTTACATCCCGGTAGTGGGCTTTGGCCTTGGGGTGGTAAGCACTTCTCTGGCCGGCGGCGCGGCCACCTACGCCCTGGGCCATGCCTTTGCCAAACACTTCGCTTCCGGCGGCACGTTGCTGGACGTCAACACAGCCAAAATTGTTGAAGAAGTGAAAGAAACCTATGAAAACGGCAAGGAAGTTGTGAAGGGCTGGGTCAAAAAGAAAGACGACAAAGCCCCGCAAGCGGCGGAACAACCCGCGGTCTGAGCCAAACAGGCCCAAGCGCGGCAGGCCTGAATGAAGCGGGCCGGGCGGTTTGAAAAATTGACCCGGCCTGTCGGTGCCACGGCCTGTAATTGCTGCGGCTTGTCATTGCTACGGACTGCCCGGCGCACAGACTGCCCAACGCATAGTCTGCCCGGCGCACATGTCCGGCATTGCGCCCAGGTTCTTTTTATACGCGGGTTAGCACCGTGCTTGGGGGGTATTATGCTCAACATCTTGCCTGTATTACCTGTAATATTTGAGTCCGCCATGTGAATGACTAAAAATCACCGGTTCGCCAGCGGACTGGTGATTTTTGCGTCAAGGGCCCCATCCTTTTCCACCTTGAAACACAACAGCCTGATATTTAAGCCTATACAACACGCGACTGACAACTTTTTAAGGGGGGGGCTGTAACGTGAAAACAAACCGTTTTATTCCACAAACAAGCATAAAAACGGCGTTACGTTGTATATTCGTTTTGTTGGCCGCGTGCTGGCTTTCCGCCGCCCTGCCGCAAACGGCGCGGGCTGCCGCCACCCTGAATCCGTGGCATCTGGACGCCATGCGCGCTGTGCTTAACAACCAGGCCAATTCCGGCTTTAACTCCGGGGCGGTTTTCATAGATAACAGCGGAACCATTTTAAACCCCACCCCCAACATAGGCTCGCACCTGGGGCTTACCGAGCAAATTCGCATAGGCAGCCAAAGCAAGACCTTTATTTCAACAATTATTCTGAAAATGGTTGATGACGGCTTGATTACGCTGAATGACACCATTGGCTCCCTGGTTCAATTACACAATGTAGACCTTGGGGCCGCCGGGCTGCCGCTGGATTCCGCCAGCCTTACAGTGGCGCAGCTTTTGAACATGAGCTCGCATATCCCCAACTACATGGGGGCCCCCCTGCCCGGGCAAGATATAAGCTTGTGGGATGCCTGGAAGCAGGCCAACTATCAGGCCGTGCCCGGGGTTGACCACACCACGCTTGCTTCCCTTGGGCTTTCCGGCTACCCAAAGCCCTTTTCCGCCGGCCTGACCGGCGAATATTCCAACACAAACATCATAATTCTTTCACTTATAGCTGAGGCGGTCTACAGCACAGACATCAACACGCTGCTGGCCCCCATTCTGGCCTCCAGCGGGGTTGCCGGTTCCACCTACCTGCCCACCACAAGCGCCCAGGGCGCCATAGTCACTGGTTCAGAGGCCGGGCAGCCCATAACCACAATGGACCCTACAATTCCCTGGACATCCGGGGCCATTGTAAGCACCCTGCAAGATCAGGCGAAGTGGCTGCGTGAACTTATGTATAACAACAACGGCACGTTGGGTGCTACATATGCCGACCGCATGGCCAGCCTTGACCCGGCCAACAACATGGGTTCGCTTATAACCATGGGCGGCATGCCCATTTATTACGGCTACGGCCTGTTCAGAATGGATTTGACCGGCCTGGGCATAAACCTCAACATGACAGGCCACGGCGGCAGCATTGCCGGTTACAGCAACTTTTTTGGCTGGCTTAACCCTTCCGGCTACGACCTTGGCCTGGCGGTGGATACCACATCGCTTACCACGGTAGACAACTACGGGTATTACACCAACACCCCGTCAGAAATGCTTTACCTGCAACTGGCGCACCAGCTGGATTATCTTGTGCCGGGCACCCCAATAAACAACCTGAACGCCGCTCGTCTTGACCTGCTGGTCAACTCACCCAACATATTGCTTAATTCGGCGTCAACCACGCAAGACCTTACCATAGGCGATGGCAGCCAGGCGCCGTATTTTTACCTTGACCTTTACAACCCCGATCCTATTGTCGCCACAAACCTGCCCACCCTGGCCTATTATAACGACACCGCCGGGGCGGAAATTGGCGTAAACGCCACGCACAACATCACCATAAGCCCAAACACGAATACTGAAGGTTATGGGGTAAACTTCACGCTGTTTCAGCAAAACAATGCCACCCTTACGCTGCAAGCCACGGCGCGGGCAAGCGCTTTCGGCAACCAGTCCACCGCCGTGAACATAACAGGCACCGGCAGCCTTACTACCGCTGCGGGTTCCCGCATTTACGCCCAGGGCGGGGACGCCACCGCGTTGGCGGTGGACAACAGTTCCGGCGCGGTAAATGTGGGCGGCAACGTCATGCTGTCCGGTTCCGGCCAGGCCCTGCTGGTTAATAACGCCAATGTTATCTTGCAGCCCGGCAGCAATGTGAGTACTATGGGGCTTTCCGTAGCCCTGAACCCGAATTTCACCCGCAAAGACCCGTATGATGACGCGGCTTACGGCGTTGTGCTGCAAAACGGCGGCACGCTGGACTCCCAGGCCAATATCAACGCCATAGCCCTGAACGGCTTTGTGAACGGCATGGCCATCCCAGGTTACTACGACCCGCTGAACCAGGATGCCTATTATGTGGTACGCGCCGCCGGGGTGCGCATTGACGGTTCCGGCACACTGAACCAAACCAGCGGGATAATAAGCTCAACCTACGCCGGGGTAATGCTTGCCGGCGCGGGGGCCAAAAACGTAAACCTTGATGATACCTTCATAGCCGGCCCGCTCTATTCCATTTACGGCGACAGCGCGGCCAGCGGCACAAACACGCGCGTGACCGGCAGCACCCTTGTCGGGAATATTGACCTGGGCGGCGGCGGGGGCAATTCCCTTACCATGCGGAACAGCACTTTTTCCCCCTTGCTGAATGAAAATATGCCCGGCGCGGCCAACGTGGGCACGCTGGATATTCAGGACGGCGTAATTATCGTCCCGGTTTTAAACGCCCCGGTATTCGCCACCACCACCCTGCCGCTGATAACCGGGATAACCACGGACAATTCCACCGCCCTGCCGCAAATAATCTTGCCACAAATGAGCCGCGCCATTCAATTTCAACTGCTTAAGCCCGGCAACGCCCTGCTTTTGGGCTTTATGCGCGACCCTGTATACTACCAGAACCTTTCTACAAACCGCAGCCTTGGCCTTATGCTGGATAACATCGCCGCCACCTATGGCGGCAGCAACCTGAACGCCCCGGCCATGCGCATGCTTATGCCGCTGGAATATATGGAATACCCGCAAGAATCCATTGCCCAGCTTCAGCCGCTTTCTTTGGCGGAACTAACCCGGTCACAGCTGCTGCAACTTGGCAACAGGCAAAAGACCATGGACAGCAGGCATCCCCTTACAGGCCAAAGTGAAAGGGGCGCCGGGGAATCGCCCGCTCCCATATTCTTCTTTGGTGACGTTTACGGGCAAGAAATACGGCAAGACCATTCCTATCAGGAATTTTACAGTTCCAAAATCAAGGGTGGCGGGGTGTTTGCCGGGCTGGGTTATGGCATATCAGACAATTGGAGTGTAGGCGGCTTTGTCGCCTTTGGGCAGGAAGATCAAGATTTCAGCGGCAACCGTGGTTCAATAAATGACACGGTGTCACGCTTCGGCGCGTTTGTGGAAAGTGACTTCGGCTTTGCAGAAATGCGGCTTATCGCCTCTGTCGGCCTGCATGATGTGGATTACCGCCGCACAGTGAGCTACTTGCATGAACAGCACCAGAGTTCAGGCAGCTCGGTAGACTTTCTTGGTTCCGCCTCCCTGAAGCGCGACTTCACGTTTGACTCCTTCACCTTTACCCCAAGCGTGGAACTTGCTTACATTTACAACAATGCGAACGCGTATACGGAAAATGACGGCGGGCTTTCCGCCCTGCATGTGCAAAACACCAATTACACCTACCTTGCCTCTTCATTGGGGGCCGATTTGCGCTACAACATTCTTGCAAAGCCGGAACACAAGGGCAGCTTGTATGTTTTTGCCGGGGCGGACTGGTGGCACCAATACCTTGACCGCCCAAAAGTGTTGTCTGTGCTGGAAGTTGACGACCAGTTCGGCTTCACCACCATTGGGTACAATGATACCAATGATATCTTTCGCGCCCGCGCCGGTATTGGCGGCAGTTACGGCAATTTTTCCGGCTCGCTGGGTTATGAACGGCTGCAAGGCAAGAACATTTCCGGCGATGAATTGCGCCTTACTTTGAAGTACATGTTTTAAAACATTGCTCCTGGGCGGCCCCGTGTTTTGCCCGGTTATACAGGGCCGGGCCGCCCGGAACAAAAGACGCGCATAAGGGGGGAAGCCCAATGGAAAACAGCCACCGCATCTTGCCCGCCATAGTCGATATGGCGGAAAGTATTTTTGGCCTGCGTAAAGAGGAACTGGACCTTCAGGCCAACCTGCTGGAGCTGGGGCTTGATTCCCTTATGCTTATAAAGCTGGGGCAAGAAATTGAACGGCGCTTCGGCGTGGCGCTTGAAGTGCAGTGGTTCCTTACCGCCATGCCCTCGCTTAGCACGTTGGCCGCGCATGTGGATGCCCAGGCCCCGCGAATGGAAGCGCGTGCCCCAGAACTGTACGAAGCCGGGCAGCGCGAAGCAGGGCAGCGCGAGGCTGAAGCCCTGCAAGCCCCTTGCGCCCCAAAGGCCGCGCGGCCCGCTGAAGCCCCGGCCATGCCATGCGCCCCTTGCCAAAACCGGCCCGCGCAGCCAGAAAGGGCAAAGATGGCCCAAACCCCGCCCTTGCCGCTGGAACCTGCCAAGCTGCCGGAACACCCCGCCCCCGCCCAAACCGGCGGCCTGCCGGAAGATTTCGCCAGCCTGGCCGCCCTGCAAATGCAAACCATGCAGGAAATTTTTGCCGGGCAGCTCAAGGCCTTCAGCCTGGCGGCCCAACCTGCCACAGGCCCCGCGCCCGCAAATTTTGCGCCCATAAATTTTGCGCCCCCCCATTTCACGCCCGCCGCATCCCCGGCGCAAGAAAAGCATGAAGCCCCGGCCGGCGCGGAAAAAACACCAGACCAGACCAGCGGCAAAAAAAAGCATCCGCGCGGCTTTGTGCTGGAAGCGGCCAGCCTTGCGCCGGAACAGCGGGAATTTGTCCGCAACCTGACGGCCCGCCACATGGCCCGCACCCCAAAATCACGCGCGCTTGGCCGCAAAAGCAAGGCCCTGGCGGACTGGAAAACCACCCTTTCCTACCGGCCGGAACTGGCGGAAACCGCCTACCCCATTGTGGCCCAAGAAACACGCGGCGGACATTTTATTGATGTGGACGGCAACCGTTACCTGGATGCCGGGCTGGGCATGGGGGTACACTTTTTGGGCCACAACCCGCCCTATGTGGTAGATGCCCTGCGCAAGCGGCTGGAACGCGGCTTCGGCCTTGGCCCGCAATGCGATAAAACGGCGGAAGCGGCGGAAGCCGTTGCCCGGCTTACCGGCATGGAACGCGTCAGTTTTTGCAACACCGGGTCAGAAGCCGTCATGTTCGGCCTGCGCCTGGCCCGCGCCAAAAGCGGCAAAAACCTGGTAGCCGTTTTCAACGGGGCCTACCACGGCACCTTTGACGGCATTTTGGGCGTTGCGGAAGGGCACGGCACGGCCCCGGCATCTCCCGGCACCCCGGAAGGCATGGTGCAAGACGTGCTTATGCTGGACTACAATGCCGATTCCGCCTTCACCCTGCTGGAAAAACACGCCCATGAACTGGCCGCCGTGCTGGTGGAACCGGTGCAAAGCCGCAAGCCGGTTTTGCAGCCGCAAACCTTTTTGCGCAAATTGCGCCGCTTCACCCAAAAACGCGGCATCTGCCTGATTTTTGATGAAATGGTCAACGGCTTCCGCATAGCCCCCGGCGGGGCGCAGGAATATTTTGGCATTCGGGCCGATATGGCGCTTTACGGCAAAATCATTGGCGGCGGGCTGCCGGTGGGCATAGTTTCCGGTTCCGCCGAATATATAAATTATATTGACGGCGGCTTTCTGGACAAAAATAACCAGCTTGCCACCAGCGACACCATTGTCTTTGGCGGCACCTTCTGCCGCCACCCCCTAAGCATGGAAGGCGTTGTCGCCACCGCCGCCTACCTTGAAGAACAGGGGCCGGAATTTTACCAACGCGTCAACAGCCGCGTCACCCGCCTGGCAGACCGCCTTAACTTCTGGCTGCAAGAAAATGAAGTGCCCATGCGCTTCACGCACTTCGCGTCACAGTTCATTTTTGAAACATACGGCCCGTACAGCGCCTTTGCAGACCCAATAGAAACCCAGCTTTTTTACCTGCTTATGCTGGAACGCGGGGTCTTCACCTGGGAAAAGCGCATCAACTACCTTTCTTCCGAACACAGTGAGGAAGACCTGGAATATTTTGAACAGGCCGTAAAAGACAGCATACTGGCCCTGCGCGCAGGCGGCTTTCCCTACCGTTCCACCATTGGCGCGCCCGCAATATTCGCGCCCATGTCGCCCACGCAAGCGCGCCTTTACGCCATTTTCCAGCGCCCGCAAGGGCAGGACGCCTACCACCAGCCCCTGGCCTGGCGCATAAAAGGCCGGCTGGATGTGGAAGAACTGGAAATAAAGCTTGGGGAATGCATCAAGCGCCATGAGGCCCTGCGCACCAGCTTCCACCAAATAGACGGGCGGCTCTTGCAAAAAATCTGGCCGGAGCCGGTATTCCACACAGAACGCCAGGCGAACGGCCAAGCGAATGACCGGGCGAACGGCCAAGCGAATGACCGGGCGAATGGCCAAGCGAATGGCCAGACGAACGGCCAAGCGAATGACCGGGCGAATGACCGGGCCAAAACCCCGGATGAAATCTTTGCTGAATTTATCCGGCCCTTTGACCTTGAAACAGCCCCCCTGCTACGTGCGGCCACAGTAAAACTGGGCGAGGACGATCACCTGTTCATGCTGGATTTACTGCATATTACCGGGGACGGCGCATCGCTGGGCATTCTGCTGGCGGAACTTAACGCCCTGATGCGCGGTGAAGCGCTAAACCCCCGCGTAAGCCAGTTCAGAGAGGTGCAAGAACAGGGCCTGGGGGAGCTTGAAGCGGCCGATCTGGCCTACTGGGTAAGACGGCTGGGTGACGCCGGGGCCGCTTCCGGGCCGGGCGCCGCCCCTGAAGCCGGGCCGCGAAACAGCCGGGCCGCTGAAACCTGGCGGCTGGAACTGCCGCTTGACTTCCCCGCGCTGGCCGGTTCCCCCAAAGGCGGGCGCGGCTGGATGGAAATAGATGAAGCCCTTACCGCGCAAGCCAAACAGGCCTGCCGCCATTACGGCATTACCCTGAACATGCTGCTGCACGGGGTGTACGCCCTTACCCTGGACGCGCTTACCCTGCACAACGCGAAAGATGAAAACGGCGAAGGCAGGAAGTTCTGCGTGGGCATGGCGGATGGCGGGCGCTTCCTGCCGGAAACCGCCAACACCGTGGGCATGTTCGTAAATACCGTCCCGCTGGAACTGGCCCCGCAGCCGGAAGAAAGCCTGAAGGCGTTTTTCGCGGCCACGCGCCTTTCCTGCGCGGCCTCCATGCAGCACAACCACGCCCCCTATGGCGAATTGACGCTGCAACTGGGCTTTTCTCCCGCGCCTACCATGCTTAGTTATGAAAAGGCGGAACAACGCTGCCCAGACTGGCCGGGCATTGAAAAGGCCGTGCCCCTGGCCCCCCCCGGCAACGGGGCCATGTACGATTTTGCCATTGATATAGTGGAAATTGAAGGCAAGCTCCACTGCACCCTGCTGTATTCTGAAGCCCTGCGCCCAGCAAGCGCCCTTTCCTTTGGTGAACTGTTCGCGCACCTTCTGGCCCAGTCTGTGGATAACGCCCTGCAAGGCGGCACCCTTAAAATAAAAGACCTTTCCATACTGCCGCCGCGCCAGCACGCTTTTTTGCGTGCGCAGTGGCAGGCCGCCAAACACCCCTTCCCCAAAGACAAAACCGTGGTGGAAATGTTTGAGGAAGCGGCCCGCCGTACCCCCCAGGCCATGGCCCTGATGTTTCAAAAGCCGGACAGCAGCAAGCTGGGCGGCGGCAAGCTGGACAAGCAAAGCCGCCTGCTGGCGCAAAGCCTTGGCGCAAGCGGCCCGCAAGGCATTAGCTATGCGGAGCTGGAAAAGCGCAGCCGCGCCCTGGCCCTGCGCCTGCTGGCAGAAGGCGTAAAGCCGGAACAAGTGGTTGGCCTGTTTTTTGACCGTTCCCCCAACTTCATAGTGGCCGCCCTGGCCGTGCTGCGCGCCGGGGCCGCCTATATGCCCCTTTCACCGGAATTTCCGCCAGACCGCGTGGCCTACCAGCTGGAAAATTCCAACGCCGTGGCCCTTATTTATTCCGCCGCCGCGAACGCGCCGGGCAAGGCCAAACCCGGCCATGACCGCCACAACCCATACGAAAAAAACAAGCCGGGCGAAAAAGACAAGCCGGGCGGAAAGGACAAGCCGGGCGGCCCGGCCTTTCAGGGTATACGTCTTGAATATGACGCCTGGCTTGCGGAATTTGCCGCGCAAAACGCCGCGTCGCAACAAGACGCAAACAATGGCGCGAACAAGGATGCAAACAAGGATGCAAACGATGGCGCGGACAAGGACGCAAACAAAAGCACAGCCAAGGTAAGCGGCAAGGCCACGGAAGCCGGGCCAAGCCTGCCCCGCCCGCTGCCGGGCAACCTGGCCTACATCATCTACACATCGGGCAGCACGGGCCGCCCCAAGGGCGTGCAAGTTGAGCACCGCAGCCTTGCCAACCTGTGCGGCTGGTTTATCCGCCACTACGGCATTACCGGGGCGGACAAAACCAGCGCCTTCGCGCCTTTTGTTTTTGACGCCTCGGTCTGGGAAATTTTCCCCATGCTGGCCCAGGGGGCCTGCCTACATGTTCTGAATGAGGAAACCCGCTCCAACATCAACCAGTTGCATGAATATTTGCGTGAAAACCGCATTACTGTGGCCTATTTCCTTTCCCAACTGGCGGAATTGATAGATGGTTCCAAATTGCCGGATCTGCGCCTTCTGCTAAGCGGGGGCGAAGCGCTGCGCATGGCCGCCCCGGCCGGGGCTTACCGCCACTGCAACACCTACGGGCCAACGGAATTTACGGTTACCGCCACCAGCTTTGACCTTGACGGCACAAGCCCCGCGCCCATTGGCTTTGCGGTGGATAACACCCAGTGCCTTATTCTGGACAAATTCGGCCGCCTGCTTCCCATTGGCGGGGCGGGCGAACTTTGCCTTTCCGGTGAACAGGTGGCCCGTGGTTATGTAAAACTGCCGGAACAAAACGCCGCCTTTGTACCCAACCCCTTCCGCGCGGACGCGGCGGAGCCGGAAAACCCGGCCTACGCCCGCATGTACCGCACCGGCGACCTTTGCCGCATGCTGCCAAACGGCGCAATTTCCTACCTTGGCCGCATAGATGAACAGGTAAAAATTCGCGGACACCGGGTGGAACCGGCGGAAACCGGGCGCATTCTGCTTGAACACCCCAAGGTGGAACAATGCCTTGTCCTTGCCCTGAAGGAAGACGGAGAAAGCTCTTTGTGCGCCTACGTGGTAAGCAAGGACGCAACTGAAACCACTGGCGAGGCCGGGCAAAACGAATTGCTTGCCTACCTTGCTTCACGCCTGCCGGACTACATGCTGCCCCGTCATTTTGTCTTCCTGCCGGAACTGCCCATGGCCGCCGGGGGCAAAATAGACCGCAAGGCCCTGCCCAAACCGCAACGCCCTTCCGCCCGCGCGCATGTTCCCCCGGCCACGCCGGAAGAAAAGGCCCTGGCCGAAGTGTGGGCGGAACAGCTGCGCCTGACCCATATCAGCGCGACAGACAACTTCTTCGAACTGGGCGGCGATTCCATCAAGGGCCTGATGCTCTCGGCCAAACTGCGGGCCAGGGGCTATAGGCTTGATTCGCGCGACATCTACAAAAAACCCGTCCTGCGCGACATGGCCCTTAGCCTGAAAAGAATCGAGGCCAGCCCCCGCGCCATGCCCGGCGGGGCGGCTGCCGCGTTCCACACTGCGCCAAAAAGTGCGGAAATGCCGGAAAACAGGGCCGCGCCCGAAAGCGGGTTCCCGCCCGAAGGCATGCCCGTGCCCGAAGGCATGACCGCGCCGGAAGGCGAAGGCCAGCGCCCCACATTGGCGGAACAGGCCGCGCTTGAAGCGCGTTACGGCACCGCCTTCATTCGCGCCTACGCCCCGGCCCCCTTGCAGCGCGGCATACTCTTTCACCACCACCTTGACCCCAATTCCGCAAGTTATGTGGAACAAAGCCTCTTGCGCATTGAAGGCAAGCTTGACCCGGCCAGCCTGAAGGCCCGCCTTGCCGGGCTTATAGAAAAGCATGAAAGCCTGAGGACGGGCCTGGTATCTTCCAACCCGGCCAAGGCTGCCGCTTCCGCTTCCGGCACTTCCGGCACTTCCGGCGCTTCCGGCACTTCCGGCACTTCCGCATTGGCAAGGCCCCTGGCCGTGGTCTTGAAGGCGCAAGCCCTGCCGGAAACCTGGTTCGCGCATTATGACATCAGCCAGCTTGATAAAGCGGCGCAACAAAAACGCCTGGCAGCGGATGAAGAAGCCCAGCGGCGGCAGGGCTTTGATCTTGAATCCCCGCCTCTTTTCCGGGTGCGCCTCTACACCTTGGGGCCAGACGAATACCGCCTGCTCTTCACCGTGCACCACATCATAATTGACGGCTGGAGCGTAGGGGTATTCTTCCGTGAACTTTTTGCGGAAACAGGCGCGGAAGCGGGCACGGAAGCTGGCGAAGAAGCGGGAGACGGCTGCGCCTATTCCACCTACGCGGACTGGCTGGCAGGCAAAGACGCGGCAACGGAAGCCCTGTGGTGGGCCGAATATCTGGCCGGGGTGGAAGAACGCACAGAAATACCCGGCCGCCTTGCCTCCAGGCCGGGTGACGCCCAAACCGGCGGCACTCACCCTGAAAGTTACGCGGATTGCGAGCTGGCCTTCACCTTGCCCGCCAAGCTGGAAGGCAGGCTACGCGCCCTGTGCGCCAAACGCGGCGTTACCCTGAACACCGCCCTGCAAGCCGCCTGGGGTGTGCTGCTGGCCCGCTGCAACCCGCACGGAGACCTGGTTTTCGGCGAGGTAGTATCTGGCCGCCCGCCGGAATTGCCGGGGGTGGAAAACCTTATCGGGCTTTGTTCCAACACCATTCCGGTCAGAATAATCTATAACGGCGCGGAAAGCTTTGCCGCGCTTATGGAACGGGTACTGGAAAATTCTTTGGAAACCTCGCGCCACGCCTTCGCTTCCCTGGCCGATATTCAAAGCGCCGCAAGGCTGGAAAGGGAATGGCTTACCCACTTCTTTGTCATGGAAAATTACCCCGCCCCGCAGGCCGGGCAAAACTTGCGCGTAACGCCGGAAAAAGGCTTCAGCCGCACAAATTTTGATTTTGCCGTGGTGTGGGAACAGCGCGAAGCCCTTACCTGTTCCTTCATCTATAACAAAAACGCCTACCCGGAATGGCAGGCCCAAAGTCTGCGCAGCGCCTACCTGAATTTGCTGGAAGAAGCGGTTGCCCAACCGGACGCCCCCCTGTCCGCCCTGCCGCTGGTCGGCAAAGACAGCCAGGTGGAAATGCTGCATGAATTTTCTTTGCTGCAAGTGGAATACCCCAAGGCCGGGGTGGTGGAACTGTTCCGCAAAAGCGCGGCCCGCCACGCCGACCGTCCGGCCCTTGTCTTCAATGGCCGGGCGCTAAGCTATGCGGAACTTGACAGGCAAAGCGACCGCCTGGCCCACCTGCTGTGGGCCAAAAACAGCGCCAATTCCGGCATTGCCGCCATTTACCTGCAACGCGGCCCGGGCTATACCGTGGCCGCCCTGGCCGCCCTTAAAGCCGGGCTGGCCTTTTTGCCCATAGCGGCGGATACCCCGGCGGAACGCTTGCGCTTTTTGTTGCAGGACGCCGCCCCCGGCATTCTTGTAAGCGAAGCTGCCCTGCTTGCTTCTGAAGAACTTGCCGAGGCCCTGGCCGGTATGCCCTTCTCGCCCGGTTCGCCCATCTCGCCCGGTTCGCCCATCTCGCCCGATTCATTCAGTTCGCCCGGCTTGCCCGATTCGCCCGGTTCGCCCGCTGCCCACAAGGCCCCGGCCCTGTTGGATGTTTACGCGGAAATTCTGGATAACCCGGCCACGGCGGATGCCGCCCAGGCAGCGGATTTGCCCCTGCCCGGCCCGCACGGCCCGCACGGCCCTCACGGCCCTCACGGCCCTCACGATCCGGCCTATGTCATTTACACATCCGGTACCACCGGGCAACCCAAAGGGGTAATGGTGGAACATGCCGCCCTGGCCAACCAGTCTTTGTGGACAGCGCGGCATTACGGCCTGCGGGCCGATTCCGTCATAACCATGTTCGCCGCGCACGCCTTTGACGTTTCCATATGGGAAATGTTCCCCGGCCTGATTTCCGGGGCGCAGCTACATGCGCTGGACGATTCATTGCGCGTAAATATTGAAGAACTGGCCAATTATATTGAAGAATGGCGCGTGACGGATTTGTGGCTGCCCCCCAACGTGGCAGAGGTATTTTTGCGCGAATTTTCCGTGCGCGGCCTGCGCAGCCTGACAGCGGGCGGGGACGTATTTGTGCCGCGTGAAGCCAAAGACGCCGGGCCGAATTTTTACCTGTACAACAACTACGGCCCCACGGAATGCGCCATAACAGCCACCAGCCACAAACTGCGTCCGGGCGAATTTCCCGTAACCATAGGCCGCCCGGTGGACAACGTGGCCGCCTATATACTTGACCAGCACGGCCACATGCAGCCGCCGGGCTTCCCCGGAGAACTGCACCTGGGCGGCGTGCAGACGGCGCGGGGCTATTTAAACCGGCCGGAACTTACAGCGCAAAAATTTGTGCCCGACCCGTTCCGCCCGGACAGCGAATACCCGGTAATGTATAAAAGCGGGGATCTTTGCCGCTTCCTTTTTGACGGCAACATAGAATTTTTGGGCCGCGCCGACCAGCAGGTAAAAATACGCGGGCACCGCATTGAATTGCAAGAAATAGAGGCCCGCCTGTCTTCAAGCCCGGCAACGCGGGAATGCCTGGTGGTGGCCCGGCCGGATTCTTCCGGCCTGAAGCGCCTTTGCGCCTACATTGTGCCCGCGCGTCAAAAGGCTTCCACCCTGTCGCCCGGTGAAGAGGCGGAACTGGCCGAACATTTGCGCGGCCTGGCCTCCGCCTGGCTGCCGGCCTATATGGTGCCGGCGGATTTTGTCTTTATTGACGCCTTCCCCCTTGGCCCCACCGGCAAAATAAACAAAAAAAGCCTGCCGGAACCAAGAACAGAGGGCGCAATCCACATCGCCCCGGTTACGGAACAGGAAAAGCTGCTGGCCCGGCTGGTGGAAAAACTTCTGAAGGTGGAAAGGGCAGGCCTGCGCGATGACTTTTTCTCGCTGGGCGGGGACTCCATAAAGGCCCTTAACCTGGCCGTGGCCCTAAGCGCCCACGGTTACAAGCTGGACATGCAGGCCCTGGCCCGTCAGGCGAATATCCGCGAACTGGCCGCCAGCCTGAAGCCGAACGGGCCGGAAAAACCCGATGGAACCGGCGGGCCGGGCGGCCATAGCGGAACCGGAGAAACGGGCGGGCCGACTGAAGCGGGTGGAAGCGGTAAAATTGGCGGGACGGGCGCAACAGGCGGGCCGACTGGAACTGGCGCAACACACATTCCTGGCAAAACAGGCGAAACGGGCGGCCCGGCCTTCGCTTCCGCCCACGCTTCGCAACCGGCCCCGGCCACCCCAAGCGCCCGCGCCCCGGCCCTTTACAAGCCGGAAGAAATAGCCTGGCAGCGCCCCCTGCTGCCCATGCAGGAAGCCATGCTGCTGGCCGGGGAAGCAGGCGAAGATATGGGTGAAAGCGCCCAAAGCGCCCCCTATCAAATAGTAAACCGGGCGGAAATAAACGGACTTTTTAATGTCACGGCCTTTGAACGCCGCCTTGAAGAAGTCACGGCCCGGCATGACGCCCTGCGTCTGGCCTTCATTGAAGGTACGTGGGCTGAAACAGGGGCGGGGGCTGAAGAAGATACAGGGGCTGAAAGTGCCGGGGGTAAAAACTCCGGCCTGCGGCAGGTGGCCCTGCGCCGGCGCAAGGCCCTGTTCACCGTGGCGGATTTGCGCGGCCTTGCCCCGCAACAGCAGGAAGCAAGCCTGAAAGCGGCGGAAAAGGAATTGTCCGGACAGCGCTGGGATACCGCCCGCGACCCGCTGTTCCGGGTAAAACTTTTCCGTCTGGGGGAGGAACGCTTCCAGATCCTTCTAGCCTGGCACCACGCCATTCTTGATGGCTGGAGCATGGGCCTGATAGTGGCGGAACTGTTTGCGGAACAAGCGCCCCAACATGCCCCGGTCTCTTTCCTTTCCCTGCTGGAATTGGCCGGACGGCGCGATAAAAACGCGGAACTGGCCTGGTGGGGCAAAAAACTGCAAGGCTTCAGTTCCGTACCCGCCCTGCCCTTCAACCAAACGGCCTTGCGGGGGCCAAAACCAGCGGAACTGTCCTTCAAACCAAGCCGCCATACAGAAAAACTGCTGCGCAAGCTCGCGCAAGAACGCGGCCTTACCTTAAGCGCCCTTTTGCAAACGGCCTGGGCCGCGCTGCTTTCCCGCTACAGCGGCCAGGCGGATGTGCTTTTCGGCACCGTGGTTTCTGGCCGCCCGGCGGAAGTTCCCGGCGTGGCGGAACTTGTTGGCCCCTGCGTGAACACCGTGCCCGCGCGGATTTTCTGCGCGGATGAAGCGTCCTTCATCCAATGCGCCAAACAGACGCAAGAGGCCATTTTCGCGGCCTCTGACCACGCCTTTTGCCCGGTGGCGGAACTGGCCGCCCTGGCCGGTTATTCCTTCGCAGACGTGCTTTTTGTCATGGAAAACCAGCCCGGCGGCACTGCCGAAGGCCCGGTTGACATAATTCCCCTGAACGGTTCCGGCTACACAGACGTGCCCTTTGTGGTGGAATGGATGGACGCCGGGCGGCTGGAATGCGTGTTCCACTACAGCCCGGCGCTGGAACAGTGGCAGGTGGAAGCCCTGCGCGACCATTACGCCATTTTGCTGGATCAGGCCGCCCAAAACCCGGATGCCCCCCTCGGCGGCCTGCACATGCTAAGCCCGGCGGAAACAAAACGCATCCTGAACTTCGCCCAGGGGCTGGAAACAGCGCCAGGCCCCGCCGCCAGCCTTCCCACCCTGCCGCAAATGTTCCTGCGCATGGCGGAACAGTTTCCCAATGCCCCGGCCCTGCGGGAAAACGGGCAAGCCCTAAGCTATGGCGAATTGCGCAAACGTAGCCTGAACATTGCCGCCAACCTTGCGGAAATGGGCATTGGCCCCGGACACATTGTGGGTGTGCTGCTGCCCCAGGGCATGGCCTTTATTGAAAGCGCCCTTGGCATAATGCTTTGCGGCGCGGCCTACCTGCCGCTTGAAGCGGCGGAAGAAAGCCACGCGCTGGAACGGACAGAATTTATCCTGCGCGATTCTTCCGCCAGCCTGCTGATAAGCGCCAACCCGCAAGAAAACAGGACAGCGGCATGGGCCAAAACCCTGCCCTATGGCGCGGCAAGCCATGCGGAACTGGTAAAAAACAGCGGTCAGGTCGGCGAATCGCGGGCTGCTGAATCGCAAGCCGCCGAACCTCACTCATTCACGCCCCCCGTAACTACGCGGATGTGCAGGGCGGATTCCACCGCCTATATAATTTACACTTCCGGTTCAACCGGGCGGCCCAAAGGGGTTGCGCTGGCCCATGCCGGCCTGGCCAATATCTGCCGCTGGCAGCTTCGGGCCTTTGAAATAAAGCCCGGCGACGTTTTCAGCGCCTATGCCCCAACAATTTTTGACGCCTCGGTCTATGAAATGTTCCCGGCCCTGGCCTCTGGCGGGGTCATAAGCGTTGTGCCGCCGGAAATACGCACAGACGCCGAAGCCCTGGCCGCGTTTTTCCGGTCTGAAAAGGTGGCCGTTTCCTTCCTGCCGCCGCTGGTGGGCAAAGAACTTTTGGGCAAACCCTTCCCCAGCCTGCGCGTGCTTACCCTGGCGGGTGACAAGCCCGGCCTGCTGCGGCCCCAGCCCTTTATGCTGCTTAATGCTTACGGCCCTACAGAATTTACCATTTGCGCATCTGCCTGGCCGGTGGTGGAAGAACGCAGCGCCCCGCCCATAGGCAAAGCCATAGATAATTCCGCCTGTTATTGCCTTGACCCAAAAGGCAGGCTGCTGCCTTTTGGCGTGCCGGGTGAGCTTTGCCTTGCGGGCATTCAGCTTGCCAAGGGGTATTTGAACAGGCCGGAAGAAACAAAGGCCGCCTTCACGCCCAACCCCTTCGCCGCCGGGCGGGCGGAATACGCCATGCTGTACCGCAGCAAAGACCGGTGCCGCCTGATGCCGGACGGCAACCTGGAATTTTTGGGCCGCATGGATGACCAGGTAAAAATACTCGGGCGGCGCATAGAACCTGAAGAAATAGCCCAAACCCTGCGCCGTCACCCCAAAGTGGCGGAAGCCGCGGTAATAGCCGGAAGCCTGGCCGGAAAGGGCGACAGCCTGTGGGCCTACGCGGTTTTGAAGCGCCCCGGACAGGCAACGCAGTCAGAACCGGCAGGACAGCCAGAACAGGCCGGGCAAAACGGTCCGGCCCTTCAAGCCGAACAACAGTCCATAAAGAATGAACTTGCCGCCTGGCTGGCGGATCACCTGCCGCCCTGGATGCTGCCCGGGCACATCTTCATCCTGCCCGCCCTGCCGCTTACGGTAAACGGCAAGGTGGACAGCGCCGCCCTGCCCCGGCCAGAGGCCCGGCAGGCGGATGCCGTAACAGCCCCCCGCACGGACGCGGAAAAACTGGTCGCCGGGGTGTGGGCCGCTGTGCTGGGGGTGGCAAACCCGGACATAAACCTTTCATTCTTCGCCCTGGGCGGCGATTCCATCATGGCCATGCAGGCGGTTTCCCGTTTGCGCTCCGCCGGTTACCGCCTTGGGGCGCGTGATATTTTCCGCTGCGGCACCATTGCCGCGCTGGCGTCCTTCCTTGATGAACAAAAGGAAGCGGACGGACAGGGCGAACCGGGCAAGCCGGGCGAACCGGGTGGACAGGACGAACAGGGCAAGCCGGGCGGGCAAGTCGAACAGGGAAAGCAAGACGAGCAAGACGCGCAAAAAAGGCAAACCCCGTATCCGGCAGACGCGCCGGACACAAGGCGGCCTGTAAACGCTGAAGCGTCAAAAATCCCGGCAGGCCCAAGCCCCTCAAAGGCGGAAAAGGCGGTCATCCTTTCCCGTTACCCTGAAGAAAATATTGAAGATATTCATGCCCTTACCCCCATGCAGGAAGGTTTGCTCTTCCACAGCCTGCTGCACGGGCAAATGTACCTTGAACAAAGCCGGCTGGATATTGAAAACGGCCCGCCGCCTGAAGAATTTCAACGCCGCTTTGAACAGGCGCGGCGCAAGCACCCGGCGCTGCGTTCCGTATTTTCCTGGAAGGGCCTTTCCCGCCCCTGGCAAATAACCCTGCGCGACGCCGCGCAAGGCTTTGAGCACATAGACCTGACCGGCCTTACGCCGGAAGAACAGGAAACCCGGCTGGAACAAATTTTAGGCTCCATTCGCGCACAGGGCACTAATTTGGAAAACGGGCCGCTGTTCCGCCTTACGCTCTGCACCCTGTCCAAAGCCGGTTCCGCCAATTCCGGCGCTTCAAACCTCAATGAAACAGGGGACGCGGCAGGGGGCGGCAAGGCGGACAGAAAAGCCCTGCTCATCTCCTTCCACCACGCCATTCTGGATGGCTGGAGCATGGGCCTGCTGGCAAATGAACTGCTTTACGGTGAAGAAACGCCCGGCAACGCCCCGCGCTTTCACGACTATGTGGACTGGGTGCTGCAAACCCCGCCAGAGGCCGGGAACGATTTTTGGCGTAACACCCTGAACGGGGCGCGGCCATCAGCCCTGCCGGGCCTTGCGCCCGCCACAAAGCCGGAAAGCGGCTTCCGCAACGGCAGGCTGGGACTGGACGCGGGGGCGGAACTTTCCCGGCTTTGCAAAGAAACAGCCGCCCAATGCGGCGTTACCCTGAACATTTTGCTGCGTTCCGCCTGGGGCCTGGCCCTGGCCCGGGCCAACAGCTCCGCCGAGGCTGTCTTCGGTGTGGTGCTGTCTGGCCGCAGCGCCCCGGTGCCCGGCATAGAAGGCATGACCGGGCTGTTTGTAAACACCATTCCGGCCCGCCTGCTTTACCGCCCCGGCTCAAGCTTGGCCGAAGCCATGCGCCTGGCCGGAGAAATGGCCCTGGAGGCAGACGAATACGCTCACTTGCCCCTGACGGAAATTCAAAAAAACACCCCGCACGGGGCCGGGCTTTTTGAACACCTTTTTGTCTTTGAAAACCTCCCCGCGCCAGGCGGCCATGCAGCCGGGAAAATGCGGGTGGAAAGCCGCGCCGGCTTCAACGCCACCAACTACCCCTTCACCCTTGTGCTGGAATGCGCCGCGGACGGCATACGCGGGCACATGCAATTTGACGCTTCCCGCCTAAGCCCGGAACACGCCGAGGCCCTGCGGGAAAATTTCCTGGCCGTCCTGCGCGAAATCAGCGCCGACCCGCAAAAAAAATTGCCGCAACCCGCGCCCGCGCGGCAAACAGCGCCCCCGGAACAAACGGCCCCCACAGAACAGGCCGCGTCCGCATGGCAAAACGCGGCTGAACAAAGCGCGCCCACTGGACAAAACACGACAGGTCAAAACACAGCAGGGCAAGCCACAGCGGGCCAAAACACAGCAGGGCAAAGCGCGGCAAAACATGAAGAATCCCGCGCCACGCCCCGGCCAGGAAGCGCCGCTACCCTTTCCGTTGCGCCCCCCTCCGCCCCGGCCTACGTTCCGCCCAGCGGGGGGCTGGAAGTAAGCCTGGCCCGCATCTGGCAAGATATTCTGCATTGCGGGCCGGTTGGCCTGCATGACGACTTTTTTGCCCTGGGCGGAGATTCTTTGAAGGTAATGCGCCTGGCCGCCGCTGTGGAAGATTTGACCGGCGTCCCCCTTGATATGTCACAGGTTATGTCGCGGGTTATGGGCGGCATCACCCTGCATGAGCTCCGCGTCATGCTGGAAGAAGGCCAAACGGAAAAAACGCCCGCCCTGCTGCCGCTGCGCAAAGGCCCCGGCACCGCGCTGGCGCTTGTAAACAGCATTGGCGGGGCCTTGCTTTGCTACCGCGACCTGGTGGCGGCCCTGCCGCAAGACCTGCCCATTTACACCCTGCCCCCGCTGGAACAAAACGGGGAAGCCGCAACCTCAAGCGCCGCCAACCGCGCAAATGGCCTAAAAGTTGGCGGGGCGGAAGAAATACGCGCCATGGCCGCGCCCTATGTGGAAGCCCTGGCGCAAGCGTTCCCAAATGGCGACTTCTGGCTGGGGGCCTTCTGCCTGGCCGGGCTTACCGCCTGGGAAATAGCCGCCGGGCTGCTGGAAAAGGGCATACGCATACGCGGCGTAATCACCCTGAACACCCGCAGCCGCATGCTGGTGGATGAAGCAGGCCTCCCCATGGAAGACCTGCCGGAAGGCGGCGTGCCGGAAGAGGCCATTGATATCGGCGTGAACACCGTCACCGGCTACAACTGGGAAGCGTCCGACCTGCCCGGCCCGCATCTGCGCCGTTTGCGCGGCCTTATACGCCGCCAGCTTTCCGCCTGGGCGCAATACATCCCCCCGGCCCTGCCCCTGCGCATGCTCTGCGTGCGGCCTTTGGACGCGGTAAAGGACGAATACCTGCCCTTTGAAATGCGCCCCCTGGGCTGGGCGGAACTGGCCCTTGGCGGCATGAGGGAAGTTTACGCCAACGGCAACCACTTCAGCATGCTTGAAGCGCCGAACGCCGCCGAGATAGCCCGCTTCATAGCAGAAGAAATGGCCCTTGCGGAAGAAGTGACCCCGGCGGAAAACCCGCCATATAAAATTTCGCCGGGCGAAATTTCGCCGAATAAAACTTCACCGGATGAAACTTTACGCGTTGAAAACAAGGCGGCAGCGGATACTGCCAAGGCCCAAACCGTGCCGCAAACGCCAATCCAGCAATGGTTTTTCGGGCTGCCCACCGACCATAGCCGCTTTTTCCAGTCCGTAATCCTGCAGGCACAACGCACCCGCAAGCCGGAACAGTATCAGGCCGCCCTGCGCGCCCTGCTGCGCCGCCACCCCATGCTCCGGGCAAGGTACCAAAAGACGGATGACGGCGTAACCCAATATGTTACTGAAAGCCTTGACTTTATATTCCAGTACAGCCCGCAAGCCCCAAAAACCGGCATTCCGCAAGAAACCTGTCTGGATGCCGTGCTTGCGGAAATAACGCGCAATTTCAACATCTTCACAGGCCCGCCCCTGATCTGCGCCATTGCGCCGTGTCAGGACGGCGACATTATCGGCCTGATGATTCACCACCTGGTTGTGGATGGCGTTTCCTGGCGCATTATTCAGGAAGACTTTTCCGCCGCGCTGGAATATCTGGATGCCCGCCCCGGCCTGCCGGAAGATGCCGCCATACCCCTGCCCAGCGACATTATGGCTACAGAAGGCGACTTCAAGCAATGGGCGGAACGCTTGCAAGAATACGCCCAAGGCCCGCAAGCCCTGGCGGAACTGCCCCACTGGCGGGCCTTGGCCGCCAAGGCACCCAGCCAGACAAAAAGGGCACAGGCGGCAACAGCACAGGCGGCAACACCGCGCAAACAAAGCGCATTGCAAACCCTGACCCTGCGGCTGGAAGGCGATACCGCCCGCGCCCTGCTTGGCGCTTGCCACGCCGCATTCGGCACGGAAAGCCACGAGCTTATGCTGGCCGGCGTAACAGCGGCCTGCTGTGACCTGTTCCAGCGGGAAAACGCCCTGGTGCTTATGGAAGGGCACGGGCGGCAAGAGCTGTTTGACAACATTTCCCCCTTTGGCATTGTGGGCTGGTTTACCGCCCTTTATCCGTTGGCCGTGGCCCGCCAAAAAACGCTGGAAAGCAGCGTGGAAGAAGTGCGGCGCAGCCTGGCGCGACAGGCCTGGCAAGGCCTTGGGCACAGCCTGCTTTTGCGCCTGGGCGGCCACAAGGAATTGGAAATTGCGGATGCCGACCTGCTCTTCAACTTCCTGGGCGACACCAGCGCCGGGGCGGCAGGCAAGGCCACGCTGCAACTGCTGCGCCTTGGCTCGCCCAACGACGTGGCGGGCGACTTCCCGCAGGAAGCGGCCCTGGCCCTGAACGCCTGGCTGGACGCAGACGGGCTTTGCGCCGTGCTTACCTGGGCCAAAGACGAAATTACGCCGGAACAGGCAAAGGCCTTTGCGGAAAAAGTTGTGGAAAACTGGCGGGAAATAGTGCGCCTGTGCCAGGCAAAGCTGCGCGGCAAAAATGGAAAATAGCCCTGGCCAAAAAAATAGCCAGGCCAAAAAAATAGCTGAAATGGAAAATAGCTGAGATGGAAAAAATATCCGGCATGGAAAATAGCCCGGCGAAAAATAACCAGGTGGGAGATAACCAGGCGGTAGATACCCCAATAGAAAATGCCCCGCCGGGAAATGCCCAAACCGGCCCGCAAAGCCCGGATTTGCTGGTGCTGACCTGTGATGTCGCCGCCTTCCCGCCCCGGCTGGAAAGCTGGGCGCTGGAACTGCTTGACGCGGAACAACGCGCCGCCGTGCTGAAAAGCCGCCGCGCGGCAGACCGCATCCGCCGTCTGGCAGTACGCGCCCTGCTGGCCGTGGCAGGCCGCCGCATGGCCGGTTTAAGCCCGGCCCGGACGCTGGGTGGGCTGTTTTTCGCGCAATCCGGCCAGCCCTGCCTTGCCCTGCCGCCCGGCGCCCCAAGCCTTGTCCCAAGCTTCAGCCATGCGGAAAACCGCTGCGTCTGCGCCCTTGCCAAAAGCGCGGCCTGCGGCGCGGCAGGCGTGGATGTAGAAAAAATACAACCCCTGAAGCTGGAAGACTACGCCCCGGTATTCCTTCCGCAAGAGCTTGAAAATATTGGCGCGGCGCAAGACCCGCACAGTGAACTCATTCGCCTGTGGACAATCAAGGAAGCCGTTTTGAAGGCCCACGGGCAAGGCTTCCTGCAAGACCCGGCCACAGTTTGCGCCCTGAACATACCCCACTTTCCCCCGCTTCCCAACCTGACCATGCAACAGCAGAAATTGACGGATTCCCACGGCCACGCCTACTGGCTGACCATATGCGCCGCCCGCCCCTGGAAGGCCCTGCTCCTTGAAGATGTTGACTGGACGCGGGAAGGGATTTAACATTGCCGCATACCGTAACCGCGGCCCTCAAAAAAACAAAACAAAAACATGAGCAAAAAAAGCAAAAGCGACCTGCAACGCATACCCGGCGTTGGAAAAAATATGGAAGAACACCTGCTGCGCCTGGG
>JAVBMP010000094.1:0-20934 GCA_031552315.1 Desulfovibrionaceae bacterium | reverse complement strand
CGTTGCACAATGGCCTTTTTGCCCTTTTACTGCGTCATGCTTCGTCCCGCGCGAAGGTCATATATGCTTGAATATACTCCCTCCGCGCAAAACTCGCATTCCTTGTAAAAGAACAAAAATTCTCATTGTGCAATGGCCTCGATGTGCTTGTAGGGCGGGCTTACCCGGTAACCCTGGCCGGGCTGTTTTGCCCGGCGGGCCAATCATCTGGCCCAAGCCGCCCGGCGGGGCGGACGGCATGCCGGTGTTTTCAGGCGGGCGGCGCGGTTGTTATGGTCTCATTTTCGGCCGGCACCTTGTTGCCGGCCTTTTTTGCGCGCGCGTTCGCCCTGCAACAGGCATAAAAACCAAAAAGCAGCAAAAGTATGCATCCGGTGTGCGGGGTGTAAAGCGGGGCTTCAAAGGCCATTACAAAGCTGTAATAAAGCAGCAGGGGCACGCCCAGGCCAAGCGAACGGCGTTTGATTACCCCGTACCCCAGGGGCAAAAGAAACAGCGTGGCAAAAAGCGCTGTGCCTATAATGCCTGTTTCCGCCAGCAGCATAAGCCACTGGTTGTGCGCGTGGGTAAGGATCAGGGTGTCATAAAAAACTGTGCCGCGCCCAAGCTGGTTCTTGAACCGCGCGATGTGGGCCAGCGTATATTCCCGGTGCTGATCCGTAAAACTGTCCAGGCCCTGCCCGGTAAGGGGGTGTTTGGAAAAACCGTCCCAGGCGCTTTCCCATACCGGACGGCGCGACTGGAAGGTTGCGTCACCCGTGGGGTCTGTAAAGACCTTTATCATGCGTTCAGGCGTATGCCCCGGCAAATAGGCGTTGGAGGGAAAAAAAATGAACAGCAGCAGATAAAGCAGGGCCAGCCCGGCAAAAGCAAGCAGTATGAATTTGCGCAGCCTTTTTTCCCGCCATATTCCCTTGCCCCAAAAAAGCGCGGCCACAGCGGTGCAACCGAACAAGGAACTGCGCGAGGCGCAAAGAATTATGAATACAAAGGCGACAAGCACCCCCGCTATCACCACGGCCGGGTGGGCAAACAGACCAAAAATATGATTGGCCGCAAGGTTAAAGCCGCCCACAAGGCGCGGCAGGGGGCGTTCTTGCGCCAGCCCCTGCCAGGCCGCGCGCAGGGTCTGCCTGTCTGGCCCGGGCTTTCTGCGGGCGCTTTTGTCAAACAGGAAGCAACAACCGGCAAGCACAACGGTGGATGACAAAAAACCAAGGTCATTGTGATGATCCAGCACCCAAATCAGCCTTCCGGCGCGGAAAAGCTCGCTCAGGGGGCCGCTAAGGGCCAACCAGGGGAAAAGCAGCAAAACGCTTAGCAGAAACACGCCCGGCAGGTAGCGGGTGAAGTTTTCAAAGGCCTCCTGCCGTTTTTCAGCGGAAAAATACAGGGCGAACCCGCCAAAAAAAGGGAAGCACAGCGCCTGCACTATGCTGAAACGCGCGGGGTAAACAATAAATTGCAAAAAAATGTAGCTGATAAACAGCAACCCTGCCAGGCCGTAAAAGGAAAACAGGCGCAAACGGCCCAAAATAAGCAACCCAAGCCCGTAAACCGCCAGCAAAATGCTGGGAACGGCTATGGAAATGTTGCTTACAATGCAAAAAAACAGAACAAGCGTGGTAAAAATAATCAGGTTGGCCAGGGCCAGGCCCAGGCCATTCAAAAGTTTTTCTTGCTCAACAGGTGAAAAACCGGTGTTCATATACTTTTTTTGCGCCTGACAAACTGTCAATTTTTACTTTTTTTGGGCGAAGGGCTAAGCAGTGAAAGGGCCACCATAATGCCCGCTACAAACGCGCCTGTGAAAAAAGCGGCGGTTGGCGACGCGTGGTGGTAGATATACCCAAACATGACCGGGGCCAGGCTTTGCGCAAGGCGCATCAGCATGTTGTGGGTGGACATGATGGACGCCTTGTTTTCATCCGGCGCCCGGCGCACCTGCAACATTATGACAATGGGGGTGTTAAGCCCCTGCCCCAGGCCATATATGATCAAAGGCAAGGCCAAAAAGGGCATTGCGGAAGCGGGCACCAGCGGTATGGCCAAAAGGCCCGCGATATAAAGCAGCTGGCTGCCTGCCAGCAGCGTACGCAGGCTGAAGCGCCCCGTCAGGCGGCCCAAAAAGGCGGAAGAAAGGCAGCCCCCAAGGGAAAAAAGCACGGAAAAAATGCCTATCACCATGGGCGTGGCGGCGAATTTTTGTTGCTGCAAAAGCGGAAGGCAGGTGATTATTGGGCCGTAAAGCATCAGGAAGCTTAAAAAACCGAAGATAAAAAGCAAAATGGTATAGGGGTTTTTGATGGTAGCCCATGAACTGCCCCAATATTCCTTCAGCCCGCTGCCTTGCGCTTTGCCGCGCAGGGGTATGCGCAAGGCCACAATCAGGGGCAGCAGGGCCGCCAGCCCCAGCATAAGGGGCAAGCGCCAGTGCAACGCGCCGAACAGCCCGCCCAGGGCCGGGGCTATGGCAGTGCCCACGCTAAGCACCGCCGCGTTGTAACCCATAAGCCTTGGCAAAGCCGGCCCCTGATAGCGGTCCGCCAAAATGACGCTGGGCAAAAAGCCCATGGCGGTGGAACCAAGCCCCTGCACAAAGCGCCAAAAAAGCAGCCCGGCAAAGCTTTCTGCCAACCCCGCGCCCACGCTGGCAAATATAAAAATAACCAAAGACGGCATAAGCACCGTCTTGCGGCCATAGCGGTCGGCCAACATGCCCACAAGCGGCAAAATAAGTACGCCCGGCAGGGTAAAAATGGTTATGACCCAGGCCACGCTTATAGGGGTTGCGGCGAATTTTTGCATAACCGCGGGCAAAACCGGGGTTATGCCCGCCACGCCAATGGTCATGATAAGGGTAAGGCTGAAGGCGATAAGGGTGGGGCCGTCTGCGCAGGCCTGCAAAAAAGATATATTCTGGCCCGCGGGGGCCGTATTGGCTGACATGGTATGCCCTTTCAAGCGGGTAATTCGTTTGAAGACAGTTATGCAATGATCCTGTTTGCTGAAGCGGCCTGCCTGGCATATTCAACGCGGGCGCATCCAAAGCGGGCGCATTCAAAGGTGAACAAATTTAAAACCAAAATGTCCAAGGTCAATTTATTCCGCTTGTTCCGGAAGGCGGCGCGTCATCATCTTTTATGTCCAGAATATTCGCCAGCAATTTTCTTTTGCTGTGTTTTTTGTAAACAGCGTAACCCAGCAGGCTGGACAGGACAAACAGCACGCTGGCCGCGCCCATGCTGAAACGGGTGGAAACCTGCACGCCGCTGCCCAGCAAGGAAAAAATAAGGTGCTGGGGGATATACCCGATAAAAGAGCCAAAAATAAAGGGCAGGGGCTGAATTTGTGAAAGCCCGGCCAGCACATTCACCGTGGCGTTATGCCCAAAGGGCATGAAGCGTATGGTAAGCGTGGCCCCGAACGGGCTGGCGCATAAAAAACGGTTTACCGGCTCCAGATGCTGCCCAAACAATTTTTGCAGCGTGTTACGGCCAACATAGCGTGAATAAATGAAGCTTAACGCGCAGCCCAGGGTGGCGGCCAGGTTTACCCAAAGCAGGCCAAGGCCCGCGCCGAAAAGATACCCCGCGCACCAGCCCAGAAATTGACGCGGCACAGAAAGGGCGGAGCCAAGGGCGGCAATTCCTATAAAAACCAGGCAGCCGGCGGAATAGTGCTGCCGCACGTAAGAGCTGAACCGGTCAGATTCCAGAAACCCGGCCATGTCGGACCAGGAAAGCAAAAGCGCCAGCCCCACCATGGATAAAAAAAGAATACTGCCCTTAAGCAGGCTTTTGGCGGGTAGGCTTAGGGCTTTCATATCCGAAAATTCCTGAAAATAGGCTGTCCGCTGTGGGCGGGCTAGGCGGTTTTTTGCGTCTGGGGCAACATGCGGGACATGGGGCTGGACACGGGGCCGGGCATGGAGCAGGACACGGGCCCGGCCATATTTCCGGCCATATCCCCTGCCATGTGTCCAGGCATGCGTATTGGCGCTTGCGCGGTATTTTGCCCGGCTTTTTGTCCCCAGGCGTGTTGTGCCCAGGCATATTGTCCCGGGCCGCGCGGCGCGGCGTGCTTGCGGCGCGGCCAGGTAACAAGCAGGGCGGCCAGCAAAAAGGCCAGTTGCCCCAAAAACAGCGTGGCGTCCCTTTCCCTGAAGGCGAAAAACAACATGAAGGCGGAACCGGCAACAAGCAGCAGCAAGGATATGGATTGCCCAAGGCGGCGGCAAAAGCGGCGCTGCCCGCCCGGACACAGCCTTGCGCCAAACAGGCCCATGCCATAGGCGAACAGGCCCGCCATCTGTGAAAAGGCGGCCAGCATAAAAAACATATGCATATTGTATATGACCTGGTTTTCCAAAATCAATCCCCGTTCCGACCGGCTTCGGAGCTTTTTTCTTTTATTTGATAGCTGAAATGGCGCGACTGCATCCAGCGCACGGCCAACAGGTCATAAAACGCTTTGAAGGCGCGGTCAAGCACTCCGTATTTGGAAACCCCGTACCGGCGGGGCCGGTGGTTGACCGCCGCTTCAATGCGTTTTGCCCCCTGCATGCGCAAAAGGGTTGGGAAAAAACGGTGCATGCCGTTAAAAGGGGGAATTTCCCGCAGCATGGAAGCGCGCATGACCTTAAGTGAACAGCCGGTATCTGTAATATCCTCACGGGTAAGCCAGTTGCGTATTTTATTGCCCACTCTGGAGGCCAGACGCTTGCTGAGGGTATCTTGCCGTTTTTCCCGCTTGCCGGCTACCATATCGTAGCCTTGCTCATAAAGTTTCAGCAAGGCCGGGATATCCGCCGGGTCATTTTGCAAGTCCGCATCCAGAGTGACTACCACTTGTCCGCGTATTTCCTTGAAGCCGGCGCAAAAAGCCGCGCTTTGCCCACGGTTGGCGGCCAGGGAAAGGTAACGGGCCTGCTGATGCCCGGCGGCAATTTCCCGCAGGGTTTTCAGGCTGTTGTCCGTGCTGCCGTCATCAATGAACAGCGCTTCCCAGTCCGCCGGGCGCGTGGCAAGGGCGGCGGCAATTTCCGCGAACAGTTCACGCAGGTTGTCTTCCTCATTATAAACCGGGATGACAAGGCTTAAATATATGGGCTGTTCGCCGCAAGGGGTTACGCGCTTGTCCGTAGAAGCGTCCGGGCACTTGCCAGTACAAATATCCGGGCACTTGTCAGTACAAATATCCGGGCACTTGTCAGTATACATATCCGGGCAGGCGCTGTTTTTATCTGCAAAGCTCATTTTTATTAAAAATCCATAATTCCGGCGGCCTGGCCCCGGTGGTTTGGGTCGTTACAAAAGGCAGGCAAGCCCCGCCGCCATGTGGTACAGTTCTTCCGCTGGCCCGGCCAATTCCGGGGCGAGTTCCGATGCCAGTTCAAGCGAAGGTTCCGGCAGGCGGGCGGGCGGCAGGCGTTTTTCACCTTCCGCGTATTCATCGACAAGGCGCAAGATGGCTTCGGCCAGAAGTTGCCTTTCTTGCCGCAGGCGTTTTGTCAGCGTGGCGCATTGTTCCTGCCGCGTTTTGGAAAGGCGCGTGACCGTGGGCAGGTTGGTAAAATGGGCAAGTTTTATGGACAGCATGGACATGCGGTCAATGGCCCTGGCCGGGCTTTCTGTATTTATTGTGCCCCGGCCGCCTTCCGGCAGGTGCGGGGTAAGCAGGGCCAGAAGGGCGTTATCTGTGCGGGGCAACAAATAGGCCCGGCTTTTCAGCAGGTCTTGGGCAAAGGCGCGGGTTTCCGCGCTTGCGCGTTCTTTTGGCCCGGTTTGCAGCAATTGCCAAAAGGCGAAGTTGCAGTAATGCGTTTCCAGCGTAAAGGCGCGTAAATCGGCCAGGCCGGCCTGCCAATTGAAGCAGTTTTCCGCGCTTTCTTCCGGCTTTGGGCTGCGCGGGCGCAGGGCTTCAAGGCGGGCCTGGTCAAAGCCTTCCATTTTCCAGTCGCGCACAGCATCGCTTTGCAGGCTGAAGCAGTCTTCCAGCCCGGCTTTTAGCATAAGGATATATTCATTCATGGCCGCCCCTTGAAGAATTAAGGAAAATTCAAAGCTTATTCTGAAATTATACTCAAATTTTTATGCTGCTGTCAAAGTATTTGCCTACGCCGTAGGCCTCTCGCCGGAAGAATTTTTCCGGGGCCGGCCCTGTGATCTGCATTTCCGGGTGGCTTTTTTGCACGTCAAGGGCAATGCGCATTTCTTTGGTACAGCCGGTGGAAAAGGTGGCATCCTTGCCCGACCAGGCTGAAGGCACCTTGCGGCCCAGAAGGGCGAAGCTGTCCTCAATATCTTCCACAGTCTGGAAGCGCCACACGTCCAGCAGGCCGGAACGCTGCACCTTTTCCCACATGAACATCAAATCGTCTCCGTCAAGGCCTTCTTCAAAATGTTCCGCCGGGTTGACAATGTGGGTGTTGTCCAGCCGGGCGCGTAACGAGGCCACAAAGCTGTTTACCACTTCCAGCGCCACGCGGGTCTGGCCGGGTATGGAACCTATTATGGCCGAATAGAACATGACGGTTTTTTGTTCCCGCCTTGCCTGACGCATTTGCCCTATAATTTCTTCCGCCAGTTCATTCAGCCGCCGTTCAGAAAAATAGCGCGCGCCGGCGGCCTTGGGGCGGCATTCCAAATGGAAGCGCCCGGCCTTGTCACGCCAATAGCAAATTATATCGCGTGTGAAGCTGTGGCTGGTATGCAAAAGAACATCCGCGTTGCGGAAGCCTTTGGCCATTATAAGGTCGCATTCCTTCCAGGCCCGCGCAAAAGTGGTGCTTACGCGGTGCAGGTTAAGCGCTTCTGTTGTGCCGTCACTTATAATTACCAGCTGGTGTTCACGCAAATGGCGCAGTAAATCATTTTTACCGGCTCGGTCATTATTCAGCGCGAAGGCGTCTTCAAGGGCGTTTGCCAGAAGTGGGTCTTCTTCCAGGTCCCAAAAGCTTGGCGCGTCAAACAAAAAGCCGCGCTTCAAAGAAAGAACCACGCGGTGGCCCCGCGCCAGCAGTTCCTTTATTATTCTTATATCCGCCATAAAGCCGCCCGCCCGTTCCGGAATGAACAGGATGGTCAGCGCCTCGCCATAGAGATGGTCTTGCAGGCAGGAATGATCCGGGCATACTTCATGCAAATCGTTCAATAAGGCTTGGGGCAACGTTTCCGGCGCGTCTGGCCCCGTGTTTGGCCTTGTGTTTGGCCCCGCGATTGGCTCCGTGCCCGGTCTCCGGTTTGGCCCCGTTTCCGGCCCCGCGCCCGGCGTATTTTCCTTCCACAACGCTTCAAGGGTAGAAAGACGCAAATAGCGGTAAAGCGCAACATAGTCAAGGTAATGGCGCAGTTCTGGAATGCTTTTGCCGGGGCAGGGCTTGTCCGGCAGGCGGTACAGGGCCTTTTTCAATTCCGGGTGGTCAAGGCGTTGTTCCGCCCGGCGGTTGGCCGCCTGCCGGTGTTGCAGGAAAGGATCCGGCTGGGCGCTTTGGGCCAGCACAATGCCTACAAGGCGGCGCAGCATGCGTGAAGGCAGCATGATGCCTTCTTCCGCGTACATTTCATAACGAAAGCGGCAAAGTGTGGCGACTGTGGCCTTTTTGTCCGGTTCCACAGCGCATTGGTCGATCAGCCGTTCCACAAAGGCCCATACCCCGGCGTAGGCCTTGTTCAGGCTGTCTTTATCCGCCTCATATATGGCCTTGAACATGGAATCTGAAGCGGGCACGTATACCTGGTCTTCCGACAGGGCCACCATAAAGGCCAGTTGTTCCGGCGAAGCCACAATGCCAGGGTTAAGCAGGTATTCAATGTTGTTTTCCATCAAAAAATGAATAAGCCAGGCCTTAAGGGCCGGGCTTGTGCCAAGGCGGAGTTCACTGACCTTTGTGAAGGGCGGCAGGGTACGCGCAAGCTGCCGTACTTGCATCAGTTTTCATCCTTGTAGAGCTTGTAGGTGATGGAATCCACCAGCGCTTGCCAGCTTGCTTCTATGATGTTGAAGGAAACGCCCACCGTGACCCAGCTGTCCACATGGTCGGCAGATTCTATAAGCACACGCACCAGCGAGGCCGTGCCGCTGTGCCCGCCCGCCGCGCCGCCCGCATTGCCGCCTGCATCGCTCTGGCCGCTTATTGCATTAAGGACGCGCACCTTGAAGTCCACCAGGCGCATCTCGTTAAGGCGCGGGTAAAAGGCGGAAAGGGCCTTGCGCAGGGCGTTGTCTATGGCGTTTACCGGGCCTTGCCCAAAGGCGGCGGTATGTTCCATGGCGCCTTCAACCTCCACAGTTACAGTGGCCTCTGAAGTGGGCGCGTCGCGCAGGCTGTCTCTGGATTCCAACACTCGCCACTGCACCAGTTTGAAAAATTCGCGCACCCCGCGCCGGGCCAGTTTGCGCAGCAGCAAAAGTTCCACAGAGGCTTCGGCAGCGGCGTAATCGTAGCCGGCGTTGGACTTTTGCTTCAGTTCCGCCAAAAGGCCCTTGACCACGGGCTGTTCCTTGTCCAGGCTGAAGCCGTAGCGTTTTGCCAGGGCCACAATGTTGCTGCGGCCGGAAAGGTCGGTAAGCAGCACGCGCTGGCGGTTGCCCAGAAGTTCCGGGTCAATATGTTCATAAAGGCTGGAATTGCGGGCAATGGCGCTTACATGCACCCCGCCCTTGTGCGCGAAGGCCGAAGCCCCGACAAAGGGCTGGCGGTTGAAAGGCATGAGGTTGGCAACCTCGTTGATGTAGCCGGCGGTTTGACGCAACAGTTTTATGTTGCCTTCCGGCAGGCAGGCGTAAGACTTTTTCAGTTCCAGCAACGGAATTATGGAACAAAGGTTGGCGTTGCCGCAACGTTCGCCTATGCCGTTCATGGTGCCCTGCACCTGCGTCGCCCCGGCTTCCACGGCGGCCAGGCTGTTTGCCACGGCCAGTTCACAGTCATTGTGGGTGTGAATGCCTATGGCGCAATCCGGGAAGGCTTCCACCACGGCGCGGGTGGCGCGGGCTATTTCATCCGGCATGCTGCCGCCGTTGGTGTCGCACAGCACCAGGGCGGCGGCCCCGGCCTGCCTTGCGGCCCCAAGGGCGGCCAGGGCGTATTGCGGGTTGCGTTTGAAGCCGTCAAAAAAATGTTCGGCATCAAAAAACACCTTGGGCAGGCGCTGGGCCAGAAAGCCGATGGAATCGGCAATTATGTTCAGGTTGTCTTCCGGGCTGATGCGCAGGGCCTCACGGGCATGCGCTTCGCAACTTTTGCCAAAAATGGCGGCCAGGGCGGGCTTTGCCGCCAAAATGGCCTTCAGGTTGTGGTCATTTTCCGCCGGGCCGGAAGGGTGGCGGGTGGAACCAAAGGCGCTTATCTCGGCGTTTTTCAGGGCATAGGACGCTATTTCATTAAAAAATGCGGTATCCGCATTTGTGGCCCCCGGCCAGCCGCCTTCAATGTAGCGCACGCCAAGTTCATCCAGCTTCAGGGCGATTTTAAGTTTGTCGGGCAGGGTAAGGTTTACATCTTCCGACTGTGCCCCGTCGCGCAGGGTGGTATCATATATTTCTATCTTTTTCATGGCGCGGACAGTTCCGGGCAGGGTTGACGCGCTTGCGGGCGGTAAGGCCCGCCTGGCGCGTCAACGCCGCCCGGCCTTTATTTTTTTTGGCTATCCAACGCAAACCTTGCAGGTTTTGTTGTCTTTGCCAAGTTCAAATGCCTCATGCAGGGTGCGCACGGCCAGTTCAGTATACTTTTCGTCAATAAGGCAGGAAATTTTAATTTCCGAGGTGCTTATCATCAAAATATTGATATTTTCCTGATGCAGGGAATCAAAGGCCGCCGCCGCCACGCCGGAATGGTTGCGCATGCCCACGCCAATGGCGGAAACCTTGCAGACCTTGTCATTGTGCGTTACCGCGCCGCCGCCTATGCTTTGGCAAATGCCTTCGGTAACCACCAGGGCCTTTTTAAGGTCTTTGCGGGAAACCGTGAAGTTCATGTCCGTAACGCCGTCACGGCTGGGGTTTTGCACGATCATGTCCACCCCCACGTTGGCCTGGGCCAGGGGGCCAAAAATGGCCGCGGCAATGCCCGGCTTGTCCGGTATGGCCAGCAGGGTTACAAGGGCCTGATCTTTATCATAGGCAATGCCGGAAACCATTATATTTTCCACACGATCCTCCTGGGTGACTATGGTGCCTGTGTTGTTGCTGAAGGTGGAACGCACGTGCACGGGCACGCGGTATTTTTTGGCAAATTCGACCGAACGTATTTCCAGCACCTTTGCGCCCATGCTGGCCATTTCAAGCATTTCATCATAGGAAACATAGTCCAGCTTGCGGGCGGTGGAACACATGTTCGGGTCCGTGGTGTAGACCCCTTCAACATCTGTATAAATTTCGCATACTTCCGCATCAACAGCCGCGGCTATGGCTACGGCCGAGGTGTCTGACCCGCCGCGTCCCAAAGTGGTTATGCGGCCATCGGCGGTAACGCCCTGAAAACCGGCCACAACTACCACGTCATATTCTTCCAGCAGGCAGACCAGCGGGGCTTTTTCTATGGAAAGTATGCGCGCCTTGCCGTATTGGTCGTTGGTTATGATGGGGGCCTGAAAGCCCAGAAGCGAGCGGGCCTTTATGCCCGCGTCATTCAGCAGCATGGAAAAAAGCGCGGTGGAAACCTGTTCGCCCGTGGCTACCAAAGAATCGCATTCCGCCGGGTTGGGCGTGGGCGACCATTCATCCGCCAGGGCAAGCAGGCGGTTGGTTTCTCCTGCCCGGGCGGAAAGCACCACCAGCAGCTTGAAGTCGCCTTCACGCGCCAGCTTCACCTTTTCCAGCACCTGACGCATACGGGAAAGATCCGCCACTGAAGAGCCGCCGAATTTTAGGACTTTTATGCGCATAAGCTTCCTTTACTGGCTAAAAATTTACATTGCAACAAGATGATCCGTTAAGCCGTCTGGCCTGGCCCTGCGGGTTTTGCGCTTCGCTTTCCGGCGGGCAGGCGGCAAGGCCGGCGGCTTGTAAAAGTTCTTGCAAAAAAGCATTCATGCGGGCGCGGTCTTTGCCGGGCAGGGCCAGGGTGGCCGCGCGCCTGTTGCCGTCCGCTGTAAGGTGGCAGGCCAGATAATTTTCCGGGAAGTAGTCCTGTTCACACAGGCAAAGCCTTTCAGCCCATTCCACCAGCACCAGGGGCGGGTTGGGGCCTTGCAGGGCATCCAGCGCCTCTTCAAAATTTTCATCGCTTTTGCCGTCTTCAAGGCGGTAAAGGTCAAAGTGCAGGGTTTTGGGGCTGGTGGGGTATTCATTGCACAGGGTAAAGCTGGGGCTGGCAACCTCGGCGTTTTCTCCGCCTGCAAGCCCTTCAACCAGAAAGCGGGCCAAAGTGGTCTTGCCCGCGCCAAGGCCGCCGTAAAAAAGCAGCAGGCGCACGGGCGGTAAAGTTGCGGCCGGTGCGGCCGGTAGGATTGCTGGCGGCAGGGTTGCGTCTTCCCCAGCGGGCCGAAGGGTTTGCCCGGCCTGCACAAGGGCGGCAAAAACGCGGGCCAGGGCGCGGGTATCTTCAAGGCTTTCAAGGTTGACGCAAAGGTTGTTGATCATATTCCAAGCTCCGTCAGGGCTTCGGGTAATTTTTCCGCCAGGTCGGCCGCGCTGTTCCCGCCATAGGGGAAGGCCGCCTGGATCAGTTCTCCGCAACGCCCGTGAATATGTACCGCAAGGCTTGCCAAATCAAGTGCCGAAACAGGGTTTTGCGCAAAAAAATTATTTTTTCTTCGGGTGAGCAACGTAGCGCACACCCCGGCAAGAACATCGCCGGAACCGCCCACGGCCAATTGCCCCACGCAAAAGGGCGAAATGGTTATGGGGCGCATTTTTCGGACATTTGCGCCGGAATCATGAGCCTTTTGCCCCACAAGGGTTCCGGGGCCTTTCAGCACTACCACAGCTTCCGTCAGGTTGCAAAGGGTATGCAGGGCGTTCAGGCGGCCAGACTGCACCTGGGCCGGGTCTGTGCCCAGCAATGACGCGGCTTCGCCGGGGTGCGGGGTAATAATATCTTCCGCTGTAAGCAGGCTGAAGGGCAGGCGTTTTTCCCCGGCCAGCGGGGTGAAATAAAAAAGACCGTCCGCGTCCAGCACCGCCGGGGGCCGGCCGGGCAAGGCCAGCACGGCGGACAAAAGTTCCGGCAGGGCGGCGCTTTCCCGCCCCAGGCCGGGGCCTATGACCAGGGCGGAAGAATTGCGGCGGCCCAGTGCCTCCACTGCCGCAAGCAGCCGGGCCTTGTGAAAGGGCTGCCATTCCCGCCAGTTGCCGGGGGCATTTGGCCCCGATGCCCCGCCCGACCCTTCTGGCCCTGACGCCCTTTCGGCCCTTCCCGCCACATCCGCGCATTCAGGCCGCAGCGGCAAAATCATAATTTCCGGGCGGCCCATGCGGATTTCCGGGGCAAGCCCTTCCGGGCAGGCCACGCTTGCCAGGGCGGAACCGGAACGCAAGGCCCCCAGCGCGGCGAAGTGCGCGGCCCCGGCCAAGCCAACGGAACCGCCAATGACCAGCACTTGCCCCTGACGCCCCTTGTGGGCCAGGACATCCGGCGCGGGCCATATGCCCGGCCTGCCTGTTTTGCGGAGAGTGCCGGGGTTGTTTGGGAAAAGCCCTTCCGGCGTAGCGCATTCCCGCATTGGCGGGCAAAGCAGCCTGAAAGAGGCCGGGTGTTTTTGCCGCACAGCCGCAGGCAGGCCGATGGGACGCACAAAAATTTTCCCGGTAAACGGCATGGCGGATGGCATGAAAAGGCCGGGCTTGCCCGCTTCAAAGCACACGGTGGCATTGGCGCGCACGGCTTCCGGTTCCGGCTGTCCGGTCAGCCCGTTCAGGCCGCTGGGTATATCCAGGGCCAGCAGGAAATTGCGCCTGTCCGCCGCGTAGCGGTTCAAACAGCGCACGCGGGCCAGGGCTTCCTGCCGCAGAGGGCCGCGCAGGCCGGTGCCGTTCAGGGCGTCTATGACCAGCAGGCCCCTTCCGTTCCTTTCTATCTGGTTGTCCGGGCGGTATCGGCCGGGCGGGTTGCCAAGCTCGCCAAGGCTGCCAAGGTCGCCGGGGTTTGTGGACGGCGCGGGGCGGAAGCGCGGGGGCAAAAAATCTTCCGGCGGGCGGTTGCTTTTGGGCAGCAGGTGCATGGGCACGCCGCAGTCACGGGCCATTTGCGCGTGTTTGCGGGCCGCGCCCTTCAATTTGCCCAGCGGCGTGAAGTGGCACACCAGCACCTGAAGGCCCCGGTCATGCAGGTGGCGGGCCAGGGCAAAGCCATCGCCGCCGTTGTTGCCGGAACCGGCAAAGACCAGCGCGTGAAGCTGTTCATTGCCCGCCCTGTATTCCGGGCCTTCCGGGCTTGCCACGTCGGGGCTGACCAGGCCCAGTTCTTCCAGCGCCCGCAGGGCTTCCCGCGCGGCATTTTCCATAAGCATTACTTCCGGCAGGCCAAATTCGTTTATGGCGCAATTATCCCAAAGTTGCATTTCCGCCGGGGTGGGCAGGGGGGCGTATATGGGCAGCATGGGCGGTTCCTTGTGGTTTCTAGCGTTTTTTTATAACATCATCCTGATATATTTTGCCCTGTATAAGTTCTTTGGGATCCGGCGGCGGGCTTTTACGCATTTCATCCGCCCGCCGCCTGGCCTTTTTTATTCTGAAAAGGCCTATGGCAATAAAGGCGGGCAGGATAATGACAAGGCCTGTAAATTCCCCCCATGTCCCACGGCTGTCCTCATTGTCAAGCTGTTCTTTTGCCGGCAGCGGCGCGGTCAACATTTTTTCCGGCGCAATGCGGAATGAATAGAGCATTTTTTCAATTTCCGCCGTAAGTTCCGGTGTGTTGGGGGCGTTGTTGCTGGCGTGAATGTTTATGACATGGCTTTTTGTAAATATAATTTTTTGAAAATGGACGGTACCGTTGTGCCGCTTCAGGCTTATCAGGGCCCCGTTATCCGTGCGGAGCAGTGACACCTTGCCGTTTTCATCCCCCTGCCTGAAGGGTTTGAGCAAATGCTCATATATTCCCAGCATGATGGCAGGAGTGGCGTCTTTTTGCATATCCATGGTCAGCGGGGCGGTCAGCACAACAATGGCGCCGGTGTTTTGGGGGGTTTTGGCCATAAAGGCCAGGCGCGGCCTGCCAACCTTGTGCATAAAGGAAGACTGCATGGCCCGGGCAACATTGCTGTCATCAAATTTTTGCAGCTTCTCGTCCGCTTCAGCTTGCCAGCCGGCGGGCAGGGTGAAGCTGTAGCCCAAATTTTTATCCATAAAAACATTGTCCGCGTTGTCTTGCGCTGAAGCCGCGGGCGCGGCGGTATTTATATTGGCGTAAGCCACGGGCGGGCAAAGCAGTAAAAACAGGGCCAGAATTGCCGCGGCGTTTTTATTCATGTTTGTTTACCTGACATTGTGTTTGCGGGCACGGGTGCGGGCGCGGGTGCGGGAGCGGAACTTTCCGGGGCCGGTAATTTGTGCTGCGGCGCAATAACAATTGCCCCCATAAGCGCGTCCAGCTTGTCCGCGTTTTCAGACAGCGCGCTGTCATAGACCTGGCCTGTCAAGGTCAAGAAGTGTTTTTTCAAAATATACATGTGTACTATCTGGGTGCTTCCGTCTACAAGACGAAAGCGCCCCCTGACGGAGTCATCCACATAAACCGGGGTGTTTGCGGGGATATGCAGCAATTTGATGTTGTAGGAATCCATAAAAATTTCTATCTGCTGTTCCGGGCTTAGCTGGGTGTCCCCTTCATTATTCAGCTCAATCAGCAATACGGAAACAGACATTTTTTCCGCCGCGCTGGTAACGCGCTTTTGTGTTGATGGAAGGGGAAGCATATTGTGCTTGCTGGCGATGTCCGTCAGATATTGAAACCACAGGTTTTCTTCCCAGCCGTCCGGCAGGGTAAGGCTGTAGAAGGAATTTTCACCTTCAATGGTCAGGGCGCGGGCACAGGGCGCGGCAAGGACAAAAAAACTTATCAGGCAGCACAAGGTAAGCGGTTTGAAATTTTTCATACAGTTGTTCCCGTGGTGTGGGCGGCCAGACCGCGTTTATTTTTTATTGGAACCAAACTTTTTTTTGTAAAAATGGAGCGCCAGCATGCCAATACCCACGCCAATAAGACAGTAGACCACAAATTTGAACATTTCCACAAGGCCGGGCTTGTCCGTTGGCAGCGCGCCTGGCTGACTACCTGGCTGATCGCCTGTCTGGCCGCCTGTCTGGCCGTCTGGCTGGCCGCCTGGCTGGCCGCTTTCCTGGCCGGTCAACTGGTTCATAGCCGGGGCATTTGGCGCGCTGCCCGGGGTTTTTGTCCTTATTTTGCCCATCAACATTTCAAGTTCCGCCGTTTTGTCGGCGCTGGGGGCAAGGCCAAGCATTATTACCGCGTGTGATTTGATAAAATTTACCTGCACAGCGGTTGGAACGCCCTGAAATACCATGCGGGATTTGGCCTGGTGTTGTGAAAAGACTATTTTTTGCTCGGCCTGTGGAACGCCCATGGATTCCAGCATGCCCGCCATAAAATGTTTTCGCCAGTCCGGGTCGGAGAGCGCGTCTGAAACATCACCGTCAACAACGACAAGCACAAGCTGATCCGCCGGGTTGATGAATATTTCCACGGTCAAAGATTTTACCGGGGTGCCCGCGATTATAGACTGGAACTGAGTTTGCTGTTCCGCCGCAAGTTCCATCTTTTCCCAGCCTTCGGGCAATTCCAGCCTGTAACCGGCTTCGGCGTTTTCAATCATAAAGGCCTGCCCGCTTGCCGGGGCAAGGCAAAGCAGCAGAAAAATGGCAAGGGTGTAAAAAAGTTTTGCGGCTTTCATGGGTTGTTCCTTCGCGTTTTTTTGCCGTTCACGACTGTCCGTTTTGCGGGCGTTCAGGGCTTTTGCACAACATCGTCTTTATATTCCACAGGCTTGTTTTGCGCGGGTTTTTGACCGCGCGGGGAATTTTGCAACATCCATTCCCTGTCTTCAGCAAGGGGGGCATGGGCCGCCGGCGTTTTGTTTTTGTGAATTTTTACCCCGGCCACCGCCATGATCAGGACAAAAACCCCTAGCAGCGCCCAGAAAAGTATTTTCAGGGTCTGGCGCTGACGGGGGGTGGCGTCCGGCGTGTCGGGCGGCAAAATTTCCTCATTGCGGTCCATGTCAACCACAACGCCGGTAAATTCTTCTGTGTAGGGCTTACTTTCCGCGCGTTGGGCCGCTGCTTCCTTCCGTTGCTCGTTCCGCATGGGTTCCGCTCCACAGGCCGGGGTTACGGGTAAAAAACAGGCCAAGCAAATGCAGGCCAGGCAGGTAAAGGCCAGCCCGGTAAACACTTTGGCCAGGCGCAAGCTTTCCATCATTGCCCCATTGCCCCAAGCCGCCGCACAAAGGCGGGAAGCAGCTTGCGCAGGCCGGCGGCGGCCTGTTCCGCCACGGCCACAACTTCCTCAAGGCTGTTCGGGGCCATGCAGTCCGGCAGGTTTTTGTTGCTAAGGCAGCTAAGCCCGGCCACCCGCAAGCCCATGTGCCGGGCGGCTATAACCTCCAGCACGGTGGACATGCCAATGGCGTCCGCCCCAACGGCGCGGTAAAAACGCGTTTCCGCCGGGGTTTCAAACTGCGGGCCGCCAACGCTTGCGTACACGCCTTTTTCCAGCCGCAGGCCAAGCTTCATGGCCTCTTCTTCCATAACGCGCATCAGTTCCGGGTCATAAGCCTGGCTCATATCCGGGAAGCGCGGCCCCCAGGCCTCGTCATTCACCCCGGTCAGCGGGCTTTGCCAGGTAAGGTTTATATGGTCGCTTATCAGCATAAGGTTGCCGGTTTGGAAAAGCGGGTTCACGGCCCCGGCGGAATTGGTTACCAGCAGGGTTTTGGCCCCGCAACGGGCCATGGCCCGCACGCCCAGGCAAACATCTTCCGGGCTGTAGCCTTCATAAAGATGGCAGCGCCCTTGCTGGATAATTACCGGGGTTTTTTGTAAAAAACCGCAAGCAAAACCACCTTTATGCGTGGGGGCGGTAGAGGGCGGATAATCCGGCAAGGTGCTGTATGGAATGAATATTTTATCATCAAGGGCATCCGCCATGCCCCCAAGGCCGGTGCCCAGCACCAGGGCCAAGGCAGGGGTAAACCCCGGTTTTACCGCGCGGGATATGGCTTCCGCGCAATTCTGGACTTTTTTGTAATTTAGCATAAAATACCCCCTGCAAAAGTTCTTCTATAAAAGAACACGAACATTGTTTTGGAATCTATAACCTGTTAAAGGTTAAATTGCTACTGCCTGGCCGGGCTTGAAATTTTTTGCCCGGAAGGCGGAAAAAAGGAATATCATGAGCAAACATAAGGTTTTGGTAGCCAACCGCGGTGAAATAGCCATGCGCATAGTGCAGGCCTGCCGCAAGCTTGGCGTGGATTTTGCCTGCGTGTACACGGCGGAAGACGCCTTTTCCGGCCATGTGCGCCTGGCGCGGGAACTGGGTGGAGAAAACAGCCTTTTTCGCATTTCTTCATATCACGACGCCAATGAAATAATGGCGGCGGCGGACGCCGCCGAAGCCACGGCCATACACCCCGGTTACGGCTTTTTTGCGGAAGATTACCGCTTTGCCCGGCGCGTTGTACAGCGCGACCGGGCCATGATTTTTATAGGCCCCTCCTGGCCGGTCATTCGTGAACTGGGCGACAAAATAAATACCAAACGGCTGGCCCGCAGCCTTGGCGTGCCCACGGTGCCCGGTTCGGACCGGCCCATTTATGACGAGCTGGAAGCGGAAAAAATAGCCAAAGACCTTTTCAGCTACCAGCTGGAAGAAGGCATTGAACGCCCCCTGGTGCTGGTAAAGGCCTCTGCCGGGGGCGGCGGCATGGGCATTGAGGAGGTTTACGACCTTGACCTGTTCCGTTCCGTCTACCGCCGGGTGCGCAACTACGCGGCCCGCCAGTTCAAGGATGAAGGCGTGCTTATAGAGCAGCGCATTTGCGACTTCAACCACCTTGAAGTGCAAATTCTGGCCGACCGTGACTGCAAAAGCGTGGTGCACTTCGGCACGCGCAACTGCTCCATTCAAAGCACGGGCCTGCAAAAGCGCGTGGAAATAGCCCCCGGCTTTGACCCTTCTTCCGTGGCCTACAGCTTTGACGCGGCAAGGGTTTTGGAAGATATCATCCGGCATTCGCTGGCCATGGCGAAAAAAGTCAAATACGACAGCGTGGGCACCTGGGAATGGATAGTGACCCGCGCCGGCAACCCCTACCTGATGGAAGTAAACACCCGCATTCAGGTGGAAAACGGCGTTTCCGCCGCCATTGCCCGCATCAGCGGCGAAGGCGGGGTAGACCTTATAGCGGAACAGATACGCACCGGCCTGGGTGAACCTTTGGGTTACAAGCAGGAAGATATTAGCTTTGAAGGCGTGGGCATTGAATACCGCATAATAGCGGAAGACCCTTCCCGCCGCTTCACCCCCTGGGTGGGCCGCATTGAACGCTTTGGCTGGCAAAATGAGGAATGGCTTAAAATGCACACCCACATTCCCACAGACAGCCCCTATGACATACCCACGGAATTTGACCCCAACCTGGCCCTGGGCATTGTGTGGGGAGAAGACTTGAAACAGGCGCGTGAACGGGGCAGCCACTTTTTGCAGGGGGTTGAACTTTCCGGCGCGAACAACGCCGGAGAGGCCCTGAAGTCCAACCTGGAATTTTTGAAAGAAAAAACCAACCACATCTTGCTGTTTTAACCAGCTTTTATGGAATTTAACATGGAAAAAAAGTATCACGCGCTGGTTGAGCGCTTCAATTATATTAGAGACATCCTTTCCGGCAAGAACAATGAAAACGTGCGCCTGCTGGAATCCCGCCTGGCGGAATTTCGTGAACGCGCCCCCGGCCTTTCACCAGAACAGCGCAAGGCCGCCTTTGTAACCATTGAAGACCTCTTCAACTTTGTGGAAAACAAGCTGGAAGCCGGCCTTACCCCCATGGACAAGGTGCGCATTGTGCGCCACCCCCAACGCATCTGCCTGCGCGACATCCTGGAAAACGTCTACGACAACTACACGGAAATAGGCAGTAAAGATGAACATTCCATAGACCCGTCCATGCTTATCGCCCGGGCCTATGTTACCCGCCGCCAGGGCAAAAAGGTTATAAACCAGTCTGTTATGGTAATAGGGCAGGAAAAGGGGCATGGGGAAGAAATACGCAACGGCGGTTCCGCCACCCCCTGGGGCAATGCCAAGGCCCTGCATTATATGCAGGTTGCGGCTACGGAAAATATCCCCATTCACACCTATATTTTCACGCCCGGTTCCTTCCCTACGGAAGACAGCCCCGGCGCTGCCCAGCAAATAGCCAAAAACCTTTATGAAATGTGTGAACTGCCCGTGCCGGTGCTGGCCATAATTTCCGAAGGCGGCTCCGGCGGGGCGGAAGCCATTGGCCTGGCCGACAAACGCCTGATGTTCTCCCACGGCTACTATTCCGTAATTTCCCCGGAAGGGGCCGCCGCCATTGAAGGCCGCCTGCGCAAGGGCGAACGCGCCACCCCGGAACTTATTGAACACTGCGCCACCCAACTGCGCATGACAGCGGAAGATAACCTGCGCATGGGCTACATAGACGGCGTTATACAGGAACCGCCCCTGGGCGCGCGCTGCCATCATTATGATTTCTTCCGCCGCCTGCGGCATGAAGTGCTGCGCGCCACAGACGAAATTGTGCTTTCCGTGCGCGGCTTTGCCCCGGTGCGCGGCCGGGCGCTGAAAATTCACCGCAAAAAGGCCGCCGCTGGCATAGAATCTGAAACAGTGCCAGTGCGCTGGGTCATGTCGCAATCCGCCCGGCAACGCCTGGTGCTGAAGCGCTTCAAAAAATTCCGCAACCTTTCCCGCGCCGCCGTGCAGGACCAGCGTTCATTCTCGCGCCGTTTCTGGGGTTATTGCTATGAACTGGCCTGGGACATTCATTCCTACTTCAAGTATGACCTGTTCAGCCGCCCGCAAAAAAAATTGCAGTTCGCCATTGAAGAAGTGCAGGCGGAAGCGTCCGTCTTGTGGATGCGCCTTACCTCGCCCCTAAAAAAACTGGTGGACAAACTGGCCATGAAAAGCGCCCGCCGCCACGCGGAAACCGCCGACCGCCTGACCACCCTTTCCGACTGGACAGCGGAAAGCAGCGCAAAAGGCGGCAAATGGGCTTACATAAGCCCCAAAGCGCGGGAAGACCGGGCCGTTAGCTGCCCCAACAGCCCCACGCACGGCTGCCTTGATATCTGGGCGCCGGATCTTTACGGCGAATTCGCCGGGGTTTGCCCCAACTGCGGGCACCACTTCCCCATGGAACATGACTGGTACCTGTACAACGTGTTTGACCAGGACAGCGTGTTTGAATTTAATGAAGACCTGGAATCCGGCAACCCGCTGGATTTTGAAGGGTTTGACCTTAAGCTGGCCCAGGCCAAGGCCAAAGTGGGCAGCAAAAGCGGCTGCATGACCTTTGAAGCCCGCATAAATGATACCAAGGTGATAGTAGCCATGCTTATGGCGGAATTTCGCGGGGGCACCGTGGGCACGGCAGAAGGGGAAAAGTTCATCCTGGCCGCCGAACGGGCAGAGAAAAAACGCTTCCCCTTCCTGGCCTATGTGCACGGCACCGCGGGCATACGCATTCAGGAAGGCACCAACGGCGTAATCCAGATGCCGCGCTGCACCATGGCCGTGCGCCGCTACATAGACGCCGGGGGGCTTTATATCGTCACCTATGACACCAATTCCTACGCCGGGCCGGTGGCCAGCTTTCTTGGCTGCTCCCCCTACCAGTTCGGCATACGTTCATCCAACGTGGGCTTTGCCGGCCCCGGCGTTATTGCGGAAACCACGGGTGAAACCCCGCCGCCGGACTA
>JAVBMP010000148.1:0-3883 GCA_031552315.1 Desulfovibrionaceae bacterium | reverse complement strand
TAGAAGTTAAAGAACCGCGCCGCGTCAAGGTTATCTTGCATAATGACGATTACACGTCCATGGAATTTGTGGTAAGCGTTCTTATGGAAATTTTTCATAAAAACTTGCAACAGGCCACAGCAATAATGCTGGCCGTGCATGAACAGGGGCGCGGAGAATGCGGGCGTTACACCATTGAAGTGGCGGAAACCAAGGCCGCCCAGGTGCATGGCCGGGCGCGCCAGGCGGGCTTTCCGTTGCGCTGTTCGCTTGAGGATATATAACAGTTGGTAATGCCATGAAAATAAGACCGGATCTTGAGCAGCTTATAAGCTATGCCGTTAACCAGATGCGTGAACGGAAGCATGAATACCTTACCCTTGAGCACCTGCTTTATTCCGGGCTGGATATACCCGGCTGCGTGGACATAATTGAAGGCTGCGGGGGTAGTTCTTTGGAATTGCACCAGCAACTGGAAAAGTTTTTGCAAAATGAACTGGAAACCATACCCGCGGGCGACAGCTTTGAAGTGGTGGAAAGCGCCGCTGTGCACCGCACCATGCAGCGGGCCATGCAGCACGTAATTTCTTCCGGACGCGATGCCATGAGCATGGGGGATTTTTTGGCCTCGCTGATGCAGGAAGAAGATTCCTACGCGGCGTACTACCTGAGCATGCAGGGCATTTCCCGCCTGGATATTCTGGAATACATCTCGCTGTTTCGTGAAGATGAAGATATGCTGGAAGATATTCCTTTCGGCGACGGTGAAGATGCGCAGCAAAAGCGGGCCGGGGCGCTTCAGCTTTACACCAGCGACCTTACCGCCCTGGCGGCGGAAGGGCGCATAGACCCGCTGATAGGCCGCAATGCGGAACTGGACCGTGCGTTGCAAATTCTGGCCCGGCGGCGTAAAAACAACCCCATTTTTGTGGGCGACCCCGGCGTGGGCAAAACCGCTATGGCGGAAGGGCTGGCCCTGCGCATTACGGAAAAAAGGGTGCCGCCCCAATTTTATGAAAGCCGCATATTTTCTCTGGACATGGGTTCCGTGCTGGCAGGCAGCAAATACCGGGGCGATTTTGAAGAACGCCTTAAAGATGTGCTGAAGGAACTGGAAAAAATACCCGGCGCTATTCTGTTTATTGATGAAATTCACACCATTGTTGGCAGCGGCAGCACAGGGAGCGGTTCAATGGATGCCTCAAACCTGCTCAAGCCGGTTTTGGCCTCTGGCCGCATACGCTGCATAGGTTCCACCACGCATGAAGAGTTCAAGAACCATTTTGACAAAGACCGCGCCCTTTCCCGGCGCTTCCAAAAAATAGACCTTGAGGAACCCAGCCAGGCGGACTGCCTGGAAATTCTGAAAGGCCTGAAAGACCGCTACGAGGCGCACCACCATGTGCGCTATACCAGTGCGGCCCTAAGCGCGGCAGTTACCCTTTCCGCCCGCCACCTGCCGGACCGCCTGCTGCCGGACAAGGCCATTGACGTGATGGATGAAGCCGGGGCCTACGCCCGCCTGAACCATGACATGCGCCTTGCGAAACAGGGCAAACAGGATAAAAAGGCCGAAATACCGCAAGCAGGCCCGGAAAATACACCGGAAGCGCTTGAAGGCAACGCGGAAAATCTGATGGAAAGCCAGCAGGAAACCGCACAGGAAGCCGTAACCCCGGCAATAAAAACCCTGCTCATCGGCGCGGCGGATATTGAAAAGATTGTGGCCCGTATGGCCCGCATCCCTTCCGTAAAAGTAAGCACCTCAGACCAGGAAAAGCTGAAGACCCTGGAAGCGGACTTGCAGGCCGTGGTCTTTGGGCAGGCAAAGGCCGTAAGCAGTGTAAGCCGCGCGGTGTTACGCGCCCGCGCCGGGTTCCGCCGGGAAAAGCGGCCCCTGGGCGCTTTCCTGTTCTATGGCCCGACCGGGGTGGGCAAGACGGAACTTGCCAAGCAACTGGCCCTGCTGCTTGGCGTGCCCTTTTTGCGCTATGACATGTCGGAATATATGGAAAAACATTCCGTTTCCCGCCTTATTGGCTCCCCCCCCGGCTACGTGGGTTTTGACCAGGGCGGCCTGCTTACCGAAGCCGTGCGCAAAAACCCCCACGCCGTGCTGTTGCTGGATGAAATGGAAAAGGCCCACCCGGACGTCATGGGCGTTATGCTTCAGGTAATGGATTACGCGGCGCTGACCGACAACACCGGCCGCAAGGCGGATTTCAGCAACGTGGTTATTATCATGACCTCCAACGCCGGGGCCTTTGAAATGTCCGGCCGCGACATAGGCTTTTCCCTGCGTGACAAAAGCGGCCAGCCGGATTCCACCCGGGCGCAAAAGGGCCTTAAAGCGGTGGAAAAGGCCTTCACCCCGGAATTTCGCAACCGGCTGGACGCCCTTGTGCCCTTTGCCGCCCTGCAACCGGAAGTTATGGGCAGCATTGTGGACAAATTCATTGGTGAACTTGCCAACAGCCTTAAAGAACGCAAGGTGGAACTGAAGCTGGATGCCGGGGGCCGGGAATGGCTGGCCCGTGAAGGCTACGACCCGGCCATGGGCGCGCGCCCGCTTTCCCGCCTGATACGCGAAAAGCTGGAAGACCCCCTGGCGGCGGAACTGCTTTTTGGCGATCTGCAAAACGGCGGCCTGGTGGAAGTTTTCGCGCCGGAAGCTGAAAAGGGTGCCAAGAAGGGCGCCGGGCCAAAAGACGGGCCGGAATCCGGTGAGGGCGCAGAAGAACAAGGCAAAATGCGCCTTAAATGCACCCCGGCTTTAAACCATACTCTGCTGAATACGCAAGCCGGGAAAAACGGCAAAAAACTTAAAGTAAAACATTAGAGCACAGTTAAGGCTATGTAATGCCTATCTTTTTATTGGATGAAAACAACCCGGCCTTTCCACCCCCGCACATGGCGGAACCTGAGGGCCTGCTGGCCATTGGCGGAGACCTTTCCCCCGGCAGGCTGGAAGCCGCTTACCGGGCGGGCATTTTCCCCTGGTATCAGCAGGCGGAAAGCGTTATTTTATGGTGGTCGCCAGACCCGCGCTTTGTGCTGTTCCCGCATGAACTGCATGTGCCGCGTTCCCTGGCCAGAACCATCAAAAAAAATATCTTCACGTTCACCATAGACAAAGCCTTTCCCCAAGTTATTTCGGCCTGCGCCAAAGCCGCCCGCAAAGCGCAACCATTTGATGATGATGAAGATTGGCTTGAAGAAGAGGGCGGAGACGCAGACATAAATGTTGAATGGGAAGAAACCCCCTTTGGCGGTTCCGTCTCCGCTGACGGCTTTGAATATGAAGAGGAAGAAGGCCTGCCCTGTGATGATTTTTGTTGTGAAGACCCGGCAGACTTCGGCCTTCAACCCAACCCGGAAGAGGCGGAGTTCCTGCACACCTGGCTTGGGCCGGATATGCAGGCGGCCTACATCAAATTACATGAGGCCGGGCTGGCCCACTCGGTGGAAGCCTGGCAAGACGGAGAACTGGCAGGCGGCTTTTACGGCATTGCCATGGGTTCGGTGGTTTTTGGCGAATCCATGTTCTTCCATAAACCGGATGCCTCCAAGGCGGCCTTTGCCTGGTTTGTCAATGAACTGCGCGGGCGCGGTTGCACCATGATAGACTGCCAGCAAGATACCAGCCACCTGGCCCGCTTTGGGGCGCGAAGCCTGCCCCGGCAAGAATTTTTGCGGTTGCTGGAAGCCGGGTTGAAAAATAAGAATTTATTTTAAGAAATTTTTTAAAACACTGGGGCTTTGCCCCAGACCCCAGTGGGGGGGAGGATTTAGCCCAAAACCCCCCCGGAATTATTTATGACAAATTAATTTGGGTGTCAAAAGGGGTGAACCCCGAGTTGGGGGGGTGGGGGGGGGCGGGGGCCCCCGGCGCCCCCGCCGCGGG
>JAVBMP010000074.1:0-3462 GCA_031552315.1 Desulfovibrionaceae bacterium | reverse complement strand
AAACTTATCTGCCAGAATACGGTTGAAGAAAAAATACTGCAACTGCAAGACAGCAAACGCGGCATGGCGGAATCTATAATCCCCGGCCAAAGCGCCTGGAAAAGCCTTACCCGCGATGACCTGGAAATGCTGTTTGAAGTGTAGCGGCCAAAGGTGAAAGGCCAAAGGCCACCAGCCCTCAGACCCCGTGACCACGGGGCAACGGCCAAAAATTCTCATTGTGCAACGGCCTCCAAAGGCGAACAAAGACCATTGCACAATGGCCTTGAACAATAAACAAAATCCCCCGCGCGGGTTACGGCGCGGGGGAGTTTTGTTTTCAGTCTGGCATGCCTCCGGCGGGCAGGGGCTTTGCCCCTGGAGGCCACGCGTGGAACTGAGGCCATTGCACAATGGCCTTTTTGCCCTTTTACTGCGTCGTGCTTCATCCCGCGCGAAGGTCATATATGCTTGAATATACTCCCTCCGCACGGAACTCGCACTCCTTGTAAAAGAACAAAAATTCTCATTGTGCAACGGCCTCATATTGTGATTAATTATCAAATAAAACAAGCGGGTTCAGGGTGTATTTTATGAAGCGGATTTTTTGACGCGCAAGCGTTTTTCCGTTTCCGCAAAAAGGTGCTCAAGGATGGAATTTGAGACCAGCATGCCTTCATTGGTAAGGCTTATCTGCCCTTTGGCAAGGCGCACAAGGCCCCGGGCGTGCAGGCCTTCAACCAGTTTTTTGTTGTCCTTCATGAAGTCGCGCCCGGTAAGTTCCTTATAGGCCTTCAGGCCAAGGCCCCGGTCTGTGCGCAGGCGCAGCATAATAAATTCCAGGGCCTGGGTTATGGCATCACGTTCTTCCGGGTTTTTGCCGCATTCTTTGGCTGTTACTTCGGCCGCCCATTGGGGCAGGTCGGCCGGGTTTGTCCAGCGCAGGCGGCCAAGGGTGGAAACGGCGGAAGGGCCAAAGCCCAGATAGTCCTGCCCTTCCCAATAACCCAGATTGTGGCGGCATTTGAAGCCCATGCGCGCGAAGTTGGAAATTTCATAGTGGATAAAGCCCCTGGATTCCAGCAGTTCCGTGCCGTAGGCGTACATGGCGGCCTGGTCTTTTTCCGGCGGCAGTTCTATTTTGCCTTCGGCCTCCAGCCGGTGCAGGGGGCTGCCTTCCTCCAGCGTAAGGGCATAGCAGGAAAGATGCTGGGGGTTCAATTCCAGCACCCGCTTAAGCTGTTCCAGCCACTGGGCCGGGCGCTGGCCGGGCAGGCCCCAGATAAGATCAAGGTTGATGTTTTTGAAGCCGCTTATCCGGGCGGTTTCAAAGGCGGCCACGGCCTCGCGGGCGTTGTGCGGGCGGCCCAGCATTTGCAAATCCACGTCATTCAGGCTTTGCACGCCTATGGAAAGGCGGTTTATGCCCGCCTTGACCAGCCCTTCCGCATAGCCGAAGGCCAGCAGAGATTCCGGGTTGGCCTCCAGGCTTATTTCCGCGCCGGGCAGCAGGGTAAACTGTTTGCCCAGGGCCGCGAGAATTTTTTTGATCATGTCCAGCGGCAGCAGGCTGGGTGTGCCCCCGCCGAAAAAAATGCTTTCCACCTTTACCGGGCCAAGGCGTTCACCCCACAGGGCAATTTCTTGCAGCAGGAACTTCAGGTAGGCCTTCAGTTCCGGCGCTACGGCATCCCCTTTGCCGCCCGCTGCGCCTGCCCCCACAGTTGCAGAGGGGGCAGGCAGGGCGTTGGAATAGAAGGCGCAATAGTTGCAGCGTTTGCGGCAAAAGGGCACGTGAAGGTAAACAAGCATGGGTTGCCTTTGGGTTGGGCAAGTGGCCAAAGGCCTACTTTTTCAACGGGGCCCAGTCTACTTCTACGCCCTGGGGCATTTCAGATTTAAAGCTTTCCGTCAGGTCATCAAAGGACGTAAGCTTGGGCAGGTTTATCTTCATGTTGACCTGGCCGCCCTTTTCCAAAAAGTCGCGCATGGCCTGGCGGGCCTTGGCGGATATTGGGGATGTGCTTTTAGCCAGCGCCTCATCCATGTCCTTCAGGGCTTCGGCCTTCATTGCTTCCGGCGTGCTGCGGCTGCCGGCGGCTATGCGCCAGACAATATCCAGTATGCCGGTGTCTGTCATTACAAATTCGGCGGTTTTTACGCCTATGTTGTCCCCGTCAAAAGACAGTTTGGGGTCAAGCAGGCCAAGGGATGCCGCCGCTTTTGCCCCGCCCAGATTTTTTTCATCCAGGCTGGCGGAAAAGTTTATAGCGCTGGGTTCCACAATATTTTCAATTGTCAGCTCAAAGGTGCTGCCCAGCTGAAGCGGCTTGTTGTAGAAGGCCAGAGCTTCTTGCACCGCGGGTATTTTTTTCAGCGCGGCCAGGTTCAGGTTTAGCCCGTCAACCGTAAAGCCGGCGGCGGCGTTTTTATTCATGCTCAGGTTAAGGCCAATTTCCTTGCCGGTAAGGATGTTTTCATTGGAACCGCTAAGCAGTTTGCTGCCGTTCACTTCAAGGCCTTTCAACTTGAAGTTGCGCAACTCAAAGGGATATTCGGCATATATGGCGTAAGCTTCCTTAACAGAGGTATTTGCCATCATAGGGTTTGCGCTGAGTTTTTTGAAAAAGCCTATGGCAAAACTCCAGTCCAGGCGGTCAACAGACATTTCATCCAGGCTGAAGAGCTTTTGCCCCAGCATCATGAATTTCATATCTTTTGCCAAGGCCTTGCCGTGCCCATGCAAGTAGACCAAATCATTAACTTCCGCATGGGGTATGGTGAAGGAGAAGGCCACATAGTTTATGTCCAGCCCTTTTATTGTCAGGTTGGAAAAGGTGAAGTCTTTCATGGCTGCCAGCGCGGCCAGGAAAGCTTCATTGCTCAGGCTTGTTTTGTTGGCCGCAACGTCAAAATTTTTGGAAAAGCCAATCAATTCTTTGTAGCGATAGCTTACGTTGCTGGCGCTCATTTCTTTTATTGAGGCCATTGGTGCCCCATCTATGCTTACCTGGCAGCCCTCGGCTATTGTGGAGGCTGCGGAAGAAATTTCCGGGTAATACCCAAGCAGGGTGCCCCAATCCATACCGGCGGTTTCGGTGTGGGCGCAAGAAACGGAATATTCCGGCAGACCATCCATGGGCGGCACGGTATAGCTTAGCTTGCCGGTAGCAAAACTGCGTTTGAAAAGTGAGGCCCTGGGTTCTTCAATTTGGTACTTCATGATGGATATTGACTGCCATTCGCTTACAAAGCGGGCGGCTATGCGCTTTTCCAGCATGGGCACGCCCACAAGAAGGGCCAGTACAAGCAGAACACACAGGGTGATAACAAAAATAAGTCCTTTACGGCTTTTGGCTTGGGCGGTCATTAAAAACTCCTATGGGCATTAGAGCAATTTACGATTGAAATGAGTGAGTTGCTCAGCAAGGATTTGTCTTCAAATCCTTGCCGCGGAATAGTCGTAGGCGAGCTTTGCTCGCC
>JAVBMP010000127.1:0-10954 GCA_031552315.1 Desulfovibrionaceae bacterium | reverse complement strand
GCCCAAATGGTGCGTGAAGTCGCTTCCAAAACCAGCGACATCGCCGGCGACGGCACCACCACCGCCACCGTGCTGGCCCAGGGCATTTACCGTGAAGGCGTAAAGCTTGTGGCCGCCGGCCGCAACCCCATGAGCATCAAACGCGGCATTGACAAGGCTGTGGAAAAAATTGTGGCCGAACTGGCCGCCCTTGCCAAACCCACCCGCGACCAAAAAGAAATTGCCCAGGTTGGCACCATTTCCGCCAACTCTGACAGCACCATCGGCAACATCATCGCCGAAGCCATGAACAAAGTGGGCAAAGAAGGCGTTATCACCGTTGAAGAAGCCAAAGGCCTGGAAACTACTCTGGAAGTTGTTGAAGGCATGCAGTTTGACCGCGGCTACCTTTCCCCCTACTTTGTGACCAACCCGGAAAAGATGACCTGCTCGCTGGATGACGCCCTTATCCTGATCAGCGAAAAGAAAATTTCCACCATGAAGGAAATGCTGCCCGTGCTGGAACAGGTTGCCAAAATGAACCGCCAGCTTCTTATCATTGCGGAAGATGTTGACGGTGAAGCCCTGGCTACCCTGGTTGTGAACAAGCTGCGCGGCACCCTGCAGGCCGTGGCCGTGAAGGCCCCCGGCTTTGGCGACCGCCGCAAGGAAATGCTTAAAGATATCGCCGTGCTTACCGGCGGCACCGTTGTTTCTGAAGACATGGGCATCAAGCTGGAAAACCTTAGCGTGGCCGACCTTGGCACCGCCAAGCGCATTGTTATTGACAAAGATAACACCACCATCGTTGACGGCGCCGGCAAGGCCGATGAAATAAAGGCCCGCGTAAAGCAGATCCGCGCCCAGATTGATGAATCCTCTTCCGACTATGACCGTGAAAAGCTTCAGGAACGCCTGGCGAAAATCGCCGGCGGCGTGGCCGTTATTCACGTTGGCGCCGCTACTGAAATTGAAATGAAAGAAAAGAAAGACCGCGTGGAAGATGCCCTTAACGCCACCCGCGCCGCTGTTGAAGAAGGCATCGTGCCTGGCGGCGGCACCGCTTACATCCGCGTTGCCAAGTCTTTGGACAGCATCAAGCCCGTTGACGATGACGAAGCCGCCGGCATTGCCGTGGTGCGCCGCGCCATTGAAGAACCCCTGCGTCAGATAGCCCTGAACGCCGGTCATGAAGGTTCCGTAATCGTTGAAAAAGTGCGTGACGGTAAAGACGGTTTCGGCTTCAACGCCGCCAGCGGCGAATATGAAGACCTGATCAAGGCCGGCGTGATAGACCCGAAAAAGGTTACCCGCATAGCCATTCAGAACGCCGCCTCCGTGGCTTCCCTGCTGCTTACCACCGAATGCGCCATTGCCGAAAAGCCGGAGCCGAAGAGCGCCCCCGCTGATATGGGCATGGGCGGCATGGGCGGTATGGGTGGCATGGGCGGTATGGGCGGCATGTACTAGGATCTTGCCCACAACCAACCACAAGTTTGATTAAAACGCGCCCCCTGTTCCGGATGCCGGAGCGGGGGGCGCGTTTATTTCTTCGATTTACTTGGCGAATGTTTTTTAATTAAATGCATTGTTATTATTGGCACAAGGTAGACATTACGGGGAAAAGCATATAAACTTTATGAACAGACCGGATGCCGGGCCTCCAAAATGCGGCTGTCCCCTTGCCGCAACCGATATTTGGCCCGCACGGCGGGAGTCATTGTATGTTCGCAGTTGCTGTAACCGGAGCTAAAAAATCCGGTAAAACCGCATTACTTGGCCTTTTGGCCTCCGCCCTGGAAGCCCGGGGCAAATCTGTAGGCATTATCAAATTTTCCGGGCACGATATTGGCCGCCAAAACACAGACGCCTTCTGGCTTATGCGTGAAGGGCGCACCGTGGCGGGCTGCGGCCCGGAAGAAAGCGTGCTTTTCTGGTCGCCGCCCCTTGCCTTCAATGAGCTGGCAAGCTTGATGAAAAAAGACGTCATCCTTGTTGAAAGCTCCAAAATCCAAACCCCCACCCCGCAAATCATTTGCCTGAAAGATGAAGGCGACGCGGCGGAACTTCTGGCCGGGGCCGAGCTGCTGCCGGAAGAACGGGCCGCGCTTCAGGTTATGGCCACAGTTGGCCCCAGGCCGATTGGCCTTGCCGCCTCCCTGCCGAAGCACTTTGCGGACGCCACGCCGGAAAGCGCGGGCGCCCTGGCCGCCATGATTATTGAAAAAAGCTCACTTTTGCCCGGCCTTGCCTGCGGGGAATGCGCCCGGCTGGAAATGGAAATTCTTGTGGACGGGCAGCCCGTAAAGCTGGATCCGTTCGCCGCATCCATAGTATCCAACACTATCCAGAGCATTCTGCTTACCAACAAGCTTTATGCCGCCGGACAGGACGTAACCATAAACCTTAAAAGCTGAATGTTGTCCCCGCTATTCCGGCGGGGTGGCAGCGGCTGAAAAACGGCAGGAGGATTGAGAATGCCGACTAAAATCGTGCAGAAGACCGCTCTTATCCCAAACCAGACCACCCGTCTGGTGCTGGATGCCCCGCAAATTGCCAAAACCGCCAAACCAGGCAACTTTGTCATTTTGCGGGTTAATGAAACCGGAGAACGTTTTCCCCTGACTGTGGCGGATACAGACCCTGAAGCCGGCACAGTAACCATTGTCTATCTGATTATGGGCAAAAGCACCGCCATGCTGGACGCCCTGCAAGAAGGCGACTATATAGCCGACCTTTGCGGCCCGCTGGGCAAGGCAACGCACATTGAAAAAATGGGCACGGTCATTTGCGTGGGCGGCGGCACCGGCATTGCGGCCATGCACCACATTGCCAAAGGGCACCACAAGGCGGGCAACTACGTTGTGGCCATTATTGGCGCGCGCAACAAAGACCTGTTGCTTTTTTATGATGAACTTTCCGCCTTCTGCGATGAAGTCTTGGTATCCACAGATGACGGCAGCTTTGGGCACAAGGGCCTGGTTACAGACCTGCTTGTTGACCGGCTGGAAAAAGACAAAAGCGTGAAAGAAGTGGTAGGCATTGGCCCCGTACCCATGATGCAGGCCGTTGCCAACGCCACCAAGCCCTTTGGCGTGCACACCACTGTAAGCCTTAACTCCATTATGGTGGACGGCATAGGCATGTGTGGGGCCTGCCGCGTAAGCGTGGGCGGGGAAGTAAAATTCACTTGCGTTGACGGCCCGGAATTTGACGGACACCTGGTGGACTTCAACGAGCTGCGTCAGCGCCTGGGTGCCTTCAAGCCGCTGGAAAAACTTTCACATGAAGAATACAAGTGCAGGTGTAAAGATGAGCAAAAATAATACGCGCGTTGAAATGCCCTGCCAACCGGCCAAAGAGCGCATCAAAAATTTTAATGAAGTGGCCCTTGGCTACAGCAAGGCCGACGCCCTGGCGGAAGCTTCCCGTTGCCTGCAATGCAAAAACCCCTTCTGCGTCAGCGGTTGCCCGGTTGAAGTGCCCATAAAGGAATTTATCGGCAAGGTAACGCAAGACGACATAGCCGGGGCCTATGCCGTAATAAAAGGCACCAACAGCCTGCCCGCCGTGTGCGGCCGCGTTTGCCCGCAAGAAAACCAGTGTGAAGGCAGCTGCATCCTGAACAAAAAAGGCAACCCCATAGCCATTGGCCGCCTTGAACGCTACGTGGCCGACGCCTTCATATCCGGTGAAGCCTGTGAAGTGATTACCGGTGAACCGGCCTGCGCGCTTAGCGACCCTTCCATCAAAGTGGCCTGCATAGGCGCTGGCCCGGCCTCTCTTACCGCCGCCGGTTACCTGGCCGCGCGCGGGGCGCATGTGACGGTGTTTGAAGCCCTGCACGAACTGGGCGGGGTGCTGGTTTACGGCATACCGGAATTTCGTTTGCCCAAAGGCAAAGTGGTGCAAAAAGAAATAGCCGCCCTTAAAGACCTGGGCGTTACCTTCCATACCAACTGGGTTGGCGGCAAAACCTTTAAAATGCAAGATCTTTTTGATCAGGGTTTTAAAGCCGTGTTTGTAGGCGTGGGGGCCGGGCTGCCCAAGTTCTTCGGCATACCGGGAGAAAACGCCCCCGGCGTAATGTCCGCCAATGAATACCTTACTCGCGTAAACCTTGGCCGCGCCTATGACTTCCCCAACTACGACACCCCGTTGACCCGTGGTAAAAACGTCACCGTTTACGGCGGCGGCAACGTGGCAATGGATGCCGCCCGCGCGGCCCTGCGCCTTGGCGCGGAAAGCGTGCGCATTGTCTACCGCCGTACCCGCGATGAAATGCCCGCCCGTCACGAAGAACTGGAACACGCCGAGGAAGAAGGCGTAATTCTTGAGCTTCTGGCCGCCCCAGTCACCTTCAAGGTGGATGAAAACGGCAGCCTGGCCGGAGTGGTGCTGCAAGATATGAAGCTGGGTGAACCGGATGCCTCCGGCCGCCGCAGCCCGGTGGAAATTCCCGGACAAACCCGTGAACTGCCCACAGACCTTGCCATAATAGCCCTTGGCACACAGGCCAACCGTGTGCTGCTGGAAGAAACGCCCAATCTGCCGCTTTCCAAACGCGGCTATATAGAAGTGAATGAAGAAGGCGAAACCGGCATACCCAACGTATTCGCCGGCGGCGACATAGTCACCGGCGCGGCCACGGTAATCAAGGCCATGGGCGCGGGCCGCAAGGCCGCCAAAACCATAGCCAAACGCCTGGGATTGCCGGAATAGCAAAGCTACAGCAGGAATGCCTTCGGCGATCAGGGGCGCTGCCCCTGAACCCCGCCAAAGGGGGTGACCCCCTTTGGAAACCCCATTAAAAAATCCTCGTTTTTGAACCTTGCAAGGTTCAAAAACGAGGATTTTTATAACGAGGGGGTTTGGGGGAAATCATTTCCCCCAAGAAATCTTCAAATTTTAAAAGGCGTTGCCTAAAACGGCACGTCGTCCATGCCGCTGGCTTCTGAAGGGAAGGCCGGGCCAAGGTCGTCGTCGTAGTCCGGGGCGTTGTTTTGTTGTTGGCGGTTATTTTTGGGCTGGTTGCCGTAGCCGCCCCCCTGATTGCCCTGGCTGCCCTGGTTGGCGTAGCCGCCGCGCGGGTTTTCCGCCTGGCCGAACTGCTGGTCGCCGCCCTGTGCGCCGCGCCGGTCAAGAAACTGCACGCGGGAAGCCTTTATTTCCGTGCTATAGCGGTCTTGCCCCTGCTGGTCTTGCCATTTGCGGGTTTGTAGGCTGCCTTCAACAAATATCAGGCTGCCCTTGCCAAGGAAGTTGGCGCAGTTTTCCGCCTGGCGCTGGAAGGTGACAACGGAATGCCATTCCGTGCGTTCAACCTTGTTGCCTTCTTTATCCACATACGATTCATCCGTGGCCACGCGCAGGGTGGCTATGGGGGTGCCGTTGGCGGCGTAGCGCAGTTCCGGGTCGCGGCCAAGGCGGCCTATGATCATTACCTTGTTCAGCATGGTTTATCTCCTGAAGCCCTGTTTGGGGCCAATGTTACCTGAAAATATTGTCCGGGGTCTGTCAAAAAAGGCACCTCGTGACTACACTGCCTAGAAATTGTACTGATCCATAAATATGTCCACTTCAACATCCGGCGACACGCTTGTTGTGGGTTCCGTGCCCGCCTTGAAGGGCAGGTTGAACGATTTTATGGTGTTGGACGTGGGCAAATAGCCGGTTTCCGCATCCACAGTGGCAAACACTATGCCGTCCGGGCGTGTGAAGTCTGTGGGCTCATATTTTTTATCAATGGCCTTGCGGTATTCGGTGAAAATGGGCACAGCGGCCCGGCCGCCGGTTTCCTGCCCGCCCATGGGCTGGTGGGCGTCATAGCCCACGTATATGCCGCTGGTAAGGTAGGGTGAAAAGCCTATGAACCAGGCATCGCGCGATTCATTGGTGGTGCCGGTTTTGCCGGCCACGGGGCGGTCAAGCACCTTGGCGGCCGTGGCGGTGCCGGCGTTTACCACTTCCTTCAGCAAAAAGGACATTATGTAGGCGTTTTGCGGCGTAATAGCCTCTTTTTTCACATCTTTGCTAAAGTTTACTATGGGCTTTCCCCAACTGTCTTTTATGGAAATGACCATGCGCGGCATGACAAGGTCGCCGTTGTTGGCAAAGGCCGTATAGGCGGTTGTAAGGTCAAGCGGGGTAAGGTCGTACGCGCCAAGGCTTACGGCCAGCACGGGCGGAATATTGCCTTTTATGCCAAGGTCATGCGCCCGCTGCACCACGGCGTCCATGCCTATGGACTGGGCCACGCGCACGGTGCAGACGTTGCGGGAAAGGGCCAGCGCGGTGCGCAGCACCAGCGGCCCAAGGAAGGAATTGTCAAAGTTTGAAGGGCTCCAGCCCGGGGCCCCGGCGCTTGGTTCAATGACAAAGGGCGCGTCATTGAGTATGGAACCGGCGGTATAGCCGTTATCCATGGCCGCGGAATAGACAATGGGCTTGAAGGACGAACCGGGCTGGCGCACGGCCTGGGTGGCCCGGTTGAACGAATTGCGGTAATCGCCGCTTACGGAATAGGCATAGCCGCCCACCATGGCGACAAGGTCTCCGGTTTCATTTTCAATGGACACCACGGCCCCGTCAACCAGGGGCACCTGTTCCAGCGTGACTTTTATGGCGGTTTCCGTGGTTACTTTATGCGGTTCATAGGCGGGTATGCCGCCCTTGCCGTTTTCATCGGCGGGTTTGTAGGGTACGCTTACCGGGTGCGCATCGCCTTTGGCCCCAAACGCGGCCACCCACACCACATCGCCCGGTTCAACGCCCTTCAGCGTGGCGCGCCCGGCAATTTCCGGGGCGCCTTCCGCCTTGGAGTTGAAGCGCTTTGACCATTCCATGCCGGGGTGGGCAATAAGGCCCTTGTAGTCGCCCATGCGTACTTCCGCGCCATCTTTGCCTACTTTGGTCACCAGGGCCTTTACCCAGCCGGCGTTATCCAGCATGTCCGGGAAGAAGGGGTTTTCATCCAGAAAATCCTGATACTTTTCCGGCGCTATGTGGGCAATGGGGCCTTGCCAGCCCATGCGCTTGGAAGTTTCAAGCAAGCCCTTGCGCAGGGCGGTTTCCGCCGCCCGCTGGTGATCCGGGTCCATAGAAGTGTAGATGTGCAGGCCGCCGTTACGCACCGCGTCATCGCGGTAGCGGGTTATGGGCAGCTTCATGGCTTCCACATTTTCCGGGCTGAAAAAGTCCACCAGGCGGCGGCGCACTTCTTCACGGTACCATGCGCCCAGGGCGCTTGGTTCCGGCATTTTTTTATATTCCAGGGGGAAATCAAGGGCTTCTTTGTATTGTGCTTCGGTTATCCAGCCCTCTTCTTTCATGCGGTTCAGGGTATGTATTTGCTGTCTGCGGGTTTCCACCGGGTTGGTATAGGGGTTCACGGCGGAAGGGGCTTTGGGCAGGCAGGCCAGCACGGCGCTTTCCGCAATGTTCAGGTCTTTGGCGTGCTTGGCGAAATAGGTTTGCGCGGCGCATTCAAAGCCGTAGGAACCATGGCCCAGGAATATCTGGTTCATGTAAATGGTAAGAATTTCATCCTTGCTCAGGTAGCGTTCCAGCCGTATTGCCAGAATCATTTCGCGTATTTTACGCTGGTAGCTTTTTTCCCGCCCCACGACCAGTCGCTTGACTATTTGCTGGGTAATGGTGCTGGCGCCCTGCTGTTCACTGCCAAAAAAGTTTTTGACGGCGGCGCGCAGAATGGCCTTGGGGTTTATGCCCTTGTGTTCATAAAAGGTAGCATCTTCTTTGGCCAGCACGGCCTTTATGAGCCAGGGCGAAACTTCATCCAGCGTAATCATGAAGCGTTTTTCATCCCCGTAAAAATAACCCATTATGCTGCCGTCACGCGCATAAATAGTGGTAACCTGCGGGGGTTGATAGTCTGAAACCTTTGTGAAGCTTGGCAAATCACGTGAAAAATAAATGTAACCGGCAACGCCCACAAGCCCGGCCAGCACGGTACCGGCCAGGGCAAACCATAGAAGGATAAATAAAACGCGCTTCATGTCTTTTTTCTCACTACAAAAATTCGTACTCGCGGCTAATACAATACTACCTTAAGTGAACAACTGCAAGATAATATGGGGCTGTTGCCAATGGCCCCATGCGGCTGGCAATGCCCTTTTTGCCTACATGCCGTGCGGGCGCAGATCAAGCAACAGGCCGAATTGTTTTTCCATATCCGTTATGCGCTCACGCTTGTGATTGAGCAGATACAAAATAAGTTCCGCGCTGTTGGTATAGTTCAGCTTGGTCTGGTTCTGGCTTTGGGCCTGGTGCGCAAGGCGCTGGATATCTTTCAGGGCTTGCAGGGCCTGCCATTCCAGGTTGCGGCGCATGCCGGTGCCCCGGCAGGCCGGGCAAAGTTCCGTGCTTATGGAAATGGCGGAAGAACCAAGGCGCTGGCGCACCACTTCCAACAAACCAAAAGAGCTTATGCGGCCCACATCGTGCCGCGCCCTGTCCACCTTCATGGCATTGCGGAAGGTGCGTTCCACCTCTCGCCAGTGGCTGCGGTCGCGCATTTCAATAAAGTCCACCACTACCTGGCCGCCTATGTCGCGCAGGCGCAGTTGCAGCGGTATGGCCTGGGCCGCTTCCATGTTGATGCGGTAGGCCATGTCTTCAAAGTTCTGCTTGCCGCTGGAACGGCCGGAGTTGATATCTATGGCCGTAAGGGCCTCTGTATGGTCAATGACCAGCCGCCCGCCGGAAGGCAGGCCTACTTCGCGCGAATGCACCTGGTCAAGCTGCTTTTGCAGGGAAAAACGCGCAAACAGGCTTTGGGCCGGGTCTTTATGCAACTGCACCATGTTTTGCCGCCGGGGGAAGAGCAGGCCAACCACTTCGGTAAGCTGGTTGTAAGTTTCCTGTTCATCCACCCACACCTCGATGATGTCTTCGGTCAGGTAGTCGCGCACGGCCCTGGTTGTAAGGTCGGCTTCTTCGTGCAGCAGGCAGGGGCCGGGTTCCGTAGTGCCTTTTTTCCGAATGTCGCGCCAAAGGCGTTTTAGATATTGCAGGTCGCGTTGCAGGGCGGTTTTGCTTGCGCCCATGCTTACGGTGCGCACAATTACCCCAAGGCCGGGGCCGGGGGTAAGGCCGTTAAGAAGCTCACGCAGGCGGGCGCGTTCTTCCTCATTTTCCACCTTGCGGGAAACACCTATCTGTTCCCGCCCCGGGGTAAGCACCAGAAAGCGTCCGGCAAGCGACAGGTAAGTTGTCAGAAAGGCCCCTTTGGTGCCTGCCGGTTCCTTGACCACTTGCACCAGAATTTCTTGTCCCGGCTTCAGCACATGCTGGATGGGCGGGTATTTGCGCCCTTTTTCCGGCTGGTGCGCGCCCTGATAGTATTCCTGATGCACTTCATCTATTTGCAGGAAGCCGTTTTTAGATGCCCCGTAAGAAACAAAGGCGGCTTGCAGGTTGTTATCCACATTATGGATAACACCTTTATATATATTGCCTTTTACTTTACTTTGGTGCAGCATTTCCACATAATATTCCTGCACCTGGCCTTCTTCGGCCAGCACAACTTCAAGCTGCTCACCCGGCAGGACGCCAAGGAACATTTTGCGTTTGGCGTTGTGCTTTTCCGCTTCCACGGCAGTTTTGCCGCCTTTGCCTTTTTTACCGCCTTTGGCCGGAAGGGCGGGCGCGTCACCCTCTTCTTCCATATCGTCCAGAACGCCGGTCATATCGCCTGCCAGGCTGTCCGGGCCTTCATTATCCTCTTCCATGAAAAAGCGGAAATCTTCCGTATCCTCTTCGAATGCAAAGCCGGAATCAAAAAAATCGTCCGGGTCGTCTATATCGTCCAGGTCGTTCAGGCCGCTATGGTCACCGGGTGAAATTTGCAGTGCGGCTTTTGGGGCTTGCTTGGCGGACTGCCCGCGGGATTGCTTTTTAGCCTGATCCCGATTCGCTTTTTGGGACTGGCCCATAGCGGATTTTTCTGGAGCAGATTTTTCCGTGACGGATTTTTCCGGGACGGATTTTTCTGGGGCCGGCGCGCCATCTTCCGGGCCATTGGCGCGGGCGGCTTCCGCCTGGCGGGCTTTTTCCGCCTGGGCTTTGGCCTTGCGCCGGTTGCGGCGCGCCCGGTTGCGGCGGGTGCGGCTGCTTTTTTTCTGGTCGTTGTCTTCGCCGTTTTCGCCATTTTCATCGTTTTCGCCGTTTTCCGCCAGGTCTTCCGCAAGGGCGGGGGCTTCAAGCGGCGTTTCCGGGCGGGCGTTTTTGGGCCGGGTGTCCGCCGGGCCGGCATCTTCGGGGCCGGCATTTTCGGGACTGGCTTGCGCGGCCCCGGCTTTGGGGCGGGCGGGCGTTGAAGCGGCGCGTTTGCCGGGCCGCTGGGGCTTGCCTTCTTCCTTGGCGGGACTGGCGTCTTTGGATGCGCCCGGCGCCAGTGGTGCCGATGGCGTCAGTGGTGCCGGTTGTGCCGGTTGGGCCGGCGCGGGATAACCCGCCGGGCGCGTTTCCGCCGGGGTTGGCGTTTCAGGGGGCAAGGGCAGGGCGGCCTGGGGCGCGGTGGGTTGGGCCTTTTTGGGGCGGGCGGTGTGGCCGGTTCTGGCCGGGGCTGGGGCCGGAGCTGGGGCCGTTTTTTACGCTTCGCCCGCCGGATCGCCGCTTTTGCGTTTGCCGGGCCGCGCGGCTTCCGTTGCCGTTTTCTTGGGGGCGCTTTTTTTGCTTCCGGTTTTTTCCCCGGCTTCCGCCTCATTTTGCGGCGCGTTCAGCTTTTCCGGCATATCCGCAATGGCGGAAAGGGCTTTGCCGCTGTCCGCCGAAATTCCCATGGGCAGCGCGGCCTGTTCGGTTTCCGGGGTTTTGCGCGGCCTGCCCGGCTTGCGTTTTTCCCCGTCATTCCGGGGCGCGGCCTTTTTGGCTTCCGCCGGTTGGGCGGGGGATGACTTTTTTTTGGCGGGGCGGGCAGGGGACTTGCTGTCGGTATTTGGGCTTGTGTCAT
>JAVBMP010000017.1:0-17619 GCA_031552315.1 Desulfovibrionaceae bacterium | reverse complement strand
ACTGCTTTCCAGCGAAGACATCGAAGCGCTGGGCCAAATGTAAGCAGCCTTTGGACATTCCTTACCCCCTTTGGGCGCTGCCTGAAGGGGGTTTTTGCATATAAACATGTGAGGCCGTTGCGCAATGGCCTTTTTGCCCTTTTACTGCGTCGTGCTTCGTCCCGCGCGAAGGTCATATATGCCTGAATATACTCCCTCCGCACGGAACTCGCACTCCTTGTAAAAGAACAAAAATTCTCATTGTGCAACAGCCTCATGTATCAAAAACGAGGCATAAATGATTTGCGGTAAACTTTCAGAATGGCAACGCGACAAGTCTCTTTACCCCGCCGCCTTTGACAAGGCCCTGAGCTTCCTTGCCGGGGCGGACTGGGCCACCATAACGGCCGGGCGGCATGACATAGACGGCGACAAAATATACGCCCTGGCGCAAGACCTGACAAGTGAACCGGCGGCGCGGCGCAATTTTGAAGCGCATGCGAAATACCTGGATATTCAGGTGGTGCTGCAAGGGGAAGAAGAACACTGGTACAACCTGGCAAGGCCCGCCAACCCGCCAATTGAAGACCGCCTGGCCGCCGATGACATAGCCTTTTACCCGCCCCAGCCCGGCGCGCAGCGCCTGACGCTTGAACAGGGTGAATACGTAATTTACGCGCCCGGTGAACAGCACAAGCCGGCCTGCCTGGTAAATGAGGCAAAACCCCTGAAAAAGATAGTTTTCAAGCTGGATTACGCCCTGCTTGCGGGGAAGTGACCAAAGCAATGAAATAGCCGCTTATGCCGTTTTCGTTTTGCGATTGTCGCTTAACGGCGGGCAAAGCCCGCCTCAGATTGATGACAAACCACGCAACGCCGTGGTTTGTAAAGGCACGCCCGCTCCGGCGCTTTACGGCGGCAATGAATGCCGCCTGCGCCTCTGCGGCGGGCTGTTGACAAAGGGGACTTTGTCAACAGCCTCCGGCGGGCAAAGCCCGCCTGCGGCAATCTGGCGGGCGTTGCGCTTCGCTTCACAACGCCAGACCATTTCATCTGGATAGATAATTTAGAGCAATTTACGATTGAAATGAGTGAATTGCTCTGCAAGGGTTTGTCTTCAAATCCTTGCAGCGGAATAGTCGTAGGCGAGCTTTGCTCGCCGTTAAGCGACTATTTCAAGCGTAAACCACTCTAGATAAATTGAGGCCATTGCACAATGGCCTCAATTTAAATGACGAAATGCTCTGGCGGGAAGCCGATACCTGAAAAATCCGCAGGCGAATTTGGTTCGTCTGCGGATTTTTCAGCAAGCAGGTTAAAATTGAATTTTCTCAGGCGTAAATATCAGCATGAGGCCACTGTTCAATTATTTTAAAATTTATTTTACCCAAACACGCCGTGCTCATAAAGAATTTTCAGGCCTATGGCTATAAGCACCAGCCCGCCGATTATATTGGCCTTTTGGCCCAGTTTTTCCCCGGCCCCTTTTATAAACAGCCCGATGCGCATGCCAAAGGCGCTTACCACAAAACATACCAGGCCTATTACGGTTGCCGCCCACCAAATATCCACCTTCAGCATGGCCATTGATATGCCCACGGCCATGGCGTCCAGGCTGGTGGCAATGGCCAGCAGCAACAGGGTAAGGCCGCGCGTGGGGTTGGAACATTGCCCATCTTCCTTGCCGCGCAGGCTTTCCAGCACCATGCGCCCGCCTATGAAGGCCAGCAGGATAAAGGCCACCCAGTGGTCATAGGCCTCTATGTAAGAACGCACGGAAAGCCCCAAAAACCAGCCGATTACCGGCATAAGGAACTGGAAAAGCCCGAACATGAAGGACATGCGGAAAACATCCGCCCGGGTACAGCGCATCTTCAAGCCGGTGCTTATGGAAACCGCGAAGGCGTCCATTGCCAGGGCCAGGGCCAGCAGGAAAAGTTCAATAAAGTGCATGCGGTTCTCTATGGATATGATTTGGTGGTCAGTTTCAAAATAGCCTGCTGCTGAATCCTTTCCCCAAAACCTGTCGAGGGGGCGCTGGGAAATTATTTCCCAGCGTGGGGTGCAGGGGCTGTTATGAGGGGGCCCCTGCTCGCCGAAGGCATTGCATTCTCATTGTGCAATGGCCTCAATTTATAAGCTTTGCGGCCTCTTCCAGCACGCGCAGCAGGGGCGGCGGGGTCCATATTCCAAGCAATATGGCAAAACCCAGCAGGGCGGCGGACGGCAAAAAGCGCAGCGGGTTTTCCGGCTTTTCCAGCCCATGGCGGGCGGTTGGGGCCGGGTCTCCGGCGAACATGCGCAAAACCGCGGTAAGCATGGCGACAAAAATAATAGCCAGAAAGGTCAAAAAAAGCCCGGCAATAACATAATGTTCCGTGCGCAACGCGCTGAACAGCACGCGCAGTTCCGTATTGAACAGCACAAAGGGCGGGGCCCCGGTAATGCCCAAAACAGCCAGCAGCCACAGCCCGCCACTGCGCGGCAGGGTTTTGTGCAGGCCCTTGATGTCGGCAAGCGCGGTGCTGGCGTAACGCGCCAGAATATTTCCGGCCAACAGGAACAGGGAGGCCTTTACCAAAGAATGCCCCAGCATATGCATAAGCGGCCCGCTGCCCGCTGCCGCGCCCAGCCCGGTAGCCAGGGCCAGAATGCCCATGTGTTCCACGCTGGAATAGGCCAGCATGCGCTTGTAGTTTTGCTGGCCCACAATGAACATGGCCGCGAAGCCCATGGAAATAAGGCCGAACACAATGAAAAGGTCATTGGCAAGGTCGTCCATGCCAACGCCAAGGCAAACCTGACGCAAACGCAAAAGCCCAAGGAAGGAACCGTTCAGCAACGCGCCGGAAAGCAGGGCGGAAACCATGGAAGGGGCTTCACTGTGCGCGTCCGGCAGCCAGGTATGCATGGGGGCCAGGCCCATCTTGGTGCCGTAACCTATGAAAATAAAAATAAAAGCCGCCTGAAACCAGTAAGGGTGCACAACAGGCGGGTTGCTTACAAAGGCGGAAATGATGAAGTGGTTTTGATCCGGCTTGGCCGTAAGGGCCACGTTAAGCAGAATATTGCCCAAGAGGGCCAAAGCAATGCCCACGGAACAGATGATAAGGTATTTCCAGGTAGCTTCAAGGGAACGGCGGTGGCGGTGAAAATAAATGGCCGGGGCAGTGACCAGGGTTGTGGCCTCTATGGCTACCCAAAGCAGCCCCAGGTGCTGTGAACAGGCCACCAGGGCGGAAGATGAAAGAAAGCCCAGCAGGCAGGCCGTAAAAATGGGTTCCGGCGCGTTGCTGAAGTGGAAGCCCTGCAAATAATCCCGTTTGGGGCCGTGTTCCCCTTCCGCCTCCAGATAATTCAGGGCATAGACGGACGCGGCCAAAAAAAGCAGGCTGGTGATGCTGATAACCAGCAGGCCAAGGGCATCCAGGGCCAGCACGCCGTCAAAGGCCGGTTCCGGCGGGAAGGCCCAGCACAGGCCCACCAAAGCGCATTCAATGGCGGAAGCGGCCACAAGCAGCAGGCGGCGCGGCCGGTCGGCGGAAACCAGCCAGGCCAGAAGGGCGCAGCAGGCCGGGAACAGTATAAGAAGTAACAGCATTATAAATTAATCCTTCAGCAAAGACATATGGTCAACTTCAGTGCTTTCAAAGGCATTGCTTATACGGTTCAGGGCAATTGCCATAATGAACACGGCCACGCAAACGTCCAGCAGGGTGGAAAGTTCAACCCACAGGGAATCATGCCCGGCCAGGGGTACGCCCATCAGGTAAATGCCATTTTCCAGCACCAGATAGCCAATAACCTGGTTAAAGGCGGTACGGCGGCTGATAATAAGCAAAAGCCCGGCGAAAATGGTGCCGCAGGCCGTGGGAAAAAAGGCCGTGAACAGCGGGTTAAGCGGAATTGCCAGGCGCACGTTAAGCCACATGGCAAAGGCAAAGCCCAAAAAGCCCAGCAGCACGCAAGTCTTGTGCCCGATATAAGGGGCGGAAGGCGGCTGGGGGGGCAGGTTGTCATGCGTCCGTTTCAGAATGAACGGCAAAATAATCGCCTTGATAAGGAAAAACAGCACCCCGGTGCCGATTATCAGCCAGTTCAGGTGGTCAATAGAGGCCAGCACGGGCATAAGGCCCAGTATGGCCCCCTGCAAGGCAACCAGGCGGATGCTGTGAATTTGCCGTTCCGAAGAAAGCAGTAAAAGGCAGGAAACCAGAATGCAGAGCAGGGGGGCTTCAAGCCAGGGCGCGATTGTTACACCGGAAAACACAAGCTTACCTCCACAGCAACAAAAGGGCCAAAGCGGCCATGACGGCGGCTATGGCCGGTATATGCGGCACCCGTTCCATACGCAGGCGGGCGGTAACCGATTCCACCACACCAACCAAAGCCGCGCAGGCGAAAATACCCAAAAAGGCAAAAAGCCCATCCACGGCCAGCGGCATATCCGGCACCATCACCCCGCTTACCAGAGAACAAAAAATCCACAGTTTCAAGGCGGAAGCGTATTCAATAAAGGCCAGATCCGGGCCGCCGTGATCCAGCACCATAACCTCGTGGATCATGGTCAGCTCAAGGTGCGTGTTCGGGTCATCGGCCGGGATGCGGCTGTTTTCAAGCAACAGCAGCATAAAAATGGCCACACTGGGCAGCAGAAGCACCGGCCATTGGTAGGCCCACTGTTCAACGGAACTGTGGCCCAGCATGCCGGCCAGGGTGTAGTTGTCCGCCCGCAGGCCCAGCACCAGGCAGCAAAGCAGCAGGGCCGGTTCCGCAATGGCCCCAAAACTGGCCTCACGCGAGGCCCCCATGCCTTCAAAGGCGGAACCGGTATCCAGCGCGGCCAGCATAAGCGCAAAACGCCCCATGGCAAGCAGGTACGCCAAAAGCACAAAGTCGCCGGTAAAGGAGGCCAGCCCCGGCGTAACGCCTTGCGGCACCAGGGCCAGGGCCAGAAGCGCGCTTGCCAGGCATACCAGCGGCCCGGCGCGGAAGGCCGGGCCTGTGCACTGCGGGTAAACCGCGCCTTTGTGCAGCAACTTCCACAAATCAAAATAGAGTTGCAGCAAAGGCTTGCCTTTGCGCCCGGCGAATTTGGCCTTTACACGGTTTATTATGCCCTGTAAAAGCGGGGCGCACAGCAAGGAAAGGCCAAAATACAGCAGGGCGCGTAAAAATACCGCCGGGCTTTCCGGCATAAGTTTGGCGAAAATGGAAGCAAATTCCGGCATCTTACCACAGCCTCCAGGTAAGCGTGGCCAACAGGGCCAGGAAAATATAAAGGATATAGGCGTTCAAAAGCCCGTGTTGCAGGCGCTTGCTGACAAAGGCCAACCTGTTTACCGTTTGGAAAAGCATCTTTTGCCAGAAACTCAGTGAAAAATCCGGCGTCTGCAAATCCGCCCGGATGCGTGGCGGGAAGTATTGGCGCAAGCTGTTTATAACCCACCTGGGTTTGAGCCAGAATTTCATAATGCGCGTGGCCGGGTCTGTAAAACTGGCGCTGCTGTACTGCATATGGCTTGAAGGCAACACGTAGCCGCAGTCCCAGGTAAGGCTTTCCCGCACCGGGCGTTTGCGCAAAAGGCGGCGGCGCGCCAGGCCCAAAACAGCCAGCGCCGCATAAACAGCGACAAAAATAATGCTTATGTTGTGCAAAAGGCTGTGCGGCTGGTCAAGCTGGCCGATGACCAGTTCAGTGAATTGCGGGGTAAAACCGGGCATGGCCGCCAGCACCGGGGTAAGCAGAGGAAGCAGCCAGGGCATGCCAAGGCCAAGCGCCATGCACAGCAGGGCCAAAAAAAGGGCCAGGCCGGGCAAGCGGCTGGGGGCGTCTTCAAACGCCCCGGGCAGGGGGTGGCGCGGGTTGCCAAGAAAAGACAGGGCGTAGGTCTTGGTAAAGGTAAGCAACACCAGCCCGCCTACCAGGGCCATGATGAAAAGGCCAAGCCAATAAAGCCAGGCCGGGGCGAAGGCCTGCGCGTTTATAACGCCGCCCTGTCCGCCCAGGGCAAGGTTCATGTAGATTAAAAATTCCCCGGCAAAACCGTTCAGGGGGGGCAGGGCGCCAAGGGCCAGGCAGCCAACGGCGAAACAGAAGGATGTAAGGGGCATCCGTTTTTGTAACCCGCCAAGATAGTTCAGGTTGCAGGTTTTGGCCTGCCGTTGTATATTGCCCGCGCAAAGGAAGAGCAAACCCTTGAAAACGGAATGGTTCAAAAGGTGCAGCAAGGCCCCGCAAAAGGCCAGGGCGGCCAGATCGCTGCGTCCGCTTTGCAGGCCCAGAAGGCCAAAACCCAGCCCAAGGGCGGCTATGCCCATATTTTCCGCGCTGGAATAGGCCAGGCTGTGCTTGATGTTGGACTGGGCCAGGGCCAGCAATATGCCCATAAAGGCCGTCAATAGCCCTGTTCCTATAAGCAGGTACACGCACCACAGCGGCAGCGGGCCCAAAAATTGCAAAGAACGCAGCAGGCCGTAAAGGCCCATGTTGATCATGGCCCCGCCAAGCAGCGGGGTAACGTGATCCGGCATGGCGGCATAGGTGCTGGGCAGCCAAAGTTGAAGCGGCACAAAGCCGCATTTTATGCCGAACCCGGCCAGGGCCATTACAAAAAGCGGCCCGGCGGCGCGCAGGGGTGCGGAATTTTGCCCGAAGGCGGCCAAAGAACTGAAGGAGATGCCCCCGGCTTCCGCGCCCAGCAGGGCGAAAAACAGCATTAGCAGCAGGGCGCCGATATGGGCCATGACAAGGTATATCCACGCGGCGGACCGGGTTTCAACACTGTTGCGGTGCAGCAGGATGATAAAAAATGGGGCCAAAGACATGACTTCCCAGGCCAGTATAAAGAAAAAGCCTGAAGCCGCGCTTAAAACCAGCAGCATGCCTGTGGGCAGCATGCAGGTAAAAAACCAGTACAAACCCGGGCGGCGTTTTTTTTCCGCATCGCGCAGGTGCGGCCTTGCGGCCAGCCCGCAGATAATGGAAAACAGCCCAAGGGGCAGCATGAAAAAGGCGGAAAGCGCATCCAGGCCAAAAATTACCGGCCCAAGCAGGGGCAGGTTGTAAAGCGGCGCGGAAGCCGGCGGAGGGGATATGAAGACCTCGGCCGCCAAAGCCAGGGTGGCAAGCCCGCCCGCAATCAGAACAATCTGACCAAGCAACAGGGCGCGGTAATGGTGTTCGGCGCGCCGCCCGGTCAGCAGGTTCAAAACGGCTCCACCGGCAAAAATGCCCAGCGCTACAGGCAGGAAGGACATTAAAACTCCGTAACAGTTATTGTAAGTATGTGTTGGCAAATAGATATTTGTCCGCTGCAAGCCTAGGCCCACAGCGCGTTTTTGTCAATCCGGCGCGGCGGTTTTTTTCTTGCGGGCAGCTGTTTTTTATCTTGCCGGTCTTGTTAAAAACTGTGAATGTGTTACCGTGCCTGAAACTTGGCAAATTCCCAATAATATTTTTTTATTGTGTTGACAAACTTGTTGGTTCATGTTGCAAACTTGCCGGACAGGCGGATAAATGCGTTATAAAAACAAAGAGATATTTTCCCCTTTGCGGTGGAATGTCCCGCGCGTCATAACCAGATTCATTGAAAGGGCTTCCGCCTGGACAGTGCTTGGGGCAGTGCGTTCCGGGCTGGTGCTTACCTTGCCCCTGGTAATGCTGGGGTCTTTCGCCATTTTGCTGAACAATTTCCCGGTGCGCGGCTATCAGGAATTTATGCTCTCACTTTTTGGCCCCGGCTGGCGCGACTTTGGCGGGGTTATCTGGCAGGGCACCTTCGGCATAATGGCCCTGATTTCCCTGTGCAGCATATCCTATTGCCTGGCGGAAAAACACAACCGCGTCTATACCCTGGCAAAGGTGAACCCGCTGATTTCCGGCCTGGTGTGCGTGGCCTCCGTCATCAGCCTGCTGCCCGTGCACAAGGGCGGTATTTCTTTGGAATGGACAGGATCCGCCGGGCTGTTTGCCTCCATAATTGTGGCGGTGCTGGCCTCGCATCTTTTTTTGCGCCTTTCCCGCTGCCGGGCCTTGCGCCTTGACGTGTTCGGCGGCAACGTGGATTTTGCGGTGCCCCAGGCCTTTAACGCCATTGTGCCGGGGGCTGTCACCATAACCCTGTTCGCGCTTTTGGGCCTTACAGTGAAGCAGGTAAGCGGGCTTGACGCCCATGAGGCCATTTACGCCCTTGTGCGCACGCCCTTTGAGCTTGTAGGCGAAGGCTTGTGGCGGGCCGCGCTTTATGTGCTTTCTCTTGACGGGTTGTGGTTTTTCGGCATTCATGGCGCGAATGTGCTGGACCCTGTAACCCAGCAGGTCTACCATTCGGCTGATGCCGCCAATCTGGCCGTGCAAACCGCGTGGGAAGTGGAATCCGCCGTGCGCTCCGCCATGGCCGCCCTGAACGGGTTGCCCGCGCAACTGCCGCCCCGCCCGAAATTGCCCAATGAACTTACCAAGAATATGCTGGATGCCTTTGTTTTTATGGGCGGTTCCGGTTGCACCCTAAGCCTGGCCCTGGCCATTCTGCTGGGGGCCAAAGACCGGGGGCAAAAGCGCCTGGCGGGCATTTCTCTGGCACCGGGGCTTTTCAATATCAACGAAATTTTGCTTTTTGGCCTGCCCGTGGTGCTGAACCCGGTTCTGTTCATCCCTTTTTTGCTTACCCCGCTTATTTTATTGCTGGTCAGCCATGCGGCCATCAGCCTTGGCCTGGTATCTGTCACAACCGGCGCTTTTGAATGGACAACGCCAATATTTTTAAGTGGTTATCTTGTAAGCGGTTCGGTGGCCGGGGCGGTGTTGCAGCTGGTGAACCTGTTTTTGGGGGTGGCAATTTACACGCCCTTTATCAGGCTGGGTGAAAGGCTGCGCGCCAAGCGCACCAGGGCGGCCTTTGACGAGCTGTTTGACCGGGCCTGCAACATCAACACGCAGCATTCCAGCCAGCGCTGCCTGGGTTATCATGATGAGGCCGGGGCCCTGGCGCACGGCCTTCTGGCGGATCTTGAAAAGGCCTGCCGGGGCGATATGGGGCTTTACCTGGAATACCAGCCGCAAATGCACGCCAAAAGCCGCAAACCCTTTGGGGCGGAAGCCCTGTTGCGCTGGAAGCACCCGCAGCACGGCCCCATACCCGCGCCCATAACCGTGGCCCTGGCCGAAGAAGGCGGCCTTATAGGCGTGCTTGGCCTGCGCATTTTTGAAGAGGCCTGCGCCACCCGCAAGCTCTGGCTTGATATGGGGCTTACGGAACTGATAATGGCCATCAATGTTTCCGCCCTGCAACTGAAGCCGGGCTTTGTGGAACAGGTAAAGGAAATCATAACCCGCTACGCTCTGCCGCCCTACCTGCTGGAGGTAGAGGTAACGGAATCTTCCGCGCTTGACCCGGAAAGCGGCGAGACGGCCATCTTGCAGGAACTGCACGGCCTTGGCCTGCGTCTAGCCATAGACGACTTCGGCATGGGGCACAGTTCATTGAAATATTTGAAGCAGTTCCCTGTTGAAGTGGTCAAGATAGACGGGGCTATAACCAATGAAATAACCAGCAACCCCATTTGCGCGGATATTGTACTTTCCATCACCCGCCTGTGCCGGGCCAGAGACATCATAAGCATTGTGGAATTTGTGGAAACGGAAGAACAGGTGGAAATACTGCTGCGCCACGGCTGCGACGTGTTCCAGGGTTACCTTTTCAGCCGTTCTTTGCCGGAAGGGGAATGCAGGGAATATTTTTTGCGCAATGCCTGAAGCCGCGGCATGAACAAGGTTTTTTCCCTGCGCCTGTCAACACAACGGCCCTTTTGCCCTCTGGACTGCGTCAGAAAATTTTTTATTCCGGTCGAGTACCGTAAGAGTACACTCCCTTCATAAAAAATTTTCTTCCTTGCCATAGGACAAAACTGCTCGTTGTGGTAACAGGCCCTAAGGCTGTTATCCAGAATATTTCAAAATATAAAACCCGTTAAAAAATATTGTGCCTTGGGGCAGCTTGTGGCAATATAGGGAAGTTGCGCGGGCGCTTTTTTTGTTTTGCCTTGCAGCGGCGCTTTCTGGCGCGGCATTTATGTGAATTTTACAGCAAAGCGGCAGGGTTGCAAGTGACGGATTGCATTGTGGTTTATGTAACCTGCGCGGATCAGGCGCAGGCCCGGCGCATAGGGCAGGCGGCTGTAACGGCCCGGCTTGCGGCCTGCGCGAATATCGTGCCGGTTGTGCAATCCGTTTTCCGCTGGGAAGGCGAAGTGCAAGCGGCGGATGAAAGCCTGTGCCTTTTAAAAAGCCGCAAGGCCTGCCTGGCGGAACTTGTGGCCCTTGTGAAGGCGGAACATAGCTATGAACTGCCCTGCATCACCGTTTTGCCCATTGTTGACGGCGACCCCGCGTATTTACGCTGGCTGGCGGAAGAATGCGCCTGCCAGGCCTGAAAGGCCCGCGCCCGGCGCGTATTCTGCCAATTTTTAATAACCTTTAAGGGAGTTTGTAATGATATATATTTCCGGTTCCATGGCCTATGACCGCATAATGAATTTTCCCGGTTCCTTTGCCGATTGCATTTTGCCGGACAAAATTCACATGCTCAGCACTGTCTTCCTTATAGACAGCCTGAAGCAGGAAAAAGGCGGAACCGGCGGCAATATCGCCTACAACTTGGCCCTGTTGAATGAAAAACCCCTTGTGCTTTCCAGCGCCGGCACAGATTTTGACGGCTATGCCGCCTACCTTGAAGGGCTTGGCCTTTCCCTGCGCGGCATCAGAAGGGTGGAAAATGAATTTACCGCCGGGGCCTATATTATAACAGACCAGTCCAGTAACCAGATTACCGCCTTCCACCCGGCAGCCATGAACTACAGCTGCAATTACAGCTTCGAAGGGCTTAACCCGGCGGAAGACTGGGGCATAGTTTCCCCCAGCAATATGGATGACATGTACGCGCATTCCCAGCTTTACCGCCAAAAAGGCGTGCGTTACATCTTTGACCCGGGCCAGCAAATTCCCGCCATAGATCCGAACAAGCTTGCCAAAGCCATTGAAGGTTCCTTCGCCCTGGCCGGAAATGACTATGAAATGAGCCTGATAAGCGAACGCACCGGCCTTTCCAAAGATGATTTGCTTAAAAAGACCGGGGCCATCATAACCACCATGGGGCAGCATGGTTCACGCATTTCCTTTGCGGATGGGCGTGAGGCAGAAATTCCGGCGGTGCGCGGCATACAGGCGGCGGATCCCACCGGTGCGGGCGATTCTTACCGGGCCGGTATGCTGAAGGGCCTTACCATAGGGCTTGGCCTGGCGGAAGCGGCCTGCCTGGGTTCCATTTGCGCGTCCTTCTGTGTGGAAAAGCACGGCACGCAGGAACACAGCTTCGGCAAGGCGGCCTTTGCCGCGCGTTATAAGGAAACCTTTGACGCGCCCCTGCCGGAAGGCTTTAGCTGCGCTATGCCTTAGGGCGTGAATTAACATAAAAATACCGCATGAAGAACAGACAAGAGGAGTTGCGCCCGTTGAAAAAAAACGTGCTTCTTTCAGATGATGAATTGCTTGGAACAGCCACAGAAGATACAAAAAAGGAAAACCCCATAAGGCGCGGCACCTTTTATTTTGCGCTTATATCCACCGCCCTGGGCTTTCTTTATTTGGGCTATGCCCTGGCAACCTTGCTGCCGGGGGGCAATTCCCCGTCCCCGGGCGGAAGCGTCCAGGTTGCCAACCCCAACCCGACCAGAAACATTCAGGAAATAGTCTTTGAAATTTCCCGGCTGGAACAGGCGGTGCTGAACAACCCCAAAAACCCGGAAGCCTGGCTGGAACTGGGGCGGGCCTATTTTGACGACCGCCAAACCCAAAACGGCATAAAGGCCTATGAAACAGCAAGGTCTTTGGCCCCGCTGGGTTCAGATTCCCTTACCCGCCTGGGCGTTTTGTACGGCAACGCGCATCAGCCGGAAAAGGCCGAGCAGGCCCTGCAAGAGGCCCTGGCCCTTGACCCGGAAAATACCCGCGCCATGTTCTACCTTGGCGGGGTATATTACTACGACCTTGGCGACAAGGCGCGGGCCAGAGAAATATGGGGCCGCCTGCTTGAAAAGCAACCCAATATGATTGTTGAAGACGGCCTTACCATGCAGGAATGGATCAAGCGGCTTACAGACTGATTGCAGGCTGACCACAAGGTGAACGCCCATTGTGAACGTCTTTTGTACGGCGGGCCGTTGCCTGTTGTCCGTTATCAGGCGGCAAGCGTGAAGCGAAAATATTATAGAAAAACTTGCCCGGTTGTGTTTTCAGGCACAAATTTTGCAAAACAAAATGCCGATTTAACGGGTTTTTATGAAGTGCCTTCTACCTGGTCAAGGGGGATTGGATAATGTTCAGTTGTAAAAAAGGGCGTTTTTACCGCCTTGCCATATTGATTCCGCTGTTGCTGCTGGCGGCTTCCGCCGCCCTGGCCGCGCCTTTCGCGCTGGAACAGGTCAAGGGGCCAACCCCGCTAAAGTCCAATACCCAGTTTTTGCCGGACCCGGAACGCGCCCTTACCATAGCGGATGTTTCAGTAAACGGCGGGCAAGAAGCCTTTGAGCCGGTGCGCGAATTTTGGCCCCTGCGTATGGAAGGCGCGGTGTGGCTGCGCTTCTCGCTTATAAAAAACCTTTCTGGCGTGGCCGGCTCCGGTGCGGCCGGCTCCGGTGCGGCCGGTTCCGGTGGCGCTTCCGGTGTGGATGCGGTCAGGGGCAATGGCCTTTTGCTGGCCCCCGGCAAAAACAGCCCGCTTACAACCCTGTGGCTGCCCAAATCCTTTGAACTTTCCAACGCGGAAGACCCGGTGCAGCTTCGCCCGGCAGGCTGGGAACAATACCAGCCGGACAAAAACGGCAATTTCGCCCTGGCGGCACCTTCCGGTTTGCCCATGTCCGTTTATTTGCGCCTGGACAGCCCGCCAGACCTCTGGTTCAACCCCGTTTTGCTGCCGGGCGACAGCAAGCTGGCGGAAATTTTTCCGCTTGATCTGGCCTTGCAGATCATCCTTGGGGCGGCCCTGCTGGTCTGCCTGCTGCGCTGGGTTATTGAGCGGGCGGCCTGGCGTTTTTGGGCGGCAGCCCTTATAGCCGCTGTGCTGGCCCAGACCTTTGCCGGCCTTGTTGGGGTAAACGGCGCTATAAGCATGAAAAACTACCTGTTTTTCATGCTGCCCGGCCTGAGTTTTGTACTGCTTTGCCATCTTGCCCGGCACATGCTGCAAACGCCAAAGCGCGCGCCGTTATCTGACAATTATTTGATTTTTCTGTTTTTGCCCGGCATTGCCCTGGCGTTTTTGCCCCTGGTGCCCGGATTTTTATGGACTTTCCGCCTGGCCCCCTTGCTGCCGTTGCTGTTCATTCTTTTGCTGCCGCCCACGCTAGGCGCTATCGGGCGCGGCGTGCCGGGGGCGATAGCCTGCTTCGCCGTAATCATGTTGCCCTTTTTGGGCGCTGTGGCATCCGGGCTTGACCTGCTTCTGGGCATGAACCTTGTGGGCCGCAACGGCTATCTTTACGGTTTTGCCCTGGCCGGGCTGGTGCTGGCCCTTGGCCGGGCCTTGCGCTCAGCCGCAAGCCGCCAGGCGGAAGGGGTAACAGACCAGGATATGTTGCATGCCCCCACAGACGACAACCACACGGCCTTTGACGAATTTTACGCCAATATCAGCGCCCCGGCCAAAAGCGAGGCCGGTTTTACCACCTTCATGCACGGTATTGATGAAGAGGGTGAAGCGCCGCTAAATGCCGCTGACGGCAACGCCGGGCAACTTGCGGACAAGGCCCCGGCAGTGAATGCCGCGGGCGCGGATAACGCGGACGCGGAAATGGCGGACGCGGCAAATGCGCCCGCCCCGGACGATGATTTGCCGCTGGGCGGCGATTTGCTTAAAGACCTGCTGGGCCAGGCCGTGCCGCCCCACCCGGCGGAAAGTATTTTGGAACAATACGCCAAAAAGCTGGAAGATGCGCCTGCCAGGGCCGTGGCTTCAGCGGAAGGAAGCGCATCCGCGCGGATCACACCCGCGCCCCGTGAAGAAGACGCGGCAGCGGGTTCTGAAAAGACTGCGGATTCCAAGAAAGATGCCGCCCAGCCCGGACAGCCCGCTGGACAGGACGCAGAAGAGTCCGCAACACAGCCAGCTGGCCAGACAGTCATTCAGGCCGATATTCAGGCCGATACCATATCCGGCGGCCCGGAAGCGCCCGCTGTGCCGGAAACCGCGCCCGTTGCGGCGCCGGAAGTCCCGGTAACGCCGTCCGCCGCGCCCGCCGCCCAACCGATGGCGGAACAGGCCGCTTTCGCCGGCCCTGCGCCGGCCGGGTCTGCTCCGGTTGGCCCTGCTCCCACCAGTCCTACTCCCACCAGTCAAGCGCGGCTTGTTCCCGCCCAGCCGACAGGCCCGGTTTTTGAGCAAACACCCGCCCAAAACCCCGGCCAAAATCTTGGGCAAACCCCGCCGGATCACATGGAAAGCACGGATTGGCGTTCCATATCCGAACTGGCTATGGCCGAGCAGGAAACGCTGTTCTTCGGCCACGGCCCGGAAGCGGATGCGGATGCCGAACCAGCGCCCACGCCCATTATCATTACGGCGGAAGCCCTTGAGCACCTGAACGCGGATTTTTATGCCGACCCGGCCATGGCCGTGCTGGCGCACATGCACCCGCTTCCAGAACCCAAGCCCGCCCCGGTCAAGGCGGCGCAACCCGCGCCCGCCCAGCCGCAGCAGGTCCAACAGGCCATGTACGCCCCGGCTGCCCAGCCCGCTTATTCCCAAGTTCAACCCGCGCATTCCCCAAGCTATCAGCAAGATTACCCGCAAGGCTATCAGGCGGAAGATTACGGCCAGGCTGCGGATTCACCGGAAGCGGTGATCGGCGCGGCCCTTGCTTCCGCGCCGGAAACCGGGGCCATGCCGCCGCGCCAGGCGGCCCGCGCTCAGGCTTCCGGCGTGTCATCCAAAGGCATTCAGCCCCCCAAAGGCGCGCGGATTGCGGATGATGACCTGCCTGTTCCGGCCGCGCCGGATATCCCCGGCCCCATTGAAGGGGCTTCCGTGGTGGATTATATGGCTTTGGCGCGGGTGGAAAACGCCATGCGCACCCATTATGAAGCCCTGCTGCGCGGGCTGGAGGTGCTGCGTTCCTACCGGTCAGACAACAACCTTGATACGGTGGAAGGCTACAATCACCTTGAAATTATTGATGAAAGCCTGTCGTCCATGGGCACGGTGCTGAACAACCTTGGCAACATAGCCTCTGGCCGCGTAATAAGCCCGCTGGGCGACAAAAAAGTCTTCAACCTGCCCGCCATGATGCGCCAGTGCCATGCTCAGGTGCAGCCCCTGGCGGAAAGCAAGGGCGTGGGCATTTCCTGGTTCATTTCACCCTACATGCCCCAGCTTTTCAGCGGTTATGAAGAAAAGCTGAAGGAAACCATAGCCCTGCTTCTGTTTGATTCCATTGAAGCCACAGATAACGGGGCGGTGCAGCTTTCCATACGGCCGGAAAAAGGCAACCCGAACCTGCTTTCCTTCACGGTTACAGACAGCGGCAACGGCATACCGCCCATGCAGCGGCCCACCACCGGCATTTTGCGGGCGTGGGAACTTTCAAGCCAGGCCTCGCAACTTCTGCCCGGTTCTGCAGAAGCGCCGGAAGCGGAAGACCGCGGCGGGGCGTTTGAACTGGAATTTGTGCAGGGCAGCGGTATGCAGCTCAAGTTTTCCATCCCGCTGGAAGCTGTAAGCAGTGATGATGAAACCAGCTGGGCGCTGGAAGAAGAACGCCAGGCGCAAGAAGAAGTAAAGCGCCCCAGCCCGCGCCCGCTTTCCGGCAGCCGTTCCAACCCGCCCTATGCCGCGCTTACCCTGCCGCATATGCCGCCGCGCCCGCACGGCTTTGAACGCCCGCACATCATTTTGGGCGACATGCCCGCCAGCGTGCGCCGCCGCCTGAACGAATACCTTAGCGACCAGCCCTACACCCGCATCGAAGCGCGCAGTGTGGAAGATATTATTGTGCAGTACCAAAAAAATCCCACCGGGCTGGTCATTTTGGACGGCAACATGCCCGCTTCCGAAATAAGCCTGGTGCTGCAAACCTTGAATGAAATTGATGAAAAACAGGGCGTTCTGCCTGTTTCCACCTTGGCCCTTGTAAACTACCCGGCGGAATGTGAACGCATGCTCTGGCTGGGCTGCAACGAATGCCTGGTAAAACCCTTCAAGCGTGATGACCTGCGCACCATGGTGGAAAGCCTGCTGCCCCTGGACAGCGGTGAACCCATTGTGGAAAAGGGCGTGGCCGCAAGCATTGCCGTTGACCTGGCCCAGGCCATAATCAAGGGCAAAATGCCCCAGCTGAAAGGCGGACGCCGCCCCGTGAACAAAAACGGCAAAGACGCCGCCGGGGCAAAAAATGAAAAAAAGCCCGGCGCGCGCAGTTTGCGCATTGCCCCGGCTACCCTTGTCACGCCGCCAGCCCGCCCCCTTCAACCGGGTCAGCCGGGTCAAGCGGGCCAACCTGTTCAACCTGGCCTGGCCCAGCCCGGCAGCGGGCAAATGGGGCAAGCCGCCCCCGGCCAATATGGGGCCGGCCAGCCAGGTCAATTTGGCCAGCCCGGTCAACCCGGACAGCCGCCTTTTGGCAACCTTGGCTTCAAGCCCGGCGCAGCCGCCCAGGCCCACGTCTTGCCCACTGAAAGGCCCGCGCAGCCCCCGCTTATGGATTTGATCGCCGCGGATGAAAAACAGCGGGAAACTGAAGACCTTATCAACCAGTACCTGCCCTTGCCCGGCATTGCGGATGAAAGCCTTGACCCGTCCGTGGCCCCGCTGTTGCCCGGATTTATACGCTTTATTGACGATTCCCTGCGCGATATAAACTTCGGGCTGGAACAGGATAGCCCGCTTATAGTGCAGGAAGCCGCCGAAATGCTGGCCGGAAGGGCCGACGTTTTCGGCCTGAAGGGGCTTGAACGCATAGCCCGCCGGGTTGAACGCGCCGGGGCCGCCAACGACATGCACGCGGTGGATGAAATGTTCAGCGAGCTTGAAGACATAAGCGACAGCTACCTGAAGGCGCTTTCCGAATGCCATCGGGAGTTTTTGAAGCGCTCGCTGCCGCATTAAAAAGAAGGACATTGTGCAATGGCCTCAAAAAGAATGTCCCGGCGGCCAAGGGCGCCAATCATAAAATGGCCCTGGAATCATCGGGGGAAATGATTTCCCCCGAACCCCCTCGGCAGGTTTTGGGGCACGGTGAAAGTTGCTTGCCTGCGCCAGCGGTCTTTTTTACCGCCGGTGTTGCCGCGTTTATAAAGTTATTTTTCCCCTGGCCCTTGCCAGAGGCTAATACTGTATTATTTAATTTGGCATTGGCGCAGAGCCAACTTGCCACCTTCGCACAATGAGATTTTTTGTACTTTTATAAGGAGTGCGATTTCCGTGCGGAGGGAGTATATTCAAACAGATATGACCTTCGCGCGGGACGAAGCACGACGCAGTAAAAGAGCAAAAAGGCCATTGTGCAATGGCCTCAAATCAAGGACTTCAATGGAACCTTCCTTGCCCAGGCCCAACTTTACCTTGCGCACAGTCAGTAACGCGGCAT
>JAVBMP010000019.1:0-2642 GCA_031552315.1 Desulfovibrionaceae bacterium | reverse complement strand
AACGGTCTTTTCGCCGGAAATGGCCGCCAAAGCCACCTTGGCCTTAAATGCGGGGGAATGATTTTTACGCTTGGACATGATGATACTCCTTGTGTGGGTAACTCTCTATCATACCTGTCCGAATTTTGGGGGACACTTCTGTTTATTTCATCCAGCAGCTTCTTCAAAATGTTCTTTTCTATCAAGAGGTTCCTGAAACGGCAAATAGTGGTGTGGTCCGGGACCGAATCTTCCAGCGAAAGGCCGGTGAAACGGACGAACGAGATGCGGTCAAGCAAGGCCGCTTCGGTTTCCAGATCGCTAAGTCCGTACCATTGCTGCAAAAGCAGGATTTTCAGCATTAACAGCGCCGGGTAGGCCTTGGGCCCGGCCTGAACCGCCACACTGCGGCCAAGCTGGCGCTGCAGCAGTTTTTCAACCGGCTTCCAGTTCACCATCGCGCTTACGCCATCAAGAAAAGTCGGCTTGTTGCGGTTCTTTTTGACAATAAAATCCGCCAGACCAAATAACCCCATATTGCGTTCCATATGCTGATTCCTCCCTGTGGCTGATGAGGAATAATATAATAATTACTTAGATATATCAAGGCATTATTTGAAATTGATTCGCAACGGCCTTAAGGTTGAAGACTTGCCCAAACTTACGGCGGCCCTGCTTGACCTTGTGGCATCCGGCGCGTTGACAACCGGGGAAGCGTCCGCCCTCTCCACCCTGGCGGCAAACCACAGCAAGATATTGGAACTGGCGGAACTGGAAAAACGCATAAGCGCCCTTGAAAACAAAGGCGACAAAAACGGAGGCAACAGCCATGAATAACATTGAAAGAAGACTGGAAAAGTTGGAAAACAGCCCTAACGCCGAGGCCGGGCCGGACAACCAAAGGGTTTACGTCCTGCACAGAATGAATGACGGGCAAATATATTGCCCGGTCAGGGAAACATTTTACCCGGATGAAAAGGCCTTCTTGTCCGCCATGGGCAAAGCCTGGCCAGACGTTTACCTGCACACCACAAGCCAGAATTGCAGCCCGGCGGAATACCTTGAACAGCGCAAACAGACCGAGGCAGACCTTGCGGACTGGCAGCCGGGCGAATACGCCGCCGGTCTGCTGGCAAAAGGGATAAGCCCGGCCATTGCCCGGTATCTTGAACGAGCCGCCGGGGAAGATTAAAAGGGTCGCCCCTGTGAGAATGTTTGTTCTCACAGGGGCGAAAATCTGGTTGATTAGCAATTGGAGTTATATCGCAAGATTATTCAGGAAGTTGTTTCTTTTGCCCATTGCCTGCAATGCCATTTTGGCTTGTAACAACCCGCTGGCCGGTATTCGCTTCCAGTTCCTCTTTGGCCCCTTTGGCTATTTGTCCACCCCTGCGGCTGGCCTTTTTGTTTTCTTCAAAGCCTGTAGCCTGCATACTTTCAGCTATTTGCCGGGTGGAAAGTTCCGCCAGGGCGGTAAAAATCAATTCCGCCTCTGTCATATGGTCACGGAGGTTTTGCGTTTCCAGCCCTTTCATGCCTTTATGCTGTTTGACGCTTACGCCTGCCCACTCCTGATGAATAATGTTCGTCAAAATGGCGTATTCTTTCCCCTCTTTAACGTCATGGTCTTTCCAGTAGTCCGTCAGCTTGTTGCGCGTTTCCTGCCCCAACATGCGCTGTTCTATCCATTTTGCCGACCGTCCGTGTTGCTTCCATAACTCGCGTGAGCGGTTCAGGGCAATTTCCGGGTCTGCCATTTCTTGAATACGCTCATAGCCTACCTTGGCCAGCCAAAGCTTTATAGGTTCCGCCTTGGGGCTTGGCACGGATTGAACCAGGCGCAAAAGTGTTTCAGCGTCAGCAACGTCTGTAAGGTATTTCTTGCCATCTTTGGCTGTTAGCTTCAGTTGGTTACAATTTGTAACCAACTCGCTTCCCTCTTTCTTCAGACGATTTTTTAATACCTTCCAATAGTTTCTGGCGGCTTTAAAATCAGTTTGTTCCGTGAGTATTTGGATAATATCCACCACAGAAAAATACCAAGTTTCGGCCTTTTCATCATAAACACGGCGGATTTGATTTTCTTCAAAAATGGCAACATCATTTTTCATGTGGTGTTTCCTCAACTAAAATTTTCACAGCTATTCCGTTTTTGTCCAAGGCAATTCCTTTGAACACATTTTTTGCGTTGGAACAAGGGGTAATCTCCACTCCGCCAGACCCGCCAATATGCAACACGCAACGCACGGAGCATTCCCGCCCTTTGTCAGGCAAGGGCCATCCTGCCATGCCGGTAATACACCATGACGGATTTTGCGGAAACTCCGGCAGAAAGCATTAAAAAAGTGAGCGCCAAAGATAGATGAAATGCTGAAAGAAACTGCGGGGCGGGCGTGTGTCTATCACTGGTGGCTGGTTGTGGGATTATGGGAAATTTGATAGCGAAGTGGAAAGGAGACCGGAATTATGAGAAATTTATTTCTGACTTTTGCTGTTACTTTATTATTGGCCAATCCCCATATGAGGCCGTTGCACAATGGCCTTTTTGCCCTTTTACTGCGTCGTGCTTCGTCCCGCGCGAAGGTCATATATGCTTGAATATACTCCCTCCGCACGGAACTACGGGATAGGGGCACTCCTTGTAAAAGAACAAAAATTCTCAT
>JAVBMP010000001.1:0-8857 GCA_031552315.1 Desulfovibrionaceae bacterium | reverse complement strand
ATGAGAATTTTTGTTCTTTTACAAGGAGTGCCCCTATCCCGTAGTTCCGTGCGGAGGGAGTATATTCAAGCATATATGACCTTCGCGCGGGACGAAGCACGACGCAGTAAAAGGGCAAAAAGGCCATTGTGCAACGGCCTCCAATAGGAACCGGGCTGACAAGCATGTTTGAATGCTTGTCAGCCCGGTTTTAAAATGCGCTTGGGGTTGCCCCCAACCTGAAGCTTATCGGTTAATCGCGGTCTCTGCGTTCACGGTGTTCGCCACGGTCGCCACGCTCACGGCGTCTGTCGCCGCCCCTGTCGCCGCGTTCGCGGTCACGGTCGCCTCTATCCCCCCGGTCACCCCGGTCACGCGGGCCGCTGGGGCGGGCGGTATCTTCCGCCTTCCATTCAATGCCCTGGGCTTCAAGCAGAACAGCCTTGCGGGAAGCGCGGATGCGGTCACCGTTTATTTCAATTACCTTAACCGTCATTTCTTCACCCAGGCGGGCTATGTCGGAAGGCTTTTCCACACGGTTGGTATCCAGCTGGGAAACGTGCACCAAAGCTTCAAGGTTGGGCAGAATTTCCACAATCGCGCCCACTTCCAGCACCTTGCGCACTTTGCCAACGTAGTTGCGGCCCAGTTCAGCGCGCTGGTCATAATAAAGCACCATTTCACGGGCGCGGGCCATAGATTCCTGATCCGGCGCAAAAATGGAAACCTTGCCGGAATCTTCAATATCAATGGAAGCGCCGGTATCAGCGGTAATTTGTTTGATGTTCTTGCCGCCGGGGCCAATGATCAGGCGGATGATTTCCGGGTTTACTTCCACCTCGCAATGCTGCGGGGCGTAGGGGGAAAGCCCCACGCGGGTGGCGGGCTGGGCCTTGAGCATTTCACCCAATATGTGCAGGCGGGCTTCTTTGGCCTGGCTAAGGGCGCGGCCCATAACGTCGGTGGGTATGCCGGATATTTTTATATCCATTTGCACGGCGGTAACGCCTTCAGCGGTGCCGGCGATTTTGAAATCCATATCGCCAAGCGCGTCTTCATCACCCAAGATGTCGGTAAGGATAAGGTATTCATCGTCTTCACGAATCAGGCCCATGGCAACCCCGGCCACGGGCGCGGCAATGGGCACGCCCGCGTCCATAAGGGAAAGGCAACCGCCGCAAACCGCCGCCATGCTGGAGGAACCGTTGGATTCCATGGTTTCCGCCACCACGCGAATGGTGAAAGGAAATTCATCGGCAGGCAGCACCTGGCGCAGGGCCTTTTCCGCCAGGGCGCCGTGCCCTATTTCGCGGCGGGAAACGCGCGAGGGCTTCACTTCACCCACGCTGTAGGGCGGGAAGTTGTAGTGCAGCATAAAGCGGTTGAAGGTGTCGCCGGTAAGGGAATCGCTGCGCTGTTCATCAGTGCTGCTGCCCAGGGTGGTTACCACCAGAGACTTGGTTTCACCACGCGAAAAAATGGTGGAACCGTGCGCGCGCGGCAGGGGGGACATTTCAATCTTGATGGGGCGCACGGTTTTGGTGTCGCGCCCGTCAATGCGCAGGCCTTCATCTTTAATGCGGCGGCGCACAATATTCTTTTCAATTTCGTCCAGCACTTCGCCAACAGCGGCCAGGGCGGCGGCGTCTTCGGCATAGGGGCTGCCTTCCGCCACAAGGGCGGCCTTGACTTTTTCCTTCACAGCCTTGCGGGCCACTTTGCGGGCCATTTTTTCCGGCACGCGGGTGGCGGCGTCCAGGTCGGCGGCGGCCAGGTCACGCACAAAGGCCTTCAGGGCGCTGCGGTCGGGCAGTTCCGGCAGGGCCTGTTTGGCTTTACCGGCCAGTTCACGCAGTTTGAGCTGGGCGTCCAGCAGGGGCTGAATTTCCTTATGGCCCCAAACAAGGGCCTGGCTGACCACTTCTTCAGAAACCACAGAGGCCGCGCCTTCCACCATAACCACCGCGTCTTTGGAAGCGGCAATAACAAAGTTCAGGTCGCTGCGCTTTATTTCATCAAAGGTGGGGTTAAGCACAAACTCGCCATCCACGCGGCCCACGCGGGCCCCGGCCACCGGGCCGTCAAAAGGGATGCTGGAAATGGTAATCGCGGCGGAAGCGGCGGTTATGGAAAGGGCGTCCGAAGGGTTGGACTGGTCGGAAGAAATAACGGTGGCCAGCACCTGCACTTCATCTTTGAAGGCCTTGGGGAACATGGGGCGTATGGGGCGGTCTATCAGGCGGGAAATAAGCGTTTCATTGTCTGAAGGGCGGCCGATTTCCCGGCGGAAAAAGTTGCCCGGAATGCGCCCGGCAGCGTACATCTTTTCACTGTATTCAACAGTAAGGGGGAAAAAGTCCTTTTCCACCGCCAGCGCCTGAGAGCACACGGTAACCAGCACCACGGTGCCGCCGCACTGCATCCACACCGCGCCGTCAGCCTGATTGGCCAGACGGCCTGTTTCAAAAATAAACTCTTTGCCCCCGGCAATCGCGCTTACCCGGGTAGGATTAAAAATACTCATAAAAATTCCTCTTCATGCTTTTGAAGGGGATTCCGGGCAGGAAAACAAGGCTGGCTTGCCGCCCTGCCCGGATGCCCCTTCACTACGGTTAAAATGTTGGTTGGTTGGTTAATGCCTCCGGCGGCCAGGGGCGCTGCCCCTGGAACCCCGCGCGGGGAAATGATTTCCCCGCGACCCCTCGGCAGGTTCAGAATTTGGAAATACAGAGGGGGCCAAAAAGCCCCCTCTGCAAGCTTACCTTCTACTTGCGCAGACCGAGCTTTTCAACAATAGCGCGGTAGCGCTGAATGTCTGTGCTCTTAAGGTAGTTAAGCAGATTACGGCGGCGGCCAACCAGCTTCAGCAAACCCTGACGGGAATGGAAGTCTTTGGGGTGGGCCTTGAAGTGGCCGGTAAGGTACTCAATACGGGCGGTAAGCAAAGCTACCTGCACTTCGGGGGAACCAGTGTCGCTCTCGTGCTTCCCGTGGTTGTCCATAATCTCTTTCTTGTGTTCAACATCCAATGCCACAGCAATACCCTCTTATGTTACAGAGTTCATTGGTTCCACAGCCCCCGCTCTATAAGCCAGGCCAAACCTTTATACCCGTTCGCGTCAACCATTGCGCTATGCGCTATGGCAAGTGCCTGCCCTTTATCATCAAACAACAACGCCTTTTCGGCTGCCATCAAGGCCTTTTCGCCAATTTGAACCTGTTCGGCGCATGGCGTAATGTGGCCGTTTTTCACCCGGGCGCTTTCTGCGGCGTTCAGGTGAATTTGTCTGATGCCCGGCATGGCCGAGGCAAGCGGGTAAACCCTTTCCACAAGCTTTTCCGGCTGGGCCAGAAGCTCTTCAAGGGTGAAGGATTGGGCCAGCCCAAAAGGGTGGCTGTATTCCCGGGTCAGTTCCATAAGCGTTGCGCCGCACCCTAAGCGAACCCCCAAGCTGTGGGCCAGGGATCGTATATAAGTGCCGGAACCGCACGCCACCCGGAAGCGTAAAAACGGTAACCCGACCCATTCGGGTTCCGCGCGTGAAATTTTTATGGTCTTGGTTTTGACCGGGGTTTCCAAACCCTTGCGAGCCAGCTCATACAACGGCTTGCCCTGGTGCTTGGCGGCGGAATAGGGGGGAACTTCCTGTTCAGATTCCCCTTCCCAGCCGCGCACCGCGTCTTCCAGCAACTTGCGGCAGGCTTCACCTTCAAGCCCGCCGGGCAGGTTCGCCGCAAAATCCAGCGGGGCGGTGGACAGCACCCGGCCTTCGGCATCCCAGGTATCTGTTGCCTGGCCAAACTTTATCAGGCCGGAATAGACCTTTTCACCCCCTTCCAGCAAATAGCCGGAAAGTTTGGTGGCCTGCCCCAGCATAACCAGCAGCACGCCGGAAGCCATTGGATCCAGCGTGCCCGCGTGCCCAATTTTTTTCTGCCCCAACTGGCGCTTTATCTTGCTTAAACAGGCGGCGGAACTGGGGCCGGAAGGCTTGTTCAGCACCAGCAGCCCGTCTAGTTGGGGCGGGCAATACGGCTTCTTTGCCGCGCCCGTATCTGAACCCGCGCCCGCGCCAGAAGGAGTATCCTGGCAAGAAGTATCCGGGCAAGAAGTACTTGGGCAAGCCATCATGTTATGCTGTTTGGCCGTTTCCGTCAAAGTATAATCCTGAATATTCCATCGGCCTTGCGGCCTGTTGCTGTAAAATGGCGGGTAAACCCGCCTCAGTTTGATTACAAACCCCGCAAGACCGGGGTTTGTAAAGGCACGCTCACTTCGGCGCTTACGGCGGCAATGAATGCCGCCTGCGCCTACGTAGCGGGCTGCTGCCAAAGAAGACTTTGTCAACAGCCTCTGGCGGGTAAACCCGCCTATATATGGAGCAGGGCCAGGCCGAAACCCGTTGTTGCCCCGCCAGGGTTGGCCCGCAAACGGCGCAAAGCTGTTTACAGGGATAAACCCCATACCTTATTTTTTTACTTTGCGCAATGTTTTTAAGGCCGTTTTTATGCTCTGGACTTATCTATTTTAATCAGTTAAAAAATGAGGCCGTTGCACAATGAGAATTTTTGTTCTTTTACAAGGAGTGCGAGGTCCGTGCGGAGGGAGTATATTCAAGCATATATGACCTTCGCGCGGGACGAAGCACGACGCAGTAAAAGGGCAAAAAGACCATTGTGCAATGGCCTCAAAATGCTTCATTATGTTGTCCTGGCAAGCCCTTGAAGCTGCCCACCTGTTAGCGGGAACTTTTGCAAAGGTAAAAAACATGTCCACGCCCACCGCGCCTTGCCGGCGCTTCAACATACAATACCGGGCCGATGCCGCCCACAATGATTTTTTGGCCCTGCTGGAAGCCCGCAAAAACGGCGGCGACAAACCGGCGCAAGCGCAAGAAGAAGCCGTGGCCGCCATGCTGGATGCCGTGCGCCGGGACGGCCTGGCCGCGGTTGTGGATTACACCCGCCAATATGATTGCCCGCACTTTGGGCCGGAACTTTTTCAAACGCCCGCAAGCGCCCTTGAACAGGCCGCAAAGGCCCTGCCCGCCGCAGATTTGGCGGTTATTCGCGAGGCCATTGCCCATGTGCATGAATTTCACAGCCGCCAGGCGGAAAAGTCATGGTTCATGACCAGGCCGGACGGCACCCTGCTGGGCCAGCAACTTACCCCGGTTGACCGGGCCGGGCTTTATGTGCCGGGCGGCCGTTCCGGTGAAACTCCGCTTATTTCCAGCCTTATCATGAACGCCGTGCCCGCCCGCATTGCCGGCGTGCCGGAACTGGCCGTTATAAGCCCGCCGCGCAAGGACGGCAGCATAAGCCCCTACATCCTGGCCACAGCGCATTTGCTTGGCATAACGGAACTTTACGCCGCCGGCGGGGCCTGGGGCATTGGGGCGCTGGCCTTTGGGGCCGGGCCGCTGCGCCCGGTAGATTTGATTTGCGGCCCCGGCAACATCTGGGTAAGCACGGCCAAGCGCCTGCTTATAGGCCAGGTGGGCATAGACATGATCGCCGGGCCAAGTGAAATACTCATCCTGGCCGATGCCAGCGCCAACCCGGCCTGGGTGGCGGCGGATCTGCTTTCCCAAGCCGAACATGACCCCTTGGCCTGCGCGGTGTGCATTTCCGCCAGCGCGGAGCTGCTTGACGCGGTTGCCATCGAGCTGGCCCGCCAGGTGGAACTTTTGCCCCGCGCGGAAATTGCCCGCGCCGCCCTGCGCGACTGGGGCGCCCTGGTTCAAGTTCCGCAAGAAAGCCAAGCCGCAACGGATGGGCAAGCGCCGGAAGAACCCCTGGCCTTTGAACTTTCCAACCGCATGGCCCCGGAACATCTGGAACTGCTGTTTGACGACCCCTGGCGCATAATGCCGCGCATCCGCCACGCCGGGGCCGTGTTCATGGGCCACTATTCCGCTGAACCGTTGGGCGACTACTTCGCCGGGCCAAACCACGTGCTGCCCACCCTGGGCACGGCGCGTTTTTCATCCGCCCTTGGAGTACAGACCTTTTGCAAAAAAACCAGCATCATAGCCGCCTCACAGGCCTTTGCCCAAGACGCGGCCAGGGCCATTGGCCGGCTGGCCCGGCTGGAAGGGCTGGAAGCGCACGCCCGGTCGGCGGAACTGCGCGGTGCGGAAAAATAGCGCGTAGCAAGAATGCCTTCGGCGACAAGGGGCTCTGCCCCTTAGATTGATGACAAACCCCGCAAGGCCGGGGTTTGTAAAGGCACGCCCGCTTCGGCGTTTTACGGCGGCAATGAATGCCGCCTACGCCTACGCGGCGGGCTGTTGACAAAGAAGACTTTGTCAACAGCCTCAAGGGGCTCCGCCCCTTGACCCCGCTCGGGGAAATGATTTCCCCGAGACCCCTCGTTAAGTAAAACTCTTTTAATTTAAAAAACTTATAAGGAGATCATAATGCTGCTCAAAGGAAAAAAAGCCCTTATTTTCGGGCTGGCAAATACCAGAAGCATTGCCTACGGCATTGCCAAGGCTTTTAAAGACAACGGCGCGGAACTGGCCTTTTCCTGGGTCAATGACGCCATTCGCAAACGGGTTGAACCGCTTAGTGAAGAACTGGGCGGGGCCTTCACCTTCCCCTGCGACGTCAGCAAAGATGAAGATATTGCCGCCGCTGTGGAAACCGTGAAAAAGGAATGGGGCAATGTGGATATTCTGGTGCATGCCGTGGCCTATGCTTCTTCTGAAGACCTCAAGGGCCGCTTTATAGATACCAGCCGGGCCGGGTTTTCCTTGGCGCTGGACATTTCCGCCTATTCCCTGGTAGGCCTGTGCCGGGCCTTTGAACCGCTGATGAAAGAAGGTTCTTCCGTTATTACAATGACTTATTATGGCGCAGACAAAGTTATCGATAACTACAACGTCATGGGCGTTGCCAAGGCCGCCCTGCAAGCCAGCGTGCGCTACCTTTCCTATGATTTGGGCGAAAAGGGCATACGCATAAACGCCATCAGCGCCGGGCCTATAAAGACCCTTGCGGCATCCGGCATTTCCGGCTTTGGCTCCATTTTGAACCATTTTGCCGGGCACGCCCCGCTTAAACGCAACATTACCATTGAAGACGTGGGCAACACCGCCACCTATCTGGCTTCCCCCCTGGCCGCCGGGCAAACCGGCGAGGTAATTTTTGTGGACGCCGGGTTCAACAATTCCGGCATCCAGATGCACAAGGGCCCGGCGGAATAAGGCCAGGCAGAATAAAAGCAGATGCCTCCGGCGGCCAAGGGCTTCGCCCCTGAACCCCACTTGGGGAAATGGTTTCCCCAAGGCCCCTCAATCAGGATATTTAACCACGCTTCCGGCCCCCACAATTGACCTGTCGGGGTTGCAAGGGCCCCCGGCCCTTGCCCGCCGGAGGCAAAAATCTTCACCCTTCCATTCCACCCCATGAACAAGCCAGATTTTGACACCATTCCCCTTACGCCCGGCGTTTACCTGTTCAAGGACGAACACGGCCGCATCCTGTATGTAGGCAAGGCCAAGGTGCTGCGCAAGCGTCTGGCTTCCTACTTTCGCGAAGAACACAGCCTGGCCCCGAAGACGCGCGTCATGGTCAGCCAGGCGGCCTCGCTGGAAACCATAAGCACGGTTACGGAAAAAGAGGCCCTGCTGCTGGAAGCCGGGCTTATCAAAAAGCACCGCCCGCGCTATAATATTGTGCTGCGTGACGACAAGGACTACATCCTGTTCCGCATAGACTACAGCCACAGCTACCCAAGGCTGGAACTTACCCGCCAGCCCCGCAAGAAGCGCAACAACGGTTCCGTAAAATTGTTCGGCCCATTTTCCTCCGCCGGGGACGCCAAAGCCACCTGGAAGGCCCTGCACCGCATTTTCCGCCTGCGCCGCTGCAATGACCGGGCCTTCAAGAACCGCAACAAAGCTTGCCTTTATTACCACATTGGGCAATGTTCCGCCCCCTGCGTGCAAGAACTTGACCCGGCGGAATACGCCGCCCGCCTGAAGCAGGTAGCCATGCTGCTTACCGGGCGCTCACGCGACCTGATAGACCGCCTGCAAGAAAAGATGCTGGAGGCCTCTGAAGCCCTGCGTTTTGAAGATGCGGCGGATTTGCGCGATCAAATAAAGGCCGTGGAAAAAACTGTGGAACGTCAGGCCGTGGTGCTGCCCGGCTATGCTGACCTGGACGTGCTGGGCGTGGCCGAAGCCACCGGCGGGCTGGCCCTGGGGCTGATTTTTGTGCGCCAGGGCACGCTGTTGGGCGGGCGCAGCTTTTTCTGGGCCGGGCTGGCGCTGGAAGACGCGCCGGAACTTATTTTAAGCTTCTTGCTGCAATTTTACACGCAAAACGGCAACGTGCCGCCGCGCATCATCAGCCCCTTCCTGTCCACGTCAGGTGAAGATTCTGTTGCGGAAGCCGCGAGAAATGCGGAAAATCCCGATGCGCCGGAAAACCGCGCGGATGAAATTACCGCGCTGGAAGCCCTGCTTGGCGACCTTGCGCAAGAAAACGATGAAGAAGCGGACGGAGAAGTGACTGGGGAAGCGGCTGGGGAAGCGAATGAAGCCGCAGCCCCCAGGCCGGGCAAAGCCCGCTCCGTGCGCCTTTCCGCCCCGCGCGGCCCGGACGAGGAGCGTCTGGTCAGCCTGGCGGCCACCAACGCGCGGGAATACGCCAAAAACATGCGCAATGAAGATTTGGCGGAAACGCTGGCCCAGGCCCTGCACAGCCCCCGCCCGGTCAAACGCATTGAAGCGGTGGATATTTCTCACACCGGCGGCGCGCAAACCAAGGCGGGCATGGTGGTGTTTGAAGATGGCCGCCCCCTGCGGGAAGACTGGCGCGCCTACAACGTGGAAGATGCCGGCCCCGGCGATGACTACGCCGCCCT
>JAVBMP010000149.1:0-18526 GCA_031552315.1 Desulfovibrionaceae bacterium | reverse complement strand
ATGAGAATTTTTGTTCTTTTACAAGGAGTGCCCCTATTCCGTAGTTCCGTGCGGAGGGAGTATATTCAAGCATATATGACCTTCGCGCGGGACGAAGCACGACGCAGTAAAAGGGCAAAAAGGCCATTGTGCAACAGCCTCAATTTACGATTGAAATGAGTGAATTGCTCAGCAAGGATTTGTCTTCAAATCCTTGCCGCGAAATAGTAGGCGAGCTTTGCTCGCCGTTAAGCGACTATTTCAAGCGTAAACCACTCTAATGAAAAACCAGGTTAAGCAAATCTTCCGCGTTTTTTATGTTCACAACGCGCCAGGTATCATTATGTTTTTCCATATCCAATAACAAATTATAGACTGACCCGTTGGAATAGTCTTTAATACTGGTTGCCACCACGGCTTTATTGCCGCTTTCTTCCACTGTGCGGGTTTTTATAAATTCCTTTCTGTGTTTGTCTATGCCGCCAAGGGTCAAAAACATGCCGCCATCCGCCTGCGGGGCCGCCACGGGCTTGCCGGCGAAGCTGCCGGATTCCACCCCGTACAGCACAAATTTGCGTGTTTCCGCCACAACAAATTGCGTGGCCATAAGGCGGGCCGCCGCGTTGCCGGAATTGACGGATGAAAGCAGGGCGGCAACGCCCGGTTCCAGCTTCAGCTGCGAGCTTTCAATGGCCTTGCACACTATGGGCAGCAGGGTATTGACCGCGTTGCCGGTAACCCGGTCAAGGTCTATGTATTTTTCCGCATCCTTGCTGTTGCGGGTATCCACCGCGTTTTGCAGGGCGGCAATGGTATCTGCCGGGGCCTTTTCCGCCGCCAGGGCCAAATTGCCGGACATGACGGGCGCAAGCAAAAACGCCGCGCAAATTATAGAAGAAAGTATGATTTTTTTCATTTTGGCATGCCTTGTTCATGAATCAATCTGAGGCCATTGTGTAATGGCCTAAACATTGAACAGCGTCCGCAATCAATCTTGGGCAGCGTCCACAATCAATCTTGGGCAGCGTCCGCAAAAGGGTAAATTTTGGCGGCACTGCCTAAATAGCCGCGAAGATGCGCCGGGCGTGGTCTATGTCCAGCTGGATATGCCTTTTTAGGTCTTCCAGGCTGTTGAAGCGTTGTTCCGGGCGCAGCCTTTCCACAAAATGCAGGGTAAGGTTTTGCCCGTAAAGGTCGCCGGAAAAGTCCAGAATGTGGGTTTCCAGGCTGATGGACTGGTTGCCGAAACTTGGGTTGAAGCCAAGGCTGCTTACGGAAGGCCAAAGCTTGCCCCCCATTTCCACAAAGGTTGCGTAAACCCCCTGGGCGGGCAAAAAATAGTCATCCGCCCGGATATTGGCTGTGGGGAAGCCCAGCAGGGGGCCGCCGCGCCGGTACCCTTCCACCACCGGGCCAAAAACCGTATAGCGCCGCCCCAGCAGGGCCGGAAGGTCGGCAATTTCCCCGGCCAGCAGGAGCTTGCGGATGCGGGTGGAACTTACCGGTTCTCCCTTCACCAGAAGGGGAGCTTCTTCCCGCACGCTGAAGCCCTGCCCGGCGGGAAGGGTTTGCGCCACCCGGCGCAAAAGATCCGCGTTGCCTTCACGCCCTTTGCCAAAAGAACAGTCATAACCGGCCACTACGGAACGGCAGCGCAGCACGGGCAGCAAAAAGCCGCGAATAAAGGCTTCTGCCTCCTGGTCGGCCAACTCCTGGTCAAACTTGAGCACCAGCGTTATATCCACGCCAAGGGCCTCAAGCATTTCAAGCTTTTGCGGCAGTGGGGTAAGGTCTCGCGCGGCGGAATCCGCCGCTGTGGGGGCTGCCGTTGGTCTTGAAGCGGCAGGCGCGGCTGCGCCGCCCATTCCACCCGCTTCCGCCGTTTCTGCCGTTTCTGCACCTGCGGGAATTTCCTGACCCCGGGAAGGCCCTTGGCCCCCGGAAGGCCACTGGCCCCCGGATCCCCCCTGCCCTCCTGACGCGCCCTGGCTTCCTGACGCACCTTGGCCCCCCGCACGGCGAAAAAACAGGCGCGGGTTGGGTGAAAAGGTTATCAGCGCCGAGGGCAGGCCCAGCCGGGCGGCTTCTTCCTTAAGCGCGGTTATGATGCTTTGGTGCCCAAGGTGCAGGCCGTCAAAGTTGCCCGCCGTCACGGCAGAGCCTTGCCCCAACAAGGCGGCAAGCGGGGAAAGAAGTTCAGGGGTATGATGAAGGCTGGCTTGGATGATATGCACAATAAACCCGGATAATTATTGGTGTGAGTTAAGGTGAATTGATGCGGCCCGGGCAACGCGGGCACAAAAACGAATTTTGTTCAAAGCATTTTATCTGGATAGATAATTTCAATGACAAAATGCTCTAACGGCCGGCGTCCCCGAAAATATCCTGCATGGCGCTGCCTACGCGGGAAAGGTTTACCTTAAGGTCTATGCGGCGGCTGGACTGGGCATCGGCCGCGTCCACGTTGTTTTCCGCCGCCTGGTCGGAACCCATGCCGTAGGTGTTTACCGGAATGGCCGCCCCGCGGGTATAAAGCAGGCCCGCAAGGTAGCGCCCCCGTTCCTGGCTCAGTTCATAGTTATATTTTACGCTGCCGGTGGAATCCGCGTGGCCGTAGATAATAAGGCTTACGCTTATGCCCATTTCGCGGGCCAGTTTATCAAGCTCCACCAGCTTGTCAACCGCTGTTTCCAGCCTGCGCTGCGAATCTTGCGTGGGCACGGACTGGTTCACATCGTAGTAAACGCGGGCCCCTTCAACGGCTTTTATAAGATCGCGCAAACGGTCTGTGCGCGGGTCTTTAAGGCCGCTGGTAACCACATCGTTCACACCGGGTATGGAAAGGGCCTTTTCCCGCGCCGCCGCTGTCCATTCCAACGGGGCCTCGCCTGTGAAGTATACGGTGCCGCTGTCACTGTCAAAGCGCATTTGCACGCCGGCGGGCAGGTTTTTTATGCTGCTTTGCACGCGCAACGCCACCATGTCGTCATCCAGTGAAAGGTAGGAAATGGCGCGCAGGGCAAGGTCTTTTTCCGGGAAGCCCTGCTTGACAAGGAAGGCCTTTGGGTCTTCTGAAAGCGCGTCTTGCATGCAGCTTACCTTCCAGGGGTTGAACAGGTTGCGTTCAACCTCTGTAACAATTATTCCGGGCTGCGCGTCAAGTTTTTCAATGTAGCTGTTCCAGTCCCACTGGTAGTAGACCATGTAACCCACGCCAAGGACAAGCGTGATGATAAAGGCGGCGGGCACAAGGCTTAGCAGGTGGTATTTGCTTTTTTCCGCCACACGGGTAATAAGCAGGGGCAAAAAATGCGGGCGGGCGCGTTGGAAGGGGGCCACCTCGCCGCTAAAATTTTCAAAAAGTTCAAGGCAATCCAGAATGGCCAGGTCAAGCGCGTCCCTTAGCTGTTCCTGAAGGGCCACCGGCGGGTTGCCGTTAATAACGCAGGCCAGGTAAGCCTTGCGGCTGCGGGCCAGCAGGATGGTGCGGTCGTCCAGGTGCATGCTGTCTATGTTGCCGCTTACCTTGTCCGGGCCCGGAACTTTGTCCGGGGCCTTGCCCGGGGCTTTGTCCAGAACTTTGTCCGGGTCGCCTGTTTTGTCTGGGCCGCCTGTGTTGTCTGGGCCGCCTGTTTTTTCGGGCCCGGTTTCGGCCTCCGCGTTCACATTGATATTTGCCCCGCCGGAAAAACAGTCGCGCGCAAAATCCTGAATGGCTGTCAGCATGCCGGAAACCAGGTCGGCGTCTTGCGTTTCTACCCCTTCATTCACCAGGTGGTCAAGCAGCAGGCCGGTTTCCGAATGGATGAAAAAAATCTGCTCCACCCGGTATACCAGGCTGTGCAGCATTACAACCTCGCTGAAGGGGCGGCCGCTGCGCAAGGCTTCAAGCCGCCACAAAAGGCCGCGCCAGGAAAAGCTCATTTCCATGCTTTTGCTGAAGCCCTGAAGCATGGAACGGAAGGTTTCCGCTATGGAACGGCGTATGGCCGGGCCAATGACCGGGAACATTTCTTCCGCAAATTCCGCCGGGTTGCGCTTGAAAGCGCCCTTGACAATATGTTCCACCGTGGGTTGCAGCACGGTATTCAGGCGGTCGTCTTCCGCGCTGCGCAGGTAAAGGGCTTCCGTTACCACCTCGCTTACTTCGCGGGCGTAAGTTTCCTTGTCCGCAAAGCGTGAGGCCAGATGGTTGAAGGCGCTGCGGTCTTCAACCAGCAAAAGCTCGCGCAGACGCTCCAGTTCGGCGTCCGGCGCAAGCGGCGCGGCCGGGGGAGCGTCGCTCATACCTGGCTTTCACCATCCACGGGCACGGGCACGGGCACAGGCGCGGCGTTTTGCGCGCCAGGGCGCAGCCGCACGGGGGCCGGGGCCAGATCGTCAGATGACAGGGGCAAGCCGCTTTCCGCCGGTTCACCCAGGCGCATCACAACATCTGTGAACATGCCGGAAAGGGCGGAACGGTAGACCATGTCATGGCGTATTTGCGAGGCCGTGCTGGCTACAACCGCAAGGGCGTCCTGGTAGCGGGCATTGGTCTGGCCGGAAAGGCGGTTGCTTTCTTCAAGCACCAGGCGGCGCAGTTCCCTTTCCGTATGGTCAAGCAGGTTGGCAACCTTGGTGAGCTTGCGCTCAAAGCCATCGGCCAGGGCCTTTATTTCTTCCGCTATTTTTTCAAGGTGTTCGGCGCGATCCTTCTGTTCCGTCTTAAGCTGGTTTTGCCTTTCGCGCTGTTCATCCCTAAGGGCTTCTTCCCTTTCATCGTGCTCGTCTTTTATACGGGCCACAATTTGGGCCAGCCCGTTTTTCATAAAACTTTCAAGAGAATCAAGCCGGTTTTGCAGCAATACCTGAGAATCGGAAACTTCACGGGTAAAGCGTTCTTCCTGCCGCAAAAAACGGTTTTCCATTTCCTTCAGCTGCGCGCCGAACAAAAGGTCGCGCACCTGTTCCATAGGGGCGCTTTCAACGCCGCCCTGTTCAGGCTTTCTGTTCATATATCTTCCTCACTGCTTGTAGCTTCGTTAAAAATCACGGAACACATATAAAGGCATTATCGTCTATTTTTCATTAAAGCAATAGAGCGCAAGCAAAAAAGACCTGCAAGTTTCAGGCGCGCCGGGCGAATTGACGCCCAAAAAAACGCGGCGCGGGCCGTTACGCCAAAACGGCCCGCGCCACTGGGTGAAGGTACGCCGCCGGGCCTTTACGGCCCAAAATGCCCTGTTTAGGCCATAGACTGCATCAACAGGCTGTTGGAAACCGCCCCGCCGTATGCGGACATGGCCTTGCGCCATTGGGCGGACTGGGCCGCGTCCACGTCACGCGCGCCTTGCAGTTCCTCTTGTTCCGCCTTTTCCATGCGCGTTTCTTCCGCGTCCGCGCGTGACTTCATGGAACGGGCGTCTTGCGCCACCTTGTAGTCCTGCCCGGACGGGCTGCCGGGGGCCATGGCCGCCCGGATTACGGAATCCGCATTGCGGCGCGTGGCGTCCGGGTCTCCGGGCACAGAGGTCAGGCTGATGTTTACGGAACCGCCAACCGCGTAGCGCTTGCCGTCCGGCCCTACCTGGTAGTCATATTCCGGCATCCCGGCGGCCGCATGCCCAGCTGCCGCGAGGTGGGCATGTTCATGCTGGCGCACTTCCTGGTCGCGGCTTTCAAGGCGGCTTGTAAATTCTTCATTGCCCGGCCCGGATTCAGGCCGCCCGGCTACAGAACTGCCGGCCAAGGGACTGCCGCCAGGCAGACTTGCGCCTTCCAGCCCGGGCCCTTCCGCCGCGCCTTCCGCGCCAGCGCCATGCGGGCGCACCAGATGCGGCTTTGTGCCTATGGCGTAGCGCTGCCCGTCCGGCCCGGTTTGATAGATATATTGGTCGCCGCCGCCAACGGCCTTGCCCTTGGCGTCTTCCGTATCGCGCACCTGCTGGTCTCTGGCCTCCAGACGGTTCAGGGTGCGTTCGGATGCCGGGTCAAGCCGGGCGGCCTGACCGGCGGGATCCGCCTGGCCGCTTCCCGCTTCCGGCCCGCGCAACCGGGCGTTCGGGCCGTAGGTTTCCCCCCGGTACACCTGGCGCAGGCTGTCGGACTTGTATTCCGTAACAGACGGCAACAATTCCGGAGTACCGGAACGCACGCCGGAATTTTGTCCCGGCTGGCCGCCGTACGGCCTTGCCCCGCTTATGGCGGATATTCCGCCGGAACCGGGCGGAACGGTATAAGGATTGTTATATATTTGCATATGCTGCCCCCTCTTTATGGGAATGCTTAACCCGCTTATCGGCAGGCTTCAGAATAAACTTTAGGGTGATTTGGAAATTTTTTTTATTTATTTGCCTTAAGAATATATTCATGCCTTTTCAGATTGAAATACCTTGCTCTAAGCGCCTGAACATGATATGCGGTTATACATATTACCATTAAATAGTATTTAAAAAAAATTAATTTTTACCCAGCCAGGCGGACGCGTCCGGGCCTGATAACTTAACCATTATGTTCAATGCAACGAATGAAGAAATGTCTGTGGAGACCCCGCTTGATGTAGCGGAAAAAAGCCAGACCATTACAGAAGATTTTTTTCAGGCCTTTGGGGCCATCTATACGGATATTGCCGAAATTGACCTGACAAATGAAAGCGTCTGGATTGCCAAAAGCTCGTCCAACCCGGAAATGACCCGGCACACCCTGCCCTTTGCGGCCATTCTTGGGAAGTTTGCGGAAAGCTACGTTGCGAAGGTTGACCGTGAACGCATGCTGGAAAGCTTTTCTTTGGATGCACTGCGCCTTCTGATGCACAGCGGGGCGCAGTTCAAAAAGCTGGATGTGCGCATTCTGAAAGGCCAGCATCATGAATGGGTTGAAATTACCGCCATAGTCATACCGGGCGCGGCAAAGCCTTCTGACCGCATTATTGTTTGCGCCGCCAACATAACATCGCAAAAACTCCTTAAAGGGGTTGTTGACCGTTTTGTCTATGACAACTGCGACTTTTTTTTGCATGTCAATTCCGCCAACGACAGCTATATAATGTTCCACCACAACGACAACGGCACCCCGTTGCCCGCGCGGAATTGCAACATATATTCCGTGGAAATGGCGGATTTTTTGCGCAACCACGCGGCAGCGGAAGATATTGAAAGGGCCGCGCATGAAACCAGCCTGCCGGTGGTGCTGGCCGCGCTGGAAGCGAACGGGGAACACAACCTGACCTGCGGCATTCAGCACCCCGCCCGGGGCTACACGCGCAAGCTTATAAAATATGTTTATTATGACAAGGTTGACAAGACCATTCTGGTCAGCTGCAACGACATTACCATAAGTTACGCGGAAGAACAGCGCCGCAACAGCCTGCTGCAAAACGTGCTGAAGGAAGCGCAAACCGATTCCCTTACCGGGCTTTACAACCACAAGACCACGCGCACCCTTATTTCAGAATGGCTGGCCGAAGACGCGTCCCGCAGCAACGCGGCCTTTATCTTTATTGATGTAGACAACTTCAAGCAGGTAAATGACAAGCTTGGGCACCAAAACGGCGACCTTTTGCTGAAAAAGCTTGGGGAAGGCCTTACCCGCGTGGTGCGCAAATACGACATTGCCGGGCGCGTCGGGGGCGATGAATTTATCGCCTTTTTAACCGGCATAACCAACTTGAAGCACATAGAAATATGCGCGGAAAGAATTTGCGGCCTGCTGCGCGATTTTGAAATGCCGGAACTGGGCGGGCTGAACATTTCCTGTAGCGTAGGCGTAGCCATTTACCCGCAAGACGGCACAGACTACGCCACGCTGGCGCAAAAATCCGACAAGGCCCTGTACCAGGCAAAGGCAAAGGGTAAAAACTGTTTTTCATTTTACCTGGCCTGAAAAAAGCGGGCCTGAAAAAGTGGGCCTGAAAAAACGGGCCAAAAAAAATTGCCGAAAAAACCCGTTCGGGAAAAAATATGACACGGGAAAAGCTGACGTGAAAAAAAAGCTGGCCCAAAAAAAGAAATTATAGTAATAATAGCTAATACCGGAATCTTTTTCCGGCTTAATAAAATATACTGGAGACGCAGCATGAAAACCCTTATCTGTTTCTACTCCCTGTACGGCCACATTTACACCCTGGCCCAGGCCATAGCGGAAGGCGTAAGCGCCGCCGGGGGCACCCCCATACTGAAAACAGTTGCGGAAACCCTTCCGCCAGAAGTGCTTAAAGCCATGAACGCCGCCCCGGCGGAAGCCCGCGGCGCACACCTGCCCGTTGCCACGGTTGAAGACCTGGTAGAGGCTGATGCCATAATTTTTGGCTCCCCCACCCGTTTCGGCTGCATGTGCGGGCAAATGCGGGCCTTTCTTGACCGCACCGGCGGGCTTTGGGCCAAGGGTTCCCTGGTAGGCAAGCTTGGTTCCGCCTTCACGTCCACCGCCACCCAGCATGGCGGGCAAGAAACAACCATTTTCAGCTTCCACACCTTCATGCTGCACCACGGCATGCTGATTGGCGGAGCGCCCTTCACCCACCCCGCGCTTTCAGATATTTCCGCCATGAGCGGCGGTTCCCCCTACGGCGCGGGCACCATTGCCGGGGGCGACGGCAGCCGCAGGCCTTCAGAGAATGAACTGACCATTGCCCGTTGGCAAGGCGAGTTCATTGCCGCCCAGGCCATCAAGCTGTCACGTTAAGGCAGCGCCCACCCTGCCAGTCGCAGCTTGACATTTGCCAAAGCTGCATTATCTTGATAGCCGCCGGAACCGCGACAAGGTTCCGGCGGCTATCTTTGCTTTGACGCCCGCGCTTGAAAAATTAAAACAATCAATAATAAATTAATTAACTTCATGGAGAAAACATATGAGCAAAATCTATTCCGTCTGTGTGTATGACCTGGACAAAGAACGTTGCGCGCGTGAAGAAAAGTTGCTGGAACAGGTGTTGGCGCAAAAAGGCCTTCCCCACATCATTGCCATAAGCAACCACGGGCGCGGCTACATAAGCCGGGCCGGCATAGAAGACCGCCTGCCAGCCATTGAAATAGGCGGGCAATACTGGTGCCGCAAGCCGGGTGAGGAACTTACGGCGGAAGGCATAGGGTCTTTGCTTGATATGTTTATTGCCAACGGCATATTGTCTTAGGCAGTGTAGTCACGAGGTGCCTTTTGCCCTCTGAACCGGGCATGCCTGAAACCGGCATGTATGCAGGCATGCGCCTGAACATAATACCGCAGCGGCAAAACTTTCCAGCGGAGGCCGTTGCACAATGGCCTCCAGCGGGAATTTACCCAAACCATAAAATTACCCCCGGCAAACTTTTTTTGTTTGTCGGGGGTAATTTTATCAGTTCAAGGCCATTGCGCAACAATCCCGGTTTAATTAACGCGCCCCGGACGTGCCGGCCAGTTCCAGAAAGCACATAAAGCCCGGCAGTCAGCGACCGCCGGGCTTAAAAAATCTGGACAAAAGGAACTAGGCCTTGCGGGCCACCGGCTTGGTAACAGCGCCGGAACGGATGCAGCGGGTGCACACGCACAGGGTTACCACTTCGCCATTGGCCTTCTGGTGGCGCACCTTTTGCAGGTTCGGGTTAAAGGCCCGGTTGGTTTTGATGTTGGAGTGGCTGACCAGGTGGCCGGTTTGGGGCTTTTTGCCGCAAACTTCGCATTCTCTGGAATATTTCACAGCTTTTCTGGACTGGGCCTTCTGGGCCAGCGCTTCGCTTTTAAGTGACATGGGATCCTCCATATATTAAAAAAACTCTTGAATATCTAACTGCCTGCCGCCCGTCAAAGCCGGACGCAACAGGCTGTTTTAACGTCAGGAACGGGATTAATACACAGACTGCGGAAAAAAAGCAAGCCTTTTCTTGACAACACCCCAAGTTCGCATGTAGTAATGCTCTGCGCCTTTTAAAAGACCCTTGCGGGCTTTTTTCGGGTTTTAATTATAACAACTGGAAATATCAAGATATTTTATGGAAGATTCGCTTTCTGGCAATTTTTGGATAGCCCTGAAGAGCATTCCTGAAGAAGGGGCGGACTTCAAGCTGGTGGATCAAAACATCTGGCTGGCCCCCTTGCGGGAGTTCGGCATAAGCTGTTCCATTACCCGTCCGCTTGAGGCAACGCTGCATGTGCTGCCTCAGGAAGAAGGCATTTGGGTGCGCGGCCGCATTACCGGCCAGGTTGCCATGCCCTGCAACCGTTGCGCTGAAGAGGCTCTGGTTGAAGTAAACCAGACGGTTGAAGATTTTGAACCGTACCCGCTTGAAGAATTTACCATTGACCCGGTAAAGGGCTTTAAATCCAAAGAGGAACCGGCCCCCAAAACAATGCTGGACAATGAGGTGGATTATAACGTAATGCGTTTTGCGCCAAGCGGCCCGCGCATGGCAAAAGAAATTGAAATAAACCTTGCCGCCCTGGCCTGGGAAGAGTTTTCTTTGGCGCTGCCGGTAAAACCGCTGTGCAGCGACGATTGCCCCGGCCTTTGCCCCATATGCGGCACAAACCGCAAACAGGGCAACTGCGATTGCGCGGACGAGGCCGGCGACCCGCGCCTGGCCGTATTGCGCGGGTTGAAAATAGACCGGGGTTCCGCTTCCAACTGACCTTTAGGCGGCGGGAAGCTTTTATACCGTTTTCAGGCATTCATACATAAGCAAATCAAGCCGGCCCTACCTGGGGCCGATATAGTCAAGGAGCAACAACATGGCCGTTCAACAAACAAAAAAATCCAAATCCAGAAAAGGTATGCGCCGTTCCCACCACAAAGTGGATGTGCCCACTCTTGTGCTTTGCAAATGCGGCGAACACACCGTTCCCCACAGCATATGCCCTTCCTGCGGCAGCTACCGTGACCGCCAGTATATAGCTGTTGCGGAATAAGCCCGTATGCCGCAGTCGCAAAGCACTGGCAAGGCCAGACCGGTTATTGCTGTAGATGCGATGGGTGGAGATTTCGGCCCGTCCGTAATTGTTCCGGGCGCTATTGAGGCTGCCCGGCAGGACGGCTGCAAAATTATTTTGGTTGGCAAGTCTGATGAAATTCAAAAAGAACTTGCCAAGCACAAAACCTCCGGGCTTGCCATAGACATTGCGCACGCGTCTGATGTTGTGCACATGGAAGACAAGCCCTCGGATATTTTGCGCCGTAAAAAAGACGCCTCCATTCAGGTGGCCTGCCGCCTGGTGAAGGAAGGTCAGGCCGACGGGGTAGTCAGCGCCGGGCATTCCGGCGCTTCCGTGGCTTGCGCCATGTTTGTCATGGGCCGCATACCCGGGGTGGATCGCCTGGCCCTGGCCACTATACTCCCTTCAGAGCAAAACCCCACCCTGCTGCTTGACGTTGGCGCGAATGTGGACTGCAAGCCCTATCACCTTTTCCAGTTTGCCCTTATGGGCAACGCCCTGGCCAAAACGGTCATGAACCGCGCCACCCCCAAAATAGGGTTGCTTTCCATTGGCGAGGAAGAAGGCAAGGGCAATACCCTGGTAAAAGAGGCCTATGACCTGATCAAGCTTGCCAACAACCTGAATTTTGTGGGCAACGTGGAAGGACGCGATATTTTTACCGGCGATGTTGATGTGATTGTGTGCGACGGTTTTGTGGGCAACGTGGCCCTTAAGCTTTCTGAAGGGCTTGGATCAAGCATTTCCCGCATGTTGAAGCGGGCGCTTTTGTCAAACATTTCCGCCAAGCTTGGCACCTTGCTGGCCCGTGGGGCGCTTTCCCGCTTTGCCCGCTTTATGGATTACGCCGAATATGGCGGCGCGCCCCTTTTGGGCGTAAACGGGGTTGCCATTGTTTCACACGGCAAATCAAACTCCAAGGCCATGACCAACGCCACCAAAATGGCGGCCGACTTTGTGCGCAAGGGCACCAATGAACTGCTTGTTCAAGCCATCAGTGCCAATGAGGAACTTACCATGTATGGCAAGGCCGCCACATCGTCAGTCTAACCCCGCCGCCAACAAACAAATCATAAACAATCTGACGCCGGTTGCCAAAACAACCGGCGTTATCTTATTCATGATTCTGCCAATGCCAAACTTCCTTGAAGAGACCATGGCCATTGCGTAACAGCCCGCTTGCCCAAGCCGCGCCAAACCGCCCAAAGGGCAACCACAGCCCGGCAACCAAGCGCCCAAAGCCGAACGCCCCCAAGCCTAATACCCTTAAGCAACCAATCGCCCAAAGCTGAACGCCCTCACGGCAAGTGCCCCCCGGTAACCAAGCACCCAAAGCCTCCCCCCCAAGCAACCGAACGCCCCCGCCAAACACCGCACCAGCCGCCCAAAGGGCAAGCCCAAAAACCCACCTCTTAGCGACCAACGCCCCCGCGCATCCGAACCTGATATTCCGTCTGGCCGGGCTGGGCAACCACCCCGTGGGAACCACCTCTTTCACACCGTGACCTAATGCGGGGATGCAAGGGGGCGGCGAGCCCCCTGCCGTAGGGGGGAGATGCAAGAGGGGGGGGCAACGCTGCCCCCCCTCTTGCCCCCCGCCGGGCAGGCGACCCACCTGCGGTCAGGGAAAAACAAATAAAACCGCCACACACCCCCGCCCAGCGGACGAAGCCCGCCAAACACCGCGTCCCTCAGCAAACGCCCAAGCCGAACGCCCCCGCCCACCACCGCGCCAGCCGCCCAAAAGGCAAGCCCCCAGCAGCCTCCGCCAAAGGCCTTCCTAATCCTACGGATGCTGAAAAAGCTGAATATCCCGATGCAGCATGCGCTGCATTTCCGGCGGGATGTTGTTGTCCCAATGCCCGGTGGACCAGGCCCAGGCAAAAAGCGCCAGCACCACCAGCAGGGACGCGGCGGCCAGGCCCCAGGCCGGAATGCGCCTGGTCTTTTTACCGTAGCCCACGCTCAGGTTAAGGCAGCCCTTGACCGGGCAGGCCGCTACGCAACGGGTGCAGCCCAGGCATTCCGGGTCATTCACCCGCTGCTTTTTATGCACGGCAATGCGGGTTGGGCAGGCCCTGGAACAGGCCCGGCACTGAATGCACGTTTCCGCGTCACGGGTTACGGCAGTTGGCGAAAACAGGGAAAAAAGCCCCAAAAACGCGCCGTATGGGCAAAAGCCCCGGCACCAGAAGCCGGGCACAAGCAAAGACCCCAGCGCCAGCACGCCAAGGGCTACCAGCACAAAAGTTGTGGGGCGCAAGAAAAACAGCAGCATTTTGCTATCTGCCACAATATAATAGGGGGTTTGCATGAAGCCTTCAATTGCCGCTACGTCCATGCTCCAAAGGACGATGTAGAAAAAGAAGGCCAGCAAAAAATACTTAGGCAGGGTAAGCAGCCAGCTTAGCCAGCGCGGCGGTTGGCGTTGCAGCCCAAGGCGCTGGCCCAGCCTTTCCAGCAGGCGGCTTACCGCGCCCACCGGGCAAAGGTAGCCGCAAAAGCCCTTGCGCAAAAAAAACGAGGTTACAAGGGCCATAATAAGTATGGTAAGCCCGGCCGGATGAATTGGGTCATATTGCCCGGTAAGCAGCAGGCGCTTCAGGCTCATCAGCCCGCCAATGGGCAAAAAGGCTTCCACCGAAGGCGGGCGCGAGACAAACACGTTGCTGTAGCCTATGGCCCACATTACGTAAAAGAAAAAACACAGGCCCACGTAAATATAGAAAGCCAAAAAAAGATACTGCACGGCAGATTGAAGAAAAAGTGGCCTGCCCAGCCATTTTTGCGGCCCGCCAGGGTTTTGCGCGCTTGCTGTCCCGGCTGCCGCGTTTTTTGTTCCTTCCGCCTGGCCGGTAATTTTCTGGCCGTTTATTTCCTGCCCGGCGGCCGCGCCGCCTGATTTTTTCTTCATGCCTGCCCTCTTGCGATGTTTGTCGGGTTATCGTTGCGAGGCCATTGCGCAACAGCCTCAAAGCCTGGCAAACTGTTTAGCTTAAAGCCCCCGGCAGGAATGTGACTTGTCTCAAAAATTCGCCAAAAATCCGCAAGACGGCGAAAAAAAAGTATCCCCGGTTTGAAGCCGGGGATACTTTTTTGAGGCTGTTTTTTTATTTTTGCAAAGCGCCTGGCCGGTTCAGTTTCCGAACCGGCCAGGCGGGTTATGATCAGCCGTTGGCCAGAATTTGCAGGAATATCTGCATTTCCATGCCGCCGTCGCCCGGGTCGATGGTATAGGCGTTAAACTGCCCGTCCAGCCCTTCAATGCTTACATTGCTGGCGGTCTGGTTAAGTTCGTGCCCGTTGTTGTTGAAGTTGCTTACCGCGTTGCCGGTTACCACTATGGAGCTTATGTCGTTGGCGTTGCCGGCTTCCAGCCTGTCCACAAAGGAAAGCAGGTTGTCCAGGCTGATGGACGTGTCGTGCTCGCCGCCGCCAATCAGCAGGGATTCAAAGTTCTTTATGTCGTGGTCATAAAGGTTCTGACTGCTTACCAGCCCGGCCAGACGGCCGCCAAAGCCCAAAATGTCGCCCACGTTCACGGTGCTGTTATCGCCCATGCTGTTTATGGTAAGGGCCTCATTGTCCCCACCGTCAAGGTGCGTGGTGTGGTAGGGCATAATAAGCTTGTCATTGGTGCTAAGGGTTTCATAGTCCGAATGGATCAGCAGGTAGTCATTGCCGTCACCAAGGTTGATGGTGGCATCCGGCTGGTTGTTGTCAAAATAACCGGACAAGGGGTTATTTTTGTAATCAGAGAACCCGTTTGCGCCGGTATCATACTGGGTAACCAGCATGTCGGCGAAATCAAGGCGCAGGGTGTCATTGCCGCTGCCCATGTCTATGCCGGCATCATGCAGCAGGGCGAACACGCCCGCCTTGCTTGAGATATGCGCGTAGTCATCGCCTTCGCCCATATCGATCTTGCTTTTGTACACGGCGCTGAAGTGGCTGTCTATGACCAGGGTATCATCACCGGCCCCGGTGTTCAGTTCAATGTAGGAATCCACCCGGTTGCCGGCGGATATGTCCTTGCCGTTGTAAAGGCCGTAATCACCCTTGATGAAGATGTTGTCGTCACCGGAACCGGAATAGATGTCATAACCTTCCACCGCGTGTGAACGCAGGTTGTTCATGGCTCTTTGCCCGGTGCCGCCTACCAGCCCGTCCAGATCATAGTCTGTGGTGCTGGCCGAGACTATGCGCAACACGTTGTCGCCGTCCCCCAGGTCAAGGGTGTGGTGCTTGGTTTTATCTGTGGTGTACAGCCCGGCATGGTACGCCTCGCCAGAGGCGCTGCCCTGAACAAGGTTCACTGTGCTGTTAAATTCCAAGGTATCGCTGCCGCTGCCCATGAAGATGTTGGTGTCGCGCACAACGCCGGTAATATCCAGCACATCGGCCAGGCCATCGGCATTGGCGTAAACATTGGAACCCTTCATGGCGTTGGTGTTTACGCCTTGTGTGCTGATGCGCAGGGTATCATGCCCGGTGCCCAGGTTGATGTTGGTATTTTCAACCGCGCTGTAAGGGGCGCTGGTTGAGGCGGAAAACTGGCCCAGAGAAATATCCACCAGGTCATTGCCGGTGCCCATGTTCAGGTTTACGTTGTTTATGCCGCCATACTGGCCGTTTACCTTGAACAGGTCGGCCCCGTCGCCCAGGTTTATTTCCCCGGCGCGCTGGTAGGTATTTACGCCGCTGACCAGGTTGACGTTGCTTATGCCGTAATCCGCGCTGATGCTTATGGTATCGCTGCCGGAACCGGTTGTCACGTCATAGCCGGACATGCCCACGGAACGGTTGGCGGCATTGGCGCTGTTATAACCGGAATAATCAATATTTATGCTGTTGTCGCCTTCACCCACATTCAGTTCAAAGAAGCTTTTGCGGTCTGAAGACTGCAAACCGGCATAGCTTGCCGTGGCGGATGTGGAGCTTATGCCGCTGAAGTTCAGCACGTCTGAACCGCTGCCGGTGCTGATGTTGCTGTCCCGCACCTGGCCGTTTATGTTGATCAGGTCGGCTTCAGAACCGTTGGTGGCGTCTATGTTGGCCTTGTTCAGGGCAACAACGTTCTGTATGGTTGCACCACTGCGTTCCGCTGTAATGTTCAGGGTATCCGCGCCGCTGCCCAGAATTATGGAACCGGTGTCAAACACCGCGGCGGTGCCGTTTACCATATTGTTCAGGTTAATAAGGTCGTTGCCGTTGCCGGTTGTAAGGGTGGAACCCTTCACCGCGCCGCTGATGGTCAGCTTTTCGCCGTCGTCACCGCCGGTTATGGTGGAATTGTTCACCGCAACCTTGTTATAGACGGCGCTGGTGCTGCCAATGGCTTCAATTGAAAGCTCGTTGGCCCCTTCACCAAGGTTGATGGTAGAACCGTCAACAATCGCGGTGGTGCCGTTTACAACGCTGCTAATGTTTACAACATCCGCGCCGTCACCAGTGCTTATGCCGCTGGTTTTGACAGTGCCGCTGATATTGATGTTGTCCGCGTCGGAACCGCTGGTGACGGATGAATTGACCATTGCAACCTTGTTGTAGATGGCGCTGGTGCTGCCAATGGCTTCAACAAAAAGCTGGTTCGCGCCTTCACCAAGATTGATGGTGGAATTGTCAACCACTGCGGCGGTGCCGTTTACAACGTTGCTGATGCTTACAGTATCAGCGCCGCCGCCGGTGTTTATGCCGCTGGTCTTGATAAAGCCGCTGATATTGATGTTGTCCGCATCAGAACCGCTGTTGACGGAGGAATTGGCCATCCCCACCTTGTTGTAAAGGGTGCTGGTGCTGCCAACGGCTTCAACAAAAAGCTGGTTGGCGCCTTCGCCAAGGTTGATGGTGGAATTGTCAACAATCGCGGTCGGGCCGCTTACAACACTGCTGATGCTTACGGTATCCGCCCCGGCCCCGGTATCTATGCTGGTGGTTCTGACAGTGCCCTTGATGCTGAAGCTGTCCGCATCAGCGCCGCTGCTGACGGATGAATTGAGAAGCGATACCTGGTTAAAGGTAGCGCTGGTGCCGCCAATGGCTTCAACGGAAAGACGGTTTGCGCCGTCGCCAAGGTTGATGGTGGAACTGTCCGCCGCCGCAACACCGCTTACAAGGTTGTGGATGCTTACAACATCCGCCCCGGCCCCGGTATCTATGCCGGTGGTTTTAATGGAACCGTTAATGGTAATGTCGTCTACGCCGGAACCGCCCGCAATGGTGGAACCAACAGCGGCAAAGGTGTTCAAAATGCTGCTTGCGCTTGCATTGGCCCGGATATTGAGCTGGTTGTCGCCATCGCCCATATCTATGCCTGTTCCGGCAAGTGTGGAATAAGAAGCGGTACCGCTGGACAAGGTGGCTTCAATATTGATGTTGTCATTGCCGTCACCGGCCACAATATTTGAATTGACAACCTTGCCGCCTATGTTCAGGGCGTTGTCGCCTTCACCAAGGTCTATGCGGGAAGCGCTGTCAACCGCCACGGTGTTGGTGCCGGCATTTTTTACAGACACGCTGTCATTGCCGTCACCGGCGGCAACAGACCCGGCCTTGATGGTGCCGGTAAGGTCTATGTGGTCATTGTTGCCGCTGCTTTCAATATCATAGGCCTTGGCGGCGGTGTTTTTGCCGCCATGCCATTCATCCACAACGGCGTTACGGGCCGGTTCACCCAGCGTGCTGGTGTAATCGGCGGAATGGAAGACATCCTTGCCAGTCATGATAACCTGAATGGTCTGCTTGCCGGCGGCGGTTTCCACCGTGTAATAAAATTCCATTTCAGGGGCGTTGGCGGCAGAAATGGCCGCTTTGCCGGCGGCTGTAAGGTAGAAGTTTACCTCACCCGTGGCCGCGTCAACAGAAAAATTCACATAATTGTCCGCAGCGCCGCCCGCGTACGCAACAGAAAGCGGGTCCCCGGCAAAGTCAACCTTAACGCCATAATCCTGATTTTCCGCCACCGCGTTTTTGCCGTAAAGCACGGCGCGGGTGTTGAACTTGATCAGGCCGTTATCCGGTTCCGGTTCAGGGTCCGGCGTGGGGGTCGGCGTAGGAGTAGGAGTAGGAGTAGGAGTAGGAGTAGGTTCCGGCGCAGGTTCCGGGGTCGGCGTAGGCGCAGGTGTCGGAGCGGGCGCAGGGCCGGAAGCGCCGGTTGCCGCAGGCGCGCCGGGGGTAGCCGGTTCATCAGCGGCCGGAACTACTGGTTGCGTGCCGGTGCTGATAAGCGGAGCGCTGCCGGAACCGGCGGACTGGAACCCATCTGAGCCAAGTGTGCCCAGCGTATCCACGCCGCCGACCAGGCTGCCGGTTTCCGCTTCATAATCGCCAAAGCTGCCGCCAAGCGGAGCGCCGGCGGCGGTGCTTACGTCAAAGTCGGAATCAACGGACTGCAAAAAGCTTTGGCCGTCAATAACGGTTTCACCGTCAGCCAGCACAAATTCCGGCAGGGTGCCGCCTTCCGCCACTTTGAAGAAATTTTCAACAAGAATGCTGCCGCCATCGGCAAAGCTTATAAGCAAGCTGTTGTCGGAACGGCTGAAAGAGGCATCGGCATGGTCAAAGTCAAGGGCAACCTGAGTACCGGCCGGGATAGTGGTGGTAACATTGGCGGATGACGCCACAAGGCGCATAATTGTAGACATATTCCCCCCAAGGAAATGCT
>JAVBMP010000037.1:0-7778 GCA_031552315.1 Desulfovibrionaceae bacterium | reverse complement strand
CTCGAACAGGTGCTGTATAACCTAATCGGCAACGCCGTCAACTACATCGGTGAGGATGGCGTCATCATCGTCAAACTTGCCGATCTGAGTGGGCGAGTGCGGTTTGAGGTCACAGACAACGGCGAGGGCATCCCCGAAGAGGATTTGCCCCATATCTTCAAACGGTTCTACCGTGCGGACAAGGCCCGTTCCGGTGCGGGCGCGGGGCTTGGGCTTTCCTTCGCGGAAATGATTGTACGGCTCCATCACGGGAAAATCTCTGCGCACAGTACCCCTGGCGTTGAAACATGTTTTGTCGTGGAACTGCCGTTTGTGCGTAAACAGCGAGAAACAGGGAAATATTTTTGCTCCACCTGGAGTGGAAACATATAACAAAATCCGTCAAAACGGAGACCTCTGTCAGATCAAGTCTGAACTACTACAAATTAGGCGTTCTGGTTTGGGGGTTTCGAAGACATCATCTGCAAACAAAGTTTGAATTTCTAACTTTGCTTCATGATTATGCCCTACTTCCTCATTACTCCAAAGGGTTGCAGGCGGACGTGTAGGGCTTTCTTCAATAAACTGTTTTACATATATTTCCCATTTTTCATTCTTAAAAACAAAATCTAACAATGCTAAGTTACTTTCAATATTTTCCTTTTTCCATCGCCAACGGCCTTCCGTTTGATCAGGTTTAATTGGATAAATTAAAGAGTTATCGGGGGCGGTAATGGAGTACCACATAGAAGGTCGATCTTTGCGAAGAGATTCGGAACCTTCTTTTCTCAAAGAACGACGGCGATAATATTTTGATGTTTTTTCGTCATAAAAATTAAACTGTGCTGCATTTTGTTCCTTTGCAATGCGCCTTGGGGAGAATAGTGATGACTTTGCATATACTAAGATATGGTCATGGGATGTACTAAATCCTTTAGCATCCATGCGTTCTGAGTAAACTTTTTGCCAAAAACAATTGGCTTGGAAGTTACATCTTCCAAAGATTTCATCCATAATGACCTTCAAATAATGGACTTCGTTGTCATCCAAATTGACCCAAATACTTCCATCCTCACTTAGCAACTCCCGCAATATCTCCAATCGCGGATACATCATGGACAACCAAACTGTATGCTCCAGGTTGTCGTCATAATGCTCAAATGCGCTGCGGGTGTTGTACGGCGGATCAATATAGATGCACTTCACCTTGCCGGCGTAATATGGCAGTAGGGCTTTCAATCCATCCAGGTTGTCGCCCTGAATGAGCATATTTTCCGTATCGGAATCGCCGTAAGTTTCAACATGGTCTAACAGGCGATATGGCGCAAGGCCGGATGTTTTCAAGTCGTTTTCGCGGGTCAGCCAGTGGAGTATGGGCATGCAGACTATATTCCTTCAAAGCATTTGGTAATTAAGTTCAGGCTGTTAGGCTATTCAATTTATGCCAAAAAAGTAAAAAAGTTTATTCGCAGCAATATAGCGTAAGGAATTGTGTAACACAACCTGTAATGCCACCCATGAAAAGTTTGCCCATGCTGACGCTTGGGTTTATCCGGTAAGGTCATGGCAATCAGCCTAGCTTGGAGTATCTTGTGGGGTAACCTGCCTCCTGCCGTGGGGGAACCTCAAGCCCACGCCCCTCCAAACATCATGCCCACTGGCACGGCAAAAATTCTGTCGCCCATGGGCACTACTTCCTGGCCGGTATATACTACCACGCCCCGGATGAAATTGTCGCCCAGCGCGTCGCGGATGGACGCCAGCCCCTTGATGTCGTGCGTGGCCACGCTGGCGGCCAATTTTGCTTCCACTGCGGCCACGCGCCCGGCCCTGTCTTCCAGTATTACGTCCACTTCTTCCCCGCTTTGCGAACGGTAGTGATAGAGCGTTACCGGGTGCTTTGTCCAACTGCTCTGTTTCAGAAGTTCTCCGGCTACGAACGATTCCAGCAACCGCCCGGCCAGAATCGGGTCGTTGGCCAGGCGTTCCGCGTCCGCGCCGCACAGGTGGCAGGCCAGGCCGGAATCGCAGACGTGAATCTTTGGCGACTTCACCAGCCGTTTGTTCAAATTGCTTGACCATGCAGGTAGAAACCAGACGAGGAACAGCGCCTCCAATAGCGGCAGGTATCTGCCCATGGTGCTGGCCGGTATTCCCACGCTGCGCGAAAGTTCGGCCTGATTATGCAATGTTCCGGAACGAACTCCAAGCATCCGCAGCAGGCGGATCAGCCCGCTGATGTCCTGAATGCTGGCTATGTCGCGGATATCGCGTTCTACCAAAGTAGTGATGTAGGAATCGAACCAGGCGGCGCGGCGTTTCGGGCTGGTTCTGGAAAGCACTTCCGGGTAGCCGCCCACGGCAATGGCTTGCAGAAGCGCGTCCTTGCGCAGTAAATCCGTGGGCAATAAAGCCGTGCCCCCTGCAACCGCCGTATTTTGGGGCGGGAAATCTTTTTGAAACAGCGCGTGAATAAAGTCTTCCCGCACACCCGCCATTTCTCCCTGCGAGAGCGGGTACAGGGTAAGCACTTCCATGCGCCCGGCCAAAGAATCGGCAATGCCCGGCAAAGTCAGGATATTGGCCGAACCGGTCAACAGATAGCGCCCGGCGTGGCGCTCACGATCCACATCTTCCTTGATGGCAAGCATCAGGGCGGATGCGCGTTGCGCTTCGTCAATAATCAGAGGTTTTTTCAAACCCCGCAAGAAGCCGGTGGGGTCATCCAGCGCCCCGGCCAGAGCCGTGGCCGAATCAAGGCTGATGTATTGGCGGCTGTCGGACTCTGCCAGTTGTTTTACCAGCGTTGTCTTGCCGGTTTGCCTGGCCCCCCGCAAAAAAACAACCGGAGTGTCGGCCAAAGCTTCCAGTAATTGAGTGTATATTGTGCGCTTGTTCATGGTGTAAAATATACCACCGCATGGATGATTTTACAAGCAGATTTCAGGCCTATGTTTTTGAATGGGGGTTTGATTGATGCGCCTACAGGGTTGGAGCAAATTCTTCCTCCAATTTTTCTAGAGGAATACCGGAACAAAAGCAAGCGCCATGCGCCTGTGCAAACGAAAAGCATCAAGCTTGTTTGCACAGCCAGGGGCGATGCTTTGTCGGCATCGCCCCTGACCTTCATTGCTTCATTTTACCCATGCCTTACTGCTTCAGACGTTTTATAATCCTGTCGGCTTCGCTGCCCAAAAGGTCTGTTTGGCATTTGCCGAACATTTCCACTGTCAGGGCGTTCGGGTCGTGGCCGTGACTTTCGCACAATCTGTTGATTAGCCCCAGTTGTTTGTCGCTGACCGGCTTGCTTCCGCCGCCGTTGCCGCTTCCATTGTCATTTCCACTACCTCCCCCGGATGACACGCCGACAGGCAGGGCCAGCGGAGGTGAAAGCTCTTGATATGTAACATCAATAACTTCGCCGGTCGGGTCATACTGGCGGGGCATGTCCTGAATCTCCACATCCAGCGAGGGAATATTGAAGGCATCGCAAAGCACTCTGGCCTTGGCCCTGGTGGAAGCCATGCGGATGGTGCTGCCAACGCAGGCCGGCGGGACATTTTCCGGGTTGGCGTCGCCTATGTCCTTGAACGTCTGGCCGTCTTTGGTAACAAGCGTTGCGGAACAAATAGCGGTGTGATTGTTGGAAACATTCGGGAATTGCAAGATTTCGGCCTCCAGGCTTTGAATGCCGTGCTGGTGCGCAATGTCCAGTTTGCCCGCGTAGCTTACAACCTCGCGGCCTTTGATGTTGGAGATGGTACTCTTTTTAATTTTTGTAAGTACGGTAGCCATGTTATTTACTTTTGTTTTTTATAAGTTTTTCAATTTGCCGTCTGGCTGAAGGCAAGGCGCGAATAGCCAAATTCCCTTTGTCTGGGCGCGGCATTTCCCTTGCTGTAGGTTTTCGCCAGATATGTGACCGCGTAAATGCAATCGGCCATGTCCTGTTCATAACTGGCGCTGCCTCGACGCAGCATCCATGGATTCCATTCATAATGAACCAGGCCTGCGGGGTCGCATTTGTTTATGCCGCCCCACAACCTCGCTGCTTCTTTCATAACGCCAAAGCGATTCTGAACTTTTTGTCCGTCCAGCAACAGCAGGCAATGGTAATGGTGGTTGTGTGAACCGGCCTGTTCCCTTACCCAAAGGTAGGCCGGTTGAAGCTTGTGGCTGCCAAGATGTTTTACAAAACTATCCCAAAACTGAATGACGCTTTGGTTATTTAGGGCCTGAGAGCCAGTGGGGAAGTTCAGGCCAAACGCCACTACAAAGCTTTTGCTGTGGGCTTGGCTGTAAGTTGTGATTAATTCAATGATTTTATTTACAATTTCTGGCCTGCATGGGTGTTCTTCATTGCCCATAATTCTGTAGCCATTGTATGTCGAAATTAAATTTCCATACATGAATGCACCTGTTGGTATGATAAGATATTGTAATGTTATGTTTTTTATTTTTACTGCCTGTACCTATTTAAAATGCTTGATATATCTATTTTCAGACATTACAAACAACCTGCCCTGTTTGCGTGTTCTATCACCCTGTTTTTCAGAAGCATGCTTGGAGTTTGTTTAAATATTTCACTATATTATGAGCTTCGGAATTAAAAAATACCGGGGTGGTGTTGCCAGGGGTCAGGCCAGGGAAAAGCCGGACTGCGCAATGAATTGCGCCATGCTGTTGCCAAAAAGTCGGGAAAGTCAGGATGGTCATGATGATCCATGCCTGCCGTCGCGAGAAATCCGCCCTGCCCGGCTTATCGCTCCCGGATACTGTATCTCGCATGATAGAGGAGGCGGGCTTTACGCAACAGTCTTGAAATGAAATAAAACAATACACTATACCATTCGGTTGCAGCAATATTTTTTATTTTCGTAGGGGTGGCGGAGCGGGCAACTGGAATTTTTCCGTTAAGGGCGAAACTGATGCTTATATGCTGGAAGTACGTGTATACTCAAGAGGTTATTATGATGATAGCAAATAAACTTACCTTGCTGCTTTGTTTTTTGCTGTTTCCAGCGCTTGGGTATGCCAGTGAAAAAACCGCGGCCATCCCGGACAGCCCACAGGGTGAATACAAATTCGAACTCTCCTGCAATGACCTTAATGCCGTGGAATTTATTGAATTTTATGAAGCTCCAGCCAATACTCCTTCAATAACTACCATGATTCCTGGGGGGACATACTACCACACCATGTTTCAGCTGACTGACGAGGCCGCAGCTCGTTATTTGCATTGGGTATATAATACCAGACAGTGGCATAGCGGTGATTTATTCATTAATGGAATGAAAGCATTCTATTTTCCAGAAGGAAAAGAAGAAGACTTTCAGCGTTACAGAAAAACTTATCCCAACCCCAAACTACGCTATTTAGGTATGCCACCGCGAACCAGAACCTTGGAAGAGGCCATAAAATTTGCGGATACTTTCTGCCCGGAAAAAGTTGTGCGTGACCCCAAAAAAATGCTTAAGGAATGGCCGCGTTACTGAATGGTGTGGAGCGCCCCCAAGACCGCTTCACTACTTTTATTTCCACTATTACCGCAACGGTCTTAAAAAGAAAAAATGCCGAAAACTTGAAAAATACAACCACAAAAATTTATTTTGCCGCCTTGCGGCGGCATTGTGCAATGGCCTTAACTTGGCGGCCAAAAAGCAGCCCCGGCACGGGAAGCTGTGCCGGGGCTGCTCCAGGAGGCTATTTTTGTTCAGCGCGCCACGGCCTCTGCCTCTGCCTCAGCCGTGCCCGAATCTTCAGGAACTCCGGCGAAGATTACCCCAATCATCACCAGGGCCGCTCCGCCATATTGCAAGGGCAAGAGCCGCTCGCCCAGAATAATGAACGCCAGGAGCAGCGTGAACACCGGAATAAGGTTGCTGAAGAGCAGCACATGCGCGGCCTTGAGCCGGGTGATAGAGTAGTTGATGATGAAGTACGAGAAAAAGCTGACCAGGAGCCCCATATAGACAATGGCGGCCCAGGCTGCGAATGGCGCATCCGGAACTGGGGCCAAGGCGCTGGCCGGGATAAAGGCGGGAACCAGCCCCGCTGGCAGCAGCGCCAATACGCCGCTGGCCGGCAGGAAAAAGAGCACGCCGCCAAAGCATTGCAAGGCCGAGAGCAGCAAAAAGGAGTAACGCCCGGCCAGGCGCTTGAAGATTAGCGCGTAAGTCGCCCCGGCGCTGGCCGCCAGCAGCATGAAAATGTTGCCTAAAAACGGATTGGGGGCAGCTTCGCTGGCCTCCCCGCTCATGGCGACCAAGGCCACGCCGCAGATGGCTATGATAATGCCAATAAGCCCGCGCTTGCCGATGCTTTCACGGTAAAAGATCAATGCCCCCACGGCCGTGAGCAACGGGCAGCAGGCCACGATCATCCCGGCCTGCGAGGCGGTGGTGTACGAAAGCCCCAAGGTCTCGAAAGAAAAAAGCAGGCAGGGCTCGCAGAGCATCATGGCGATAAGCCATTTCCAGTCGCCTTTTTTATAATTCTTGATGGGGAAGATTTTTTTGATCACCAACACATAGCACAAAGCCGCGAAAACCACGCGCCCAAAAAGAATCTGGCCGATGGCAAAATACTCCAGAGCTATTTTACTGGCCACAAATACGCCGCCCCAGGTGAGGTTGGCACAAACCAGTAAAAGGGCTAGAGTCCGGTTTGATAGTTGCATTGAGCTCTCCTTTCTATATTATATGCTTGTATAACTGTTAAGCCTGTATTATAACGCTTGTATAACTGTTAAGCCTGTCGGGAGCTGTCGCGTGCGCTACAATTCTAGCAATAATCGAGTGGAAGACAAGGCGCAGGGCGGTTTACGCCTTGACCTCAACCGCCCTTGGGCCGAAGTGCTGCATTTGGCCAAAAAATACGAATACCCCAAGCGCGCCCGGGTGCGTTTTCCGCCTGATATGGATCGCGACTTCTACTACATCTCCAAAGGCCAGGTCTGCCTCCAGGTCTCTTCAGTCGAAGGCAAGGAGCGCATGACCAACTACTTTGGCGAGGGCTGCCTTTTTAACCTGGCTACCGTGTTCTTCGAGGGCTTTGAAGACGCCGGAGTCTGGGTCTTTTTGGAAGATTCGGTCATCTGGCGCTTCCCCGGCAAGCTTTTGCATGATGAAAAATTTGTCAGCGAGTACCCCAGGCTCATCGTCAACCTCTTGCGCAGCTTCAGTTTTACTTTGCTTACCCAATATACCTGGCTCACCGAGATGTTTCTGGCCAACCCCCTGCCGCGCGTGGCGCGCTACCTGGTCGGCCTCTCCGTGGCCGCGGGCAGCGAAAACTGCTTTGTCGGCGTTACCCAGCAGGATGCCGCACTGCAACTGGGCATGCACCGGGGCACACTTTCGGCCGCCCTCAAAGAACTCAAGGACGAGGGCATTATCTCGGAATTCAGCCGGGGGCACCTGCAAATCCTTGATATCAACCGCCTGCGCCAGATTTCAATGTTGTAAAACTTTCTTGAGGGGCTCTGCCCCTCAAACTCCCCGCAAGGGGAATGAGTCCCCTTGACCCCCATTATGCGAAAGGCCCGTGCAAGCACGGGCCTTTCGCATATTCGCAGGTGCAGGAGTGTGACGCGTTTTTCATCAGGCGCTAGTGGTATAGCACTATTTCGCCTCCTGCCGAGGGAGTCTGAGGGGCGAGCAGCCCCTCAGCTGGGGGCTGAGCCCCCAGACCCGCAATTGCCGCCGGGCCCCCCCAGCGCCGCCCCCACCGCCGCTGGGGGGCCACGGGCATCAAAGACCAGGCGGGGCGGTTGGAGGGGCGCGTCACGCCCCCCACTG
>JAVBMP010000106.1:0-10131 GCA_031552315.1 Desulfovibrionaceae bacterium | reverse complement strand
GACAGCCTTCATCTTGTGCGCCAACAGCTTAATTCTGCCCGCACAGGCGCAATTCAACATCCATGCGCTCGTGCAATATGCGGATCACATCCATATAGCCGCCGGTGAAGCGGAAGTAGACGACATGCTTACCGGATTTGTATTTCCAATACCCTGCCCGGATATCAGTTTTTTGCCCGATATTATGCCCGGAAGCCAAACCTTCAAGAGATGATATGATAGCGCGGCAATAACTATCCGCCTGTTCCGGCGACCACTTGCGGAATGTATAAAGCCAAATTTCCTCAAGGTCGGCCTCTGCCAGCGGAGACAGCCTGTAGGCACACTTTTTATTGCCCATGCCTGACCCGCATCCGCGACAGAAAAACCTCACCGTCAAAAAGCGTGGGCTCTCCGGACTCCTCGCCGGCCAACAGCGCGTTTTGCAAGGACTTCACTTTAAGATCATGTTCTTCCAGCAAACGCAAGCCCGCCCGGATAACCTCGCTGGCGGAACCATAGCGCCCGGTCTGAACCTGAATGTCAATGAAGTTGGTAAAATGTTCACCAAGAGAGATGGACGTGTTTTTCATTATATGCGCTCCTGCTTTGTTACCAATAAAGATTATTTATTGGTAACAGGGGCGCAAGTCAAGGCTCGCCACGCAAATTTCCGCGCTGCCTGCCGGTTTTTTTCTTCCTGGCGCGTCCCCTACCGGAATCTACGTGCAAAAAGCCTATTGCGCGACAGCCTTCATTCAATAAAACACCCGGTGCAGGCACAAGCCTTGCGGCGGGGCCGTTACCCCCGGCATGGCCTTGCGGTCGCGCCCGTCCAGCAGGGGGGGGACATCTTCCGGCCTTACTTTTTCCTGCCCCACTGCCACCAGCAGGCCCATAAGGTTGCGCACCATCTGCTTCAGAAAGCCGCTTCCGGTAAAGCTCCAGCGGATATGCGGGCTGCCCGGTTCTGTAAACGGGCTTGCCCCAAAAGGTGTTTCATACGGCTGCCCATGTGGCGCGTTTGCCGCATTCCGCATGCTGTCGCCATATGTTGCGGCATGGCCGGGCGTTGCGAGGGCCCTTGGCAAGCGCGAATACAAGCGCAAGCTCTCCGGCGCTTCTTGCGGCAGGTTCAGGGGCACGGGTTCCGGCCAGGGCAGGGGGTGGCAATCCACGCTGTACAGGGTGCGTATGGTGGGGCCGGGGTCTCCGCCGGCGTTCTGAAATGCGGCAAAGTCGTGTTCACCAGGCAGCAGGGCGGCGGCGGCTTGCATCAGGTCAAGGCGCAAGGGGCCAACCTGCCAGACAAAATTACGCAAGCGCGGCGGCAGGAAGGCCCGTTCCAGCCACAGGCTGTAGGTGTAGGTTTTGCCCACAGCGTCAAAGCGCGCGTTAAAATCCGCGTCGGCCCAGGTGGCGGAAATTATGGAAACATCATCCGGCAAGCGGTGGTTTAAGGCCCGCTGCCAGTCTATGGGCCGAATATCTTCCGGCACGTCAAAGTGCGCGACCTGCCCTTCGGCATGCACCCCGGCATCTGTGCGGCCGGAACCGGTAAGGCGCAGATAGGGGTTGGGACTGTGCCCGCGCATTTCACCCACAATGCCGTTAAGCGCTTCTTCCAGCACCCATTGCACGGTGCGCAGATTGGGGCGGCAAAGGCCGGCGGGCGCTGGTTTAGGGTCAAGCTGGCACTGCCAGCCCGCAAAAGCCGTGCCCTCATAGGCTATGCAAAGTTTAAGACGCGGCAAATGTTACTCCTTGTCCACAATGTTCCTTGCCCCGTATTTCTGCCAAAATTCCCGCTAAAATTTTTTGTTTGCTTCCTCAAAACTATTCCAAAGGCAGTTGCATACGCGCCAGGGCTTCAGAAAGGCGGGCGGCCTTTTCCGGCTGGGCATAGGTAAGGATTTCACCGGCCTGACGGCCGCGCATGCCCGCCAAAACTCTGACAGCCGTGCGTTCATCAAGGGTGGAAAGCACTTCCGCCGCCTGCTTGGCCTTCATGTTGGAAATTACGTCCACCAAATGGCGGAACTTGGCGTCCTTGGATTCTTGCGCTTCCTTCAGCATGCCCTGCAAACGGCCTTCCAGCGCGGTAAGCTGTTCCAGCTTGGCATTCAGCTCGTCTTCAAGCTGTTTAAGGTCGCGTTCACGGTTGTCAAGCTCTTCCTGTTTGCGGTTCAGGGCTTCACGGGTAAGGCTGTTTTCCTGCATTTCCGCCTGGGTTTGGGCGGCCCCGTTTGGCTGGCCCGCTGCCTGCCCGGGCGCTTGGCCCGATGTTTGGCCAGCCTGGCCTTCCCGCGCGCCGGGGCGGCTTTCCGCCGGAATTTGCGCCGGGGCGTCCGGCGCGGAAGGCGGAACAGCCGGGGAAGCCGCCGGGGCGCCGCCGGTAGCCGCGAAGGCGCTGCCCAAATTATGACGTTCCGCGTTCATATAGTCAAACAACAACAAGGAAACCACGCAGAGCTTGAAGCCCAGCGCCAGCATTATCAGCTTGCAGGCCCTAGAAGGTTTGAGGCCGGTAGCGGAGCGTTGCTGTTTCATCGTATTGTTGCTGTTCTTTATATTTTTCTTCGTTGGCATAACGTTCCGCCTGTTTTTCCTTGAGTTTGTCCATAAGTTGACGGTCTTGCGCCTTGGCTGCCAGCTCCAGCCGCAGCCTTTCAACTTCCGGTTCCATATGCATGATCTGTTCCGCGCAGTATTCAATGTCCGCGTCCAGGGCGCTGCGGTAGGAAAGAAGCAGCCAGCGGTCCGCCCCGCTAAGGCCTTCCGCCGCGTTCAGCTTGCGGTTGTTTTCCACCGCTTCTTCATGCAGGGCCAGCTTTTTTTCCTTCAGGGCCTCAAGTTCCATACGCGCGCGGGAAAAGGCCATCATGGCTTCTTCTTCAAGCCGCTGCCTGTATTCCCGCACTTTTTCCAGTTTGAACTTGAAACCCGACATGCAACCACCTTTGCCATAATATTGGCATTTTCAGGTATTATAGCAAGCCTCGTGCCAAAAATACAGCCAGAAAGATTTTAGAACATTTTGCAGCACGCGACCGCTTGAGGCCGTTGCACAATGAGAATTTTTGTTCTTTTACAAGGAGTGCGAGGTCCGTACGGAGGGAGTATATTCGCGCATATATGACCTTCGCGCGGGGCGAAGCACGACGCAGTAAAAGGGCAAAAAGGCCATTGTACATTGGCCTCAAAATGCCTTCGGCGGCCAAGAGGCAAGACCCCTGACCGCCGAAGGCATGCTTGACCGTGAACCCGCGTGAATCAGTCGCCGGAAGCTTCATCCTTGTTGGCGGAAACTATGCCGCGTTGACTTTCACGTATAAATGTAACAATTTCTTGTATTTCTGTAATATCGGCATATTCGCTTTCCAACTGTTCCAGGGCTTCCTGACGGGGAATGCCGGAAAGCCAGATCAGCTTGAAGGCCTTGCGGATGGCGGAAATGGTGGCGGTTGGCAAACCCATGCGCCGCAGGCCCACCAGGTTGGGGCCTTGCACATAGCCGCGCACCCCGGCGGCCATCATGTAGGGGGGCAGGTCTTGAGAAAAGCCGCTCATACCGCCCACAAAGGCCTTTTTGCCCACCCGCACAAACTGGTGCAGGGCAGAAAGGCCGCCAATGATGGCCCCGTCCTGAATTTGAATATGCCCGGCCAGGGTGGCGTTGTTGGACATTACAATATTGTTGCCCAGCACGCAGTCGTGTGAAACGTGGGTGTAGGTCATAAGCAGGTTGTTATTGCCAATGCGCGTCACGCCCCCGCCGCCTTCCGTACCGCGGTTTATGGTGGCAAATTCCCGTATCTGGTTGTTGTCGCCAATTTCAATATAACTTACTTCACCATGAAATTTAAGGTCTTGCGGTATATTGCCAATAACGGCATGGGGGTGAATATGGTTGTTGCAGCCTATGCGCGTATAGCTTTTTATAATCGCGCCGCATTCTATTTTAGTGCCCCGGCCTATGGAAACGTCATCTTCTATAACAACAAAAGGGCCTATTTCAATATCTTCAGCCAGTTCGGCCTTGGGTGATATAATGGCGCTGGGGTGAATAAGGGCCATGATCAAACCTCGTTTTTATTGCTTATTGCCGCGGTAAGTTCGGCCTCTGCCGCCAGTTTGCCGTCCACATAGGCCCGGCCTTCCATCTTCCACAGCAACATTTTTTGGCGAATGAGCTTGCAGTGCAAGTCCAGACGGTCGCCGGGGTAAACCGGCGTCCTGAAGCGCACCTTTTCAATGCCGGTGAACAGGAAGAGTTTGTTTTCAATTTCCTCACGCGGCTTGCTCATAAGCACCATGATGCCCCCGGCCTGGGCCATGGCCTCAATTATAAGCACGCCGGGCATGACCGGCAGGCCGGGAAAGTGCCCCTGAAAAAAAGGCTCGTTAAAAGTTACGCACTTGTAAGCGTTTATTTCTGTGGCCGGGGTGTAGCTTACCACCCGGTCAACCAGCAAAAAAGGGTAACGGTGCGGCAAAAGTTCAAGAATACGCTTGATATCCATGGGATTTACGATTTCACTCATCTGGTTGTAATCTCCTTTGCGCTGGCAGGGGACAAGGCCAAAAAACCGGCCCTGTCCAGACCCTGTCCAGAGGGTTAAGCCTTTTCAGCAAGTTGGCGCTTCAGCTCTTCAAGTTCACGTTCCAATTGTTTGAGTTTTTTATGCATTTCAGGAAGTTTGGGGGCAAGCACAAGGTTGCGCATGTAGGCGCGTTCATCCATAAGCGGTATGCCGCCGCCCTTGAAGTCGTCCGGCACGTCCTGGGCCACCCCGCATATGGGGCCAAGCGTGACGCGGTTGCCTATGTTCAGGTGCCCGGCTATGCCCGCTTTGGCCGCAAAGGTAACGTCGTCGCCCACTTTGGTGCTGCCGGCTATGCCGCTTTGGGAAACAATAATGGCATTTTTGCCCACCTGCACATTGTGCCCTATCTGCACCAGGTTATCAAGCTTGCTGTGGTCGCCTATAGTGGTGGGGCCAAGCACGCCCCGGTCAATAGTGGAATTTGCGCCAATGTCCACATTGTCCGCTATGTGGACGGAACCTATTTGCGGCACACGCTGAATGGCGCCCCCGGCCCTGGCAAAGCCAAAGCCGTCCGCGCCCAGCACCACGCCGGGCTGTATGGTGCAGTTGTCACCCAAAACGGTGTTGGCCATAAGCACGGCATTGGGGTAAAGTTTGCAATTTTTGCCAATGCGGCAGCCTTCCCCCACATAAACGCCGGGGAATATGACGCAGCCGGGGCCTATTTGAGCACGCGGGCCAATGTAGGCAAAGGGGTAAACCGTGCTTCCCCCGTCCACTTCGGCCTGCGGGTGAATGAAGGCCTGTTCGGAAATACCGCTGAAGCTTCCCTGCGGGGTTTCAAAAAGGTGCAGAATTTTGGCGAAATCCGCATAGGGGCTGGGGCTGAACAAGATGGAAAAGGGCGGCGTTTCCCCGCCCGGCATGGCTTCCGCCAGGGCTTCGCGGCTTAAGATGACCGCGCCCGCGCGGGTGGCGGACAAAAAGCGGGCGTATTTGGGGTTGGAAAGGAAGCTCAGCTCTTCCGGCCCGGCATTTTCAAGCGTGTTCAGGCCGTTCACCGTAATGTCCGGCCCGCTGTATTCCAGCTTCAGGGCAGCGGCCAGGGCGCTTAATGTCCAGCTTTTCCCAAAAACTCCAGTTGCTTGCGGCATATGAATACTCCGTGCTGTGCGAATTTTGAAATTGCGCTACGGTTCAAAATCACAAAAAAAGGGGCAAAGGCCCCCACTAAAATTTATGAAAAAGCCAAAATAAACCGGGCTCTATCAAGACATGCCGACTTGAGGCCATTGTGCAACGGCCTCGCTTCAGCGTTTAGAGCGTTTCATCATTGAAATTATCCAGCCAGATGAAATCTGGCGTTGTGAAGCGAAGCAACACTCGTGACTACACTGCCCAAGCGGGCTTTGCCAGCCGGTAAGCGACGATCTCAAAACGAAAATGTCATAATGGCATCACGTGTGCTGTTCTCGTTTTGCGGCGCCAGGTTGCCGCCCGCGGGCTAAAATCCGCCCACAGCCACGGGCCATATTGGCCCGTGGCTGTGGCTGTAAACAATGGACTGTAGTTATTTCGTGCCGCCGGCGGGGGCAGCCGCGCCGGTGGGGGGAAGGGCCGCGCCGGGCTTGGGCGGATTTTCCTTCCATATCTTGTTGGTTTCGGCCAAAATTTTATCAGTAATATCAAGGGAAGGCACGGCATGCAGCACGCCGGCGCTTGTGGCATCCATAATAAGGCTGAAGTCATTGCGCTTGCCGTATTCTTGGGCGGCCACAACAATAACATTGGCTATGTCTTGCTGCATACGTCTTTCAGTTTGTTCCACACGGCGCAGGAAAATGCCGGTTTTTTCATCAAGGGCGCGCTTTTTGCGCACATATTCAAGCTGTTTTTCTTCCAGCTGTTCCGGGGTAAGCTTCGGTTCCGGCTTGCCAAGGGCTTCGGCCATGGTCTTCAGTTCATTCTGTTCTTTTTCTATTTCATTTTTTTCTTTGGAAAAAGTGTCCTGAAGTTTTTTATCATTTTCTTTGTAGGCATCACTTTTGGTCGCGACTTCCTGAATGCTGAAAATGCCGATCTTCAATTCGGCGGCAGAGGCGGAATTCACAAAAGAAACGCTGTAGCAAAGACAAAGGGCCAAAGCGAAAAACAATATTTTACGCATTTAAATTTCCTCTTCACAAAACAATTTGGGAGTTATTCGCGCAATATCAGCGCGAAAGATTTCTTTCCATAGCCCTAACGCCTTAACCCGTCAAGGCCTGATAAACACAATATTTACACCTTGGGCGGCATGACCGGGGCTGCCTAATAATCATCATCGTCATCGTCATCGCTTTCAACAAAAGGCGGCTCCACCAGGCGCAGGTTGAAGGCCCCGGCTATCCATGAAAGGCGCAAACCGCCGCTTTCCGCCAGAAGCTGGCCCATGTCCGCCCCTTCAACACAGCAATTTTTGCGCCCGCCCTGTTGCTGGCTGTAAAGTTCATTGAACAGCGGGCGGGGGAGCTTTTCATTCAGCGCGCAGAAATTGCGGGTTTTACAGTCACAGTAGACATGCAGATCCGCCGCGCCGGCGGCCTGAAAATCCGTGCCTATGGCGCGGGCGGCCTCCAGCATTTGGGCCGGCTTTTTTTCATAGCCTATAAGGGCCTTGGCGGCCTTGGCGTTGTCGTCATAGCGCAGTCCCGGCCCGGTGGAAATATCACAGGGGGTTTTGGCGATATTTACGGCGTGGTGCGCCAAGAACAGGCGGTTAAGCAGGCAGTCCGCGTCCGCGAAGACAATAAGGTCTCCGCTGGCCTTTTCACGGCCCACATTCAGGCTGTAACAGTTGCCCATCTGCTCCTCGTTGGTAAGCAGGCGCTGGACAATGGGGTGTTCACGCCCCGTGAACTGGGCCTGCATTCCCTTAAAGGTTTTACGCGCCACAGCGATGGAATGGTCCGGGGATTTATCGCCCACAAAAATTATTTCAATGGGGCCGGGGTAATACTGGCGGAACACGGTTTCAAGAAAAAGCGGCAGGGCATAGGCCTTGCGGTACAAAACGGAAACAATGCTTACGGAAGGCGCGCCCTGCGGGTAATAGCGGGCCAGCAGCTCTTTAAGTTCCGCCTCGCTATGCACCCCGTCAGCTGTGGCGGGCTCTTTTCCAAATAATGATGACAGTTTATCTAATAAACCCATATGCGCACCTTTGCTTTGTTAAAGACAGGCCGTAAATTTCGCGTCAAACCCGTATGCCGGGTTTTCAGGCGCCTGTGGCCCGCCAGTTTATGCGTAATATATTCAAAACAGATAAAGCCGCAAACAACTTCTACCTGCTTATACCAAAAACCGGCACAATTCAACTTTTTCCCGCAAGGGGGCACGGGACTTTTAAATAGAGACCATTGCACAATGAGATTTTTTGTTCTTTTACAAGGAGTACGAGTTCCGTGCGGAGGGAGTATATTCAAGCATATATGACCTTCGCGCGGGACGAAGTACGACGCAGTAAAAGGGTAAAAAGGCCATTGTGCAACAGTCTCAAATAACGCCCGGAACTGTAATGACCGGCACAACAATTTCTGCCAAACCGATGCCTGCCGGAAAATCCCGCCGCTTCACACGCCGTTTCGCCGTGGCCTTTCTTGCCCTTGCCTTTCTTGCCCTTGCCGCGCTTGGGGCCATTGCCTTCCATGCCCTTAAGCCGCCCGTCATGCCTGTTCCGCAAGGCGAATTTTGTTTTTATCACTGGAAAACGGTTTACAACCCCGGCCCGGATGAAGAGCTTTTCCTTGCCGCCTTGCAAAGCCCAAGGATTTATCTGCGCTTTTTTGACGTGGGGCAGGGGGAACCCCACAGTAAAAAAGGCGGGGCCGTGCCTGTTGCCACGGCGTATTTCAAAAAAAAGCCCACCCTGCCCGTTGTGCCGGTGGTGTTTTTGCACAACGCCGCCCTGACGCAAGAACTTACCCCGCAAAACGCCCCGGCGCTGGCGGAAAAAATAACCGCCCGCGTACAAAAAATGCTGACGGGCAACAAGCTTACCCCGGCCAAAGAACTGCAAATTGACTGCGACTGGACAGCAAGCACCCGTAACGGCTATTTTGCCCTGCTGCGGGAAATAAAGGCCCGCCTGCCAAAAGACTGGGAACTTTCCACCACTTTGCGCCTGCACCAGTACCGCGACCAGAAGCAAAGCGGCATACCCCCGGTGGATCGGGTATCCCTTATGCTCTATAATATGGGCAGCCTTAGGGAAGACGGGCCGCAAAACTCCATTCTGGATCCGCACATAGCGGCAAATTATTTGCGCGGCGCTTACCCGCTGGAGCTGGATATCGCCCTGCCGCTGTTTTCCTGGGCCGTGGTCTTTGACGGGCAGGGCAACTACCTTGGGTTGCTGCGTGAAGCGCCGGAAGACCTGGATAACCCGGCGTTGTATGAAAAACTGCCGGACGGGCGCTACCGCCTGCTGCAAGACGCCCCGAACCCGCGCCTGCAAAAGGGCGTGATACTGCGTCTGGAACGTTCAAAGCCGGAAGACTTGCGCAAGGTGGCCGCGTTGGCAAAAAAGCTGCCCAAGCGTTCCGGCCGGGTAATCTTTTATCATCTGGATAAAAATTGCCTGCAGGGCTGGGCCCCGGAAGGGCTGAAGAATTTGTAAGGCCGCGCGCGGTGTAATTTGCAGGCCTGTTTCCAAGAAGTTTGCGCAGCGTTTTTTGGCCCTTGCATCCCCGTGCATCCCCTTGTGCCCCTTGTGCGGGCGGCCTTTGTTGGCGGCCCATGCGCGTAACAGTAACGCTTCGGCAAAGGCGCGGGCAACCCTTGCCTTTTCCGCCCAAGTTATTTACCTTCAGAGGAAGGACACAAGCAACAATCAACCCCCAATTCACCATGCAACAACAAGAAAATCAGCCGCGTATCCTTATTCTTGGCGTAGGCAACACCCTGCTTACTGATGAAGGCCTGGGCGTGCACGCCGTGCAACTTTTGCCCCAACTCTATGAGTTTCCGGATAACGTCAGCCTGCTGGACGGCGGCACTCTGGGCATGCACCTTATTCACCATATTCAGCAATGCGACCGCCTGATAGTTATAGACGCCATCCTTGGCAAGCATGAACCGGGCACCATGTACCGGCTTTATGACGAAGGCCTGCGCAAAAGCCTGGGCTTTTCCGATTCCATGCACCAGGTGGATTTGGCCGATGCCCTGGTAATTTGTGAACTTTCCGGCAACCGCCCGCAAGGCGTGGTGATTGGTATGGAACCTTTGGATTGGGAAAGCCTGGGCATAGAACCCACCCCGCTGATAAAGGAAAAATTGCCGGAACTCTGCGCCAAAGTGGTGGAAGAACTGGCGGGCATGGGTTGCATTGCCCGCAAAAAATAATTAACGCCCGGCTTGCCGTTTGCGCCTGACCGGCAACCGGCCTAAAATTGCTTGCGAAAAGCTGCCGGCAGCCTTGTTAGAGCAATTTACGATTGAAATGAGTGAATTGCTCAGCAAGGATTTGTCTTCAAATCCTTGCCGCGAAATAGTCGTAGGCGAGCTTTGCTCGCCGTTAAGCGGCTATTTCAAGCGTAAACCGTTCTACACCGGGTGTAGA
>JAVBMP010000069.1:0-12693 GCA_031552315.1 Desulfovibrionaceae bacterium | reverse complement strand
CGCGGGCCGCTTTTTTTGGCTTCCGTCCCGCTGGTCTTTTTTTCTTCCGCTATCTGTCCACTGGCAAAATCGCCGAACAGTTCGGCAAGGTCATCGGCAACATCCACCTGGCTTTCCGGCCGGGCGGCTGCCGCGCCGCTTTCAGCTTCAACCAGGGTGGCGGCCCCGGCCAGTTCCGCCTGAATTTGGAAGCGTATGTCCTGATAAAGGTCGTATATTTCCTGATCGCGCAATTCCAGCTGGCGCAAAAACAGCCCGAACTTGCCGGTTTTGATCATGCCCAGCAAACGGGCGGCCAGCTTCATGGAAAGTTCCTGCTTTTCCTTGCGGCGGCCTTCCGCGTCGTCCGGCCGCCAGTAGCGGCTTATGGAGGCGCGCAGCTTTTCCAGGATATCCTGCAACGCCGCGCGTACCTGAATGCGCTTCAATTCCGGGTTGCACAGGGGGGCAAGGGCGTTGCGTATGTGGGAAATGCCGCCGTCATTAAGGCTCATCAGGGCGTCCCAGGTTTCTTCATGCCGCCCGGCGAAATGGGCGCGGCACAGGGGGCCTTCAAAAAAGGCGCGTTTTACTTCTTCCACAAAGGGCGCGGCTTCCGCCCTTATGCCCTTTTCCTGCTCGCCTTCCATTTCCATAATGGCGTCAAAGCGCACCTTGGGGTTGCGCAGCAGGAAGATGTTTTTGAATACGCCGTTGTTGTCCCATTGTTCCGGCCAGTTGCGTTCAACCGTGCGGCCGAATTGCTTCAGCAGGCCGGTTTCCAGCCGGGTATCCCAGCGGTCCTTCACATCCGGGGCCCCGGCCTTGCGTTCAAAGGCCATGTCGCATTTGGTGAACACAAAAAACAGCGAGCAGGGTTTGCCGCTGCGCCCTTCCGGGCTGTTGCCGTGCGTTTGGGCCACCCATTTGTTTATGACTATGGGCAAGTCCTTTACTTCCTGCGTGCTGGGGCCGATGCAAAGCAGCAGGCTGGTCAGTTCCTTTTCCGCGCAGTAGCGTTCAAACAGATAGGCCACCTTGCCGCGCAAAAAAAGTTCCACCAACGTGCTGGGCGCTTTTACTTCCGCCGCTATGTCCGCCACTTTTTCACGGGAACGGTAACCGGGGAAATCAAGCAAGTCCGTATGGTTGAAGAAATCCGCCGGGGTGTCGCGCATGTAAATTACCAGTTCCGCAACCAGGGCGGCAAGCGCGGCGCGGGGCAAAGAGGCCTTGCGTCCGTTGTCCGCCTCTACCTCCAGACTGTCGCCGGGGCTGAACAGGCCGTGCAGGGTGTTTACGTCAATAATGCTTTTTTCACGCGGCACCAGGGCTTCTTCCGGGCACCAGGCTTCTTCCGGGCAATTCAGGGCCTCTGACGCGCCGGCCAGCGTTTTGTAAAGTTCCACAAATTCCGGCAGGCCGTTCCAGAGTATGCCGAACAGTTCCGCCCGGCCATTCAGGTCAAGCAGGGGGGCCAGCGCCGCCGCCGCTTCCCAATAGGAATGGCGCAAGGCCTGTACCCTGGGTTTGGAGCCGAAGTTGCCCGCCACGTATTCCTGCAGGTCTTCAATATCCGCCGGGACAAGGCGGCATTGCGGCAGGGCGCCGCGTTTGGAATCCAGCTTGCGCAGGGCGCTGAAAATGGCTTCCCTGTCCGGTTCTTCCGGGTGTTCCACGTCCGCGTAGTAGGCGTTGGAAAGGATTTTAACCAGGTCAATTTCAGAAAGCAGCTTGACCTTTACCGGCTTGCCCGCCGGGAAGGCCGGGGGCTGGTCAACGCAAAAACGGGTTACCAGCCCGGTGGATTCCCTTTCGCCTTTGGGGTTTATTTCTTCAATAAAATTGCGGTACTGGCTGCCAAGCACGGCCCAAAGCTTGCCTTCGGCGTTTTTGGCCAGCGTGGAAATAAGGTATGATTTGCCGGTTTGGCTTGGCCCGAACACCCCCACGCACATTTTGCGCCCGGCGGCCCGGCGGCAGCCGCGCAAGAGGCGTTCCGCCCTTCTGATTTCCGCCTGGCTTGCGCCAAATTCCGCCGCCCCCACCTGGGTCTGGTTATCTTGCAGCCATTTTTCCGCCTGGGCATTTTCCGCCAGCAGGCGTTCACAAGCCGCCACAAGTTCCTGATCTTCTTTGTATATTGACATCTTGCTTACCTCAAACCGTAAAGATAACGCCGGTATCCAGCCAGTAGCCTTCTTCAAGGGGCATGGTCTGCAAGCGCACGGTCACATCAAAATCTTGCCGGTTGTCGTTGTTGTCGCTAATTTCTTCAATGTACAGCTCGCCTTCATCCACTTCCTCGCCCTGGGGCAGGCTTTCAATGTCCTTCAGCCGCAAAACCATTTGCAGCTTGTAGGGCAGGCGGCCAGAGGCCTTTTTGCGCTTTTCCTCATTTGTAAAATCCACCAGGTACAGGCGGCTGGTGGGCCAGCGCTCTATGGGGAACTGGCGAAAGCCCACGGAAATTGGCCCGTTAAGGCGCGCTTCATGCCGCAGCTCCCCTTCCTTCCAGGCCTTTTCATCCACGGTGAACCAGACCTTTGAGCCGGTTATCTGGCCGGAATTGTTCATTTCACCAATATAATTCGCCCCCGGTTTAAGGGCCAGGCTGCGCGTATCAAAGGAAAAGCCTTCCAAGTTGCCTTCCGCCAGGGCGCAGAGTATGGCCCCCACGGAAACCGTGGTTTTGGGGTCGCGAATCTGCCCCAGCACGTCCGCAAAGGGGTACCAGGCCCCCACGCGGTATTCGCACATGGGCACCACCCTGTCCGGCGGCACGGCCATTTTGGAAACCAGTTCGTTTATAAGGCCGGGCAGGCGGCTGGGCCGCCCGGTAAGCAGCAGCACGTCGCAGTTGTATTGATGAACCACTTCGCACAGGCTTTCAAAAATCTGCCCGGTGACGGATTTTATGGAGTTGGCGATTTTTTGCGGTTCCATAGCCACGCGGGTATCCAACAGGGAAAAGGGCGCGGAGCAATACTTGCGGGCCTCTTCTTCCAAATAACCCAGCACCTGGGCCGAAGGGCGCCGGTGCTTCCTTGTGCCGCTTTCCGGCTGGCTTTCCCCTTCCGGCAGGAAAAAGTCTTGCAGGGTAAATTCCGCTGCCGCGCCGCTGAAGGGTTCAGAATTTTCATAGGCCGCCAAAAGGCCGTAAGCCACGGGTATGAACACCTGGCGCACAAAGCGGGAACGCAGGTTTTTGCTTTCTTGCGACTGGTTTATTACATCGCGCCCGAAAAGGTTGCTGAGTATATAGGCCGGTTTGTCCGCCCCGCCCGCCTTCAGGGCCGCTTCAATGGCCGGGCAGATATGGTCTGTGATGATGTTTTTGACAATGTCGTCACCCGCGATGTTAAAGCCGTCGCGCAGTTCAATTTTGGGGATGATGCGGGCGGAAGACGCGGCGTCGCTGTCCAGCGTGAAAGTGGTTATGCTAAGGTCTGTGGTACCGCCGCCAATATCCAGGCAGGCCACGCGCAGGGAATGGTACGGCGAACATTCCGGCCGCATTTTGCCGGTGGTATGGAAAAACTGGTGCGCCTCGCCATAATATTTGCGCGAAATTTCATTATAAAGATAAACCAGTTGCGTACAAGTGGCCTCATCCAGAGAAGAATGCAATTCCGGGTTTTGGCGGTAATCTTTGCCTTTGTTCAGGGCATCGCGCTTGCTGGGGTTTATGTAATGCGCGCCCCAGCCCAGCGCTTCCCACAGGGTGCGTATGGCAAACTTTACCCAGCGCCGGTAGATGCGCTGTTCCGCAATGGACATGCCGGAAGGCACCGTGAAGATAACCCGGCGCAAACGGCGGGGGAAGGCGGGCAGTTCACGCCGCGCCCGCTGGGCCGGTGAGTTTATGGTAACCAGCGCGTGCATGATAATTTCCGCCAGCAGGAACATCATGATGGAGCTGCGGGTAAATTCCGCCTCAAAGGCTATTTCCTGTTCCTGTTTGCGCAAAATTTTGTTGCCGCGCACTTCCGGCTCATCAAAACAGATCAGGGGGGTGCCTTCCTGGTTAAGCTGCTGGGCAAAGCTGCCGCGCACGGCCATGCGTTCCTCCCCGCCATGCGCGTTGATGCGCCAGGTGGTTTTCCACGGCCTTTCATCCCACAAATAGCGTTTGGGGCTGGACATGCCCGTGGTGCCTTCCGCATTTTTGGCCAGGGTGGAAAGCCGGGCCGCCTCCATGCCCGTGCGCACCGAAGTTGGCCAGGGGAAGGCGGAAGAACGGCCGGAACGGCAACTTAACAGATAGTTGCCGAAGTTGGCTTCAGAAAATTCCACCCTTGTGTCAAAGGGTTCGGAATACACCAGTTCCGGCGAGCTAAGGTCGCGAATTTGCAGCAGGTAGCTGTCATTCAAATTGGTGCTGCGCTGGGGCAGGGTTTCCACCAGAATGCCGGTGGTGCGGGCATTGCCCAGGTCAAGAATAAGGTCTACGTCTATGGGTATTTCCCTTGTGGGGTCTATGACCTTGACGCGAAAATCTTCCGGCAGGATGCGGCTTAGCAGGTCAACAAAGGTCAGGTACACGGCCAGGTGTTCATGCACAAATTCATCACCGGGGCGGCGGCGTTTGCGCTGCAAGTCTTCATTATAACAGGCCAGCAGCCATTCATCCACCCATGGTTCCCCCAAAAGCCAGCTGTTGTCGCGCACATGCGAGGCCAGGCCAAAGGCCGCGTTATCCGTAACATCGCGCTGTGAAAGGGCGTAATAGCGGCCATTGGCGTCCGCCGGCATTTCTTCCACCGTGGTATCAAAGCAAAGCACCATGCGCAGCTTCGCGCCGCCCCCGCTTGGCGCAAGGTAGCAACGCGCCCAGTTGGAGGGGCCTTCTTCAAACACCGGCAGGCCGTCTTTGGTTATTTTGTCCTTAATGCGCTGCACGGGCAGGGGAACCCATTGGCCATAGTAAGGTTCCAGACAATTTTTGGCGCTTTTGCCATAGGAAGGGTCGGGCATTGGTTTGCCGCTTACCATGTCTATATAGTTACCATCTTCATCGCCTTCCAGGCAATGCAGAATAAACTTGTGACGCTGCATATCGTCCGGCAGCTTTTCCAGCCGGGGTTCCTCATAGAAGTAACGGGTAAGCTTCAATTCCTTGCCTATCGCTTCCATATCAAACTCAAAGTCCAAAAACTGCGGGCAACCGCCGGGTATAAGAATGACCGGGTAACTATACTTTGGTATTTCCATTACAACTCCTTAACAATTAACGGGGCGTTGCCCCGTGCCCCACCGGGGGAAATGATTTCCCCCGGGCCCCCTTGGTATGGCGGCCCCTACCTATAAGCAATTCGGGCACAACCCGGAAATAATGAGAGCGTGCGCCAAATGCAAGGAAAAAACATTCCGCACAGGCAACAGAGCAACGAGCAATTTTGGCCTGTGGCAAGGAAGGAAATTTTTTTTATGAGGGGAGTGTACTCTTACGGTACTCGACCCGAATAAAAAAATTTTCTGACGCAGTCCACAGGGCAAAAGGGCCGTTGTGGTGGCCGCCCCTGTTATGAACAACCCGGAAATAATGAGAGCGTGCGCCAAATGCAAGGAAAAAAAGATTTTGCGAGGGGAGTGTAGTCTTCCCCTACTCGACCCGAGCAAAATCTTTTTTGACGCAGCAGTTGGCCGCGCTGCTCATTATTTCCCCGTTATTTACGGGTGAAGCGGGCCTGCCAGCGATCGCGCTGGCCCTCATTCTGCCCCCGGCATTGGGCCTCTGTGGCCCCTTCAACACATTCCACGCGGGTGCCAAGATAGGTGCCGCCATTGGGGCAGCGCAGGCGGTCGGCGTCTATGTACAGCCGCCCGTTTTCCACCCGGGCGCGGGTGGCGCCCTGGCAGACTGTGCCGTCGCGTTCCGTAACCACGCTAAGGCCCTGGCCCTTGTCGTTGAAGCAGTATTGTACCACAACGGGCGCGCCGGTGCGGGAATTGACAAGGCCGGTATGGGCTATCCAGCAGCCTTCAAGCTCTGAAAGGTCATTATTGTCCTTGGGCACGTCCATGGTGTTCTTTTTCGGCTTCGGTTCCGGTTTGGGTTCCGGCTTCGGCTCCGGCTTGGGCTGGGGCTTGGGTTCCGGTTTGGGCTCCGGCTTTGGCTGGGGCTTCGGTTCCGGTTTCGGGGGCTGGCACTGGTTTTGCCTGTCCAGCAGAAGGGCGCGCAACTGGCCCAGTTCGGCATGCAGCTCGGCTTCCTTGTTTTGTTCTTTGCGCAGGGCTTCCAGCAGGGCCGGATCCGGCTTGATAATTTCCGCTTCCGGCGCGGGCTTTTGCACATGCGGGGCGCAACCGCCGTAAAATTCCCTGGCCGGGTCAAGCGCGGGGAAGCGGTAATCGCGCGGCAGGCAGCCGGAAGGCCCAAAAAGCAGGCCCAGCAGCAAATACAGCAGCAACAGGGCCAAAAGCAGTTTCAGCAAGGTGAACAGGCAGCCCGGCCCCCAAAAGCCCCTTACGGCTACAGGGGCCGCGACAGTGGCCGCCACAGGGGCCGCGGCTGGCGCGGATGCCGGCCCGGCGCTGGTTGGTATTTCCTTGATCTTGCCCACGTGGGCAAGATCCATGGGTTTGGCTTCCGCATTGCCGGCGTTGAAGCCCCAGCAGGTGATAACCGGCTTGCCGCCGACCACAAAGATATTTTCTTGTGAAGGGAACTTCAGGGCAAGGGCCAGCAGGTTACCACGGGTGACGGCCTGCACGGAACTTTCCGCCTTGAAGGAATCGGCCAGCTTTTCAATATCCGCCGCCCGCGCTTCCACCTGGGCAAGCACCTGGGCGCGTTCCGCCGCGTCAAGGGCGGCAAGGGGGCGCACTTCACCTTCAACATTGCTGTACCAGTCTGTGACAAAGCGTTCCGCGTCATGTACGGGCGCGGCAAAAAGGTCGGCGTGGGCGTCGCCAAGGCGGCGGCGTATGCTGGATTCAAGCTGGGTGTAGGAATCTGTAACCTTGATGCCCTGGTAGCCAAGGGCGTCAACGTCAGAGCGCGGGGTGGAGGTCACAAGGGTTTTAGCCATAACTGACCTCATTTGCCTTCAGCAGGGTTGGCGGCGCTTTGGTAGCTTACGCCGTTGGCGGAAAGGAACTTGAAAATGTCCGCTGCCGCAAGAGAAAGGCTCATTTGCCGGTATGAATCCTCGTCAAGGCTTATCATGGTGTTTATACCCAGCACTTCACCCTTGTCATTAACCAGCGGGCCGCCGCTGTTACCCTGTGAAAGCAGGGCCGTATGCACTATAATGGGCGGATTTTTATCAATAATAACGCTTATTACGCCGTCTGAATAAACTATTTCCGGCGCGGCGGCGCCATCGCCTTCAAGCAGCAGGGCGCGAAATTTCGGGTCATTGCGGGAAACCGCCGCCGGAAAGCCCCAGGTGCCCACCTTTTCCGCCCGGCTGGCTTTGACGTTAAAGGTAAGCGGGGTTATTTGCCGCGCCCGGTCGCCTTCCACCTTCAGCACGGCGTAATCATGCTCGTCACTTTGGCTTACGGCCACGCGGGCAGCCGGGGTTACCGCGCCTAGGGCCTTGTTGGTTACAACAACGCGCCCGCTGTTGCCCACAACATGCTTGTTGGTAAGCACCACGCCGGGGGCGACAAAAAAGCCGGTGCCCATGGCAAGGTCTTCACCATGTTCCACCAAAATGAACACAGTGCCCTGTTCCAGCAGGTCGCCTATGGTTTGCGGGGCGGCAAGCGGGGGAAGGGGCTTGTTCTGGGCTTTGGGGACAGCGGGCTGAACGGATTGGCCGGGTTGACCCTGTTGACCCTGTTGACCCGGGTCAACAGGTTGAGCCGGTTCAATGGCTTGGCCAGGCTGAACAGGCTGACCCGGTTGAACAGTTTGGCCCGGCTGAACAGCTTGGCCGGGCGCCTGCCCGGCGCTGTTGCCGGGCAGGGGAATATCCGCAAGGGGGCGCGGCAAGAAGTCTTGCGCGGCGCAAGGGTCTGCCTTCAGGCCGTTGCGCATGCGGTTGATTTCACCTTGCAGGGCCGCGTTGTTGGCCTTTTGCCATTCCAGCAATTTTTCCGCCGAAGGTTCTTGCACAATGGGCGGCGGGGCCGGGGTGTCAAGCATTACGGGCGTAAGGACGCGCCAGGTGAAAAGCCCGGCCAGACCGGCCAGCAGCAGAAAAAAAATGATCAGCCAGGCCCAGTTGGCCAGCAGCCAGGCCTTGAAGCCGGGCGCGGGTGCCATGGCCTTTTCTTGCGCCGCCCCGTCCGGGCTGGAATTTTCATGTGGTGGGGACGCTTGTTGTTCCATAATATTTCAGCCTTGTGTCAGGATAAACTTTTTCACGCATGATTATATGCGGCCATTGCGTAACAGCCTCAGGGCCTGTTCGCACAAATGCTAACAGGCCCTAAAGCATAATATTCGCTCTTTCCCGTTCCATAACCTTGCTCAGCTCGGCAATGCGCTTTCTGTTGGCTTCCTGACCGGCCAGCTTCATATCAAGCTGCGCCACTTGCGTGGCCATGTCGCCTATCTGGTTCATGCCGGGGGTGGAAGCCCTGGAACTTGCGCCCGTGTTGCCCTGCGCGGTTTTTTTCGCCGCCTGGGCGGAAGCCGCGCTAAGTATGTTTTGGCTGTCTTGCTGGCTTAAGCCGGATTTTTGCGCTTCCTGCGTAAAAAGCTGCATATAGCCGTCTTGCATTTCATGCCCTTCCGCAATGGCGCGGTCAAGCACTGTGCCCACTTCCTGCATGCCGCTGGCAATTTCCGTGTAACGGCGGTCAAATTCTTCCTTGCTTATCCTTTTGGAACGGTAGTCCAGCACGGCGGACTGAAAGGCGCGGCTGTAGCATTCCATGGCGGCGGACGCGGTTACGGATTCCGCATCCATTTTGCCGTTATAGTTACGCATCACTTCCAGATATTTGTCGCGGCGCTGGTTGTCATTGGCTATTTTTTGACTGTCGCCAAAATAATAGCCGGCCACCCCGCCCACAACGGCCCCGGCGGCCGCGCCTATCAGCGCCCCCTTGCCGTCGCGGGTAGCGGCGTAACCGGCCACCGCCCCGCCCACAGCGCCCAAAAAAACGCCAAGCGCGGTGGATTTTTCAACCGCGTATTCGGATTTGCGCAATTCTTCAATCGGCCTGTAGCATTCGGGGTAACGGTCTACTTTGGTTATTTGATCGCCGTACTTGCTGCCGCATCCGCTAAGAGAACACAATAGCAACATAATAAGCAAAAATTTCGGGTTAGAGCAGGTTTTTTGCATACAGTCTCCGCATAGACGGCAAAATTGTTATACTTTTATCGGATTGCAAATTAGCCTTTTTCCTTGCAAAAGTCCAGAACAACAAGCTATAGAAGCATTGCACAATGGCCTTTAATATCAGGCCGTTGCGCAATGCCCCTTTTGCCCTTTTACTGTGCCGCGCTTTGTACCGCAAGTGGACAAGCGGGCCTGGCCGGTTATTAATTTCCCATTCAATTGACTCTTGACTCTTTTGCTGAACCTGCTATTTTTTCCGCATGTGAAAATAATCTCATGCTCTACTCAATCAAACAGGAGATAAATGATGTACCCACCGGTAAAAAACGCTATTGTCCTTATGTTTGACAGCTTGCAGTACAATTATCTTGGCTGCAACGGCAACGACTGGATCAAAACCCCCAATTTTGACCGTTTTTCCCGTGAATCCATGGTGTTTGACGAATGTTATATTGAAGGCCTGCCCACCGTGCCTTGCCGCCGCGCCATGCACACCGGCCGTTATACCCTGCCCTACGCCGGCTGGGTGCCCCTTTCCATGGAAGATACTACCATTGCCGACCTTTGCTGGGGCAGCAACATAGACACCGCATTTATTTTTGACAGCCCGCCGAACCGCCTGCCCAAATTCGGCTACAGCCGCGGTTTTGACAAGGTGTGGTTTCTGCATGGGCATGAACTTGACCAGATGTTCTACCAGAAAGACGACCTTATCCACTATAAGCCGGAAGATTTTGTTGAAGACCACATTGTGCGCGACGCCCCCAAACTGGTGGCCCACGGCATTGTTGAAAGCAACAATGAAGAACTGCGCAACTACCTGAAAAACCGCCAGTACTGGAAATCGGGTGAAGACCAGAACGTGGCCCGTGTGCTGAAACAATCCATAAAATATCTGGAAGAACGCGACCCGAACAAGCCCTTCTACCTGTTCATAGACAGCTTTGACCCGCATGAGCCGTGGGACAGCCCTTCCGTGTACGACCCGGAAAGAAAGTGCCCCTATAACCCGGACTACAAGGGCAAGGACATGTTCCTGCCCATCATGGGCGACGTAAACGGGCTGTTTACGGAAGAAGAACTGCACCACGTGCGTATGCTGTACGCTGAAAACGTAACCCTGTGCGACACCTGGCTGGGTTATTTTATGGATAACTTCAAACGTCTGGGCCTGGAAAAAGACACCATGATCATGCTGGTTTCCGACCACGGTGAACCAATGGGCAACGGCGAGCACGGCCACGGCATTATGCGCAAGTGCCGCCCCTGGCCGTATGAGGAACTGGTGCACGGCGTAATGATGATAAAAGGCCCCGGCATCAAACCGGGCCGCACCAACGCCTTTGCCCAGTCTTGCGACGTGGCCCCCACGGTTTGCGACTGGCTTGGCCTTGGCGTGCGCGACTTCCACCAGGGCAAAAGCCTGCTGCCCATTTGCCGCCGTGAAGTGGAAAAGGTGCGTGACTTCGCCATTGCCGGTTACCACAGCTTTTCCTGGTCCATCATCACTGAAGAATGGTCTTATGTGCACTGGCTGCGCAAGCTCACCCTCACTCAGGGCCTGGCGGAACTGGGCAAGGCCGTTTATGAGCACGGCGCGCATGTCGGCCTTACCAAGTCCACCATTTCCCCGACCATGAGCGAAGAGGAAAAGGCCATGCTGAAGGCCGCCTCTCAAGACGGCGAAGGCCAGTGGACCTGCACCCCCGGCAGCATTGCCAAGTGCCCGGACAGAGACGAACTGTACAGCCGCAAGACAGACCGCTTCCAGCTTAAAAACGTGCTGGACAAACACCCGGAAATTGGCCAGAAGCTTTTTGACCAACTGCGCGAATTCATGGGCCAGCTTATGACCGAATAGCCTTCCCCGGCCCGCCCGCGTCCTGCGCGTTCTGCGCAAAAAGGAGCGGGCGGGCACGAATAATGCATAAAATACCCTGAACCTTGCGGGTTCGGGGTATTTTTTTCACTTTGAAGCGCGGGATAATTGTTATATCGTTGCCCGGCAAGCCTTTTTTGACAAGCGCGGCCTGCAACGGGAGCATTTTTATGACACTTGTTATCAACTGGCCGGAACCCGGCAAGGAAGCCCGCCTGCCCCTGAATGAAAACGGAACCGGGCCGCGAGAACTGCGCCTGGCCTTTGCGCTGGATGAAGCCCTGGTGGAACTTGACGGCGACAACCTGTTGTTTGTGGCGGCGCATAACCCGCAAACCCGGCTGGTGCTGGAAGATTACCGCACACACAAACCGGCCCTGCGCCTTGCGGACGGCACTGTGCTGGAAGGCGCTGAACTGCTGGCCGGGCTAAGCTTCAATGAACTGGAAACCGGAATTTGAACATCTTGTGATAAGGCTTAAACTTCCCCGCATATGCAAGCAAGGCCTGTTGCCCCTGCTTATAACGGCCCTTATGCTGGCCTGCCCGCCCATTGCGCCCGCAAGGGCCGCAGGCCCCAGCCAGCAAGCGGAAGCACAAGGGCAGGCCGCAATGCATAGCCAGACGGAAGCGCCAAAACCAAACACGCCGCAACAAAATATGCCGGGCAAATCAATTCTTTTGAAAATGCCGGATGCCGGGGTAAGCCAAATAGTTGACCTTGAAGGAGTAAGCTCCGTCAAGCTGACTTTCTCTTTACATTTCGCAAAAATAGAAATTGAAAACAATTGCCTGGCGATAACCGCCCCGGATGGTTCCGGCGGCAAACTTTTCCTGAAAAATTACCGCCGGCAGCGCATTGAGGTAACCCTTTCCAGCGGCGCGAAGCTGGATATGCTTTCCCACCTGGAATACCTTGCGGACGCGCCTTTCAAAACCCTATGGCTGCCGGGGCCGGACTACGCCAAAGTTTGGCCGGAAAAAGTCGTCACCGTGAATCTGCCCGCACCCGGAGAGAAAAAAATTGTGGAACTTACGGGCGTTGCAAGAGTGGCCTTTACCTTTGACGCCAGCGCCCTTGTCTGGGATCTTCAAGGCAAAGACATTGTGCTGCTTTACACCAAAGATGAGGCCATTGTGCTTAAAAACTTTTGCGAGCAGCGCATTGACTTGCAGTTGATGGATGGTTCCATAGTAGACGGCACAGATATTTTTTTACGCCTTTTTGATGTCGATTTTCCCACCAGCTTTGCTTGCCGCCAATGCTGGTAGGCATGGTTAATCGCCGCCGGCGTCATCATGTTCAGGCGCGGGCGGAAAAAGATAGTTATACATTGAAGCCCTTGGCTCTCAGGCGCTCCTTGACGGCCTTGTGTGAAAGCGTCCGCCCTTCGTTCATTGCTTCAATGCCTTGCCGGATATCGTCAATAACCGCCTTTTCCCTCTGAACATACTGTTCCACCGCCTCTTGCAGCAAATAGGATTTTGACCTGTCCGTAGCGTCCGCCAACAAATTGATGCTGTCAAGAGTTTCATCGGTCAGCCTGATGGTTGTTGCCTGACGCATAAAAAAACTCCTTGTATTCATTC
>JAVBMP010000145.1:0-6280 GCA_031552315.1 Desulfovibrionaceae bacterium | reverse complement strand
CTGATGAACGCCGGGGCCGGCCTGGGCCAGCTTTCCGCCTGCTTTGTGCTGCCGGTTGGCGATTCTATTGAAGAAATTTTTGACGCGGTAAAGCACGCCGCCATGATTCACAAATCCGGCGGGGGCACGGGCTTTTCCTTTTCCCGCCTGCGCCCCAAAGACAGCCGGGTAGGTTCCACCGGCGGCGTGGCTTCCGGCCCGCTTTCCTTCCTGCGCATTTTCAACACCGCCACGGAACAGATCAAGCAGGGCGGCACCCGGCGCGGGGCCAACATGGGCATTTTGCAAATTGACCACCCGGACATCATGGACTTTATAAAGGCCAAGGAAAGGGAAGGCGAATTTAACAACTTCAACCTTTCTGTCGCCCTTACGGAAAAATTCATGAAGGCTGTGGAAAATGATGAGGAATACCCCCTTGTCAACCCGGCCACCAATGAAGTGACCGCCTCTTTGAAAGCCAGAGAAGTATTTGAAATTCTGGTGCAAAAGGCCTGGGAAAGCGGCGACCCCGGCATTGTGTTCATAGACCGCATCAACCGCGACAACCCCACGCCCAAACAGGGCATGATGGAATCTACCAACCCCTGCGGTGAACAGCCCCTGCTGCCTTACGAGGCCTGCAACCTGGGTTCCATAAACCTGGCCCTGTTCTATAAAGAAACCCCCACTGGCCCCACTGGTAAGGGCGGCGTTGAAGACCGCATTGACTGGGAAGAACTTAAGCGCTGCATTCACCTGGCCGTGCGCTTCCTTGACAACGTAATAGACGCCTCCGTGTTCCCGCTGGAACAGATTGCCCAAAAGGTGCGCACCAACCGCAAAATCGGCCTGGGCGTTATGGGCTGGGCGGACCTGCTCTACCGCCTTGGCGTGGCCTATGACAGCCAGGAAGCCATAAACCTGGGCGAAAAAATGATGCAGTTCCTGCGGGATGAAGGCCGCGTGGCTTCCCGCCAACTGGCGCAGGAACGCGACGCCTTCCCCGCCTATGAAGATTCCATTTACGCGGAACGCGGCCTTGGCCCCTACCGCAACGCCACCATAACCACCATTGCCCCCACCGGCACCCTTTCCATCATTGCCGGGTGCTCTTCCGGCATTGAGCCGCTTTTCGCCCTAAGCTTCGCCCGCAACGTAATGGACGGCGAAAAACTGGTGGAAGTAAACCCCTACTTTGAAGCCGCCCTTCAGGCCGCCGACAGTTACAGCCCCAAACTGATGGAAAAAGTGGCAGAAAAAGGCAGCATAGCCAAATTTGAACTGCTGCCGGAAGATATACGCCGCGTGTTCGTTACCGCCATGGATATTGACCCGATATGGCACCTGAAAATGCAGGCCGCCTTTCAGGCCTTTACCGACAACGCGGTTTCCAAAACCGTAAACCTGCCCAATTCCGCCACCATAGACGATATACGCCGCATCTACTGGATGTCTTATGAACTGGGCTGCTAGGGCGTTACCGTTTACCGAGACGGCTGCAAAAGCGTGCAGGTGCTCTACGCCGGCAACAGCGGGCCGGAAGGTGAAAAGGCCAAAGAAGGCAAAGACCGCACCCCGCGCAACCGGCCAGACCTTGTGTACGGCTTCACCCAAAAAGTGCTTACCGGGCACGGCACCATGTACGTCACCATAAACGAAGTTGACGGCAAACCCTTTGAATTGTTCGCTACCATAGGCAAATCCGGCCGGTCCACCACCGCCAAGGCCGAAGCCATTGGCCGCCTGGTGTCCCTGGCCCTGCGCTCCGGCATTCCGGTGGAAGAAATCGTACAGCAAATCAAAGGCATAGGCGGCGACGTGCCCGTGTTCCAAAGCGGAAAACAAGGGCAAATACAGTCCATACCAGACGCTATAGGCTGGGTGCTGGAAAACCGCTACCTTAAATCAAAACTCTCCATTCACGATGCCGGCGGCCTTGGTACCCTGCGCTGCCAGGAATGCGATGAACCACTGATATTCCAGGAAGGTTGCTACATCTGCCCCAACTGCGCCTTTACCAAATGCGGGTGAGGAAAAAAGTTAAGCGTGTTGAACCGGGGGAGGGGAACCAACAGGCCGGGGCGGCCTGATGGTTCCCCTCCCCCGTACCCCCACCCCTCCTTACCCCATTAGGGGTGAAATTGTGGGGTTTGCGGGTAATTGATTGTTTTACCTACAGGAATACTGCCATGCAACGTGAACAAGCCCTGGAACAACTGAAGTCCCACAACCCGGAACCTTTTTTGGTGCAGCACGCGCTGTATACGGAAGCCATTATGCGCGTCCTGGCCCCGCGCTTTCAGGCGGACCCGGAACTTTGGGGCCTTACCGGCCTGCTGCATGATATTGACTACCCCCTGACCAAAGACGCGCCGGAACGCCACGGGCTGGAAGCCGCCAAACTGGTGGGCGACCTGCCGGAAGAAGGCGTGCGGGCCATTGCCGCGCACAACAGCGAATGCACGGGTGTGCAGCCTGCAAACGATTTCGCCTTTGCCCTGCGCTGCGCGGAAAGCGTTACCGGGCTGGTAAGCGCCGCCGCCCTGGTGCGGCCGGACGGCATGCAGGGCATGCAGGCATCCAGCCTGAAAAAAAAGATGAAGGATAAAGCCTTCGCGGCCAGCGTAAACCGTGACCGCATTCGGGAATGTGAAAAAATAGGCCTGGGCCTTGATGAATTTCTTACCCTTTCCATCAGCGCCATTGAAAGTTGCTGAGGGGCGCGGAAGGGCGAAGGCGGAATCTGTAACGCGCCGGGGGCGCTTAAGGGCTTGTGTTCTGTAAAATATCACTATAAAAGCATTTCAGGAATGGAATGCTTTTATGCGTTTTAGAGCATTTTGTCATTGAAATTGTCTATCCAGATAAAAATGCTCTGGCGTTGTGAAGCGAAGCGCAACGCCCGCGAGATTGTCACAGGCGGGCTTTGCCCGCCGTCAAGCGACAATCTCAAAGCGAAAATGTCATAAAGTAAGCGCAAATCAACTTTGTAGCAAATCCCACCGAGGGGTCACGGGGAAATCATTTCCCCGTGCGGGGTTCAGGGGCAGCGCCCCTGACCGCCAGAGGCATAAGATATGGAAAAAGTTCAGGTAGCGATTTTTATGGGCAGCATGTCGGATGAACCCATCATGCGCCCTTGCGTTGACCAATTAAAAAAGCTGGGCATAAGCTGCCATTTTACGGTCAGTTCCGCCCACCGCACGCCGGAACGCACAGAAAAACTGGTGGCGGATCTTGAAGCCGCCGGGTGCCAGGTTTACATTTGCGGGGCGGGCATGGCGGCCCACCTGGCCGGGGCAGTGGCCGCCCGCACCATAAAGCCGGTAATTGGCGTGCCCATTGCCGCATCGCCTTTGGGCGGCATGGACGCCCTGCTTTCCACGGTAATGATGCCCCCGGGCTTCCCCGTGGCCACTGTCGCGCTGGACAAGGCAGGGGCCAAAAACGCCGCCTGGATGGCCGCGCAAATTCTGGCCTTGAATGATGCCGCCCTGGCCGCCCGCATTCAGGCCGCCCGCAAAGAAATGCAGGCGGATGTGGAAGCCGCCGCGCGGCAGCTTGTGTAGCCATGCCGCGCGTTTGCCCGCTTTTCTCTTTGCCGCGCATCCCGCTGCGCCCCCCATTGCGTTCCCCGGCGCGTTCTTTGTCACGCTTTCTGCCATGCGTATTGGCCTGTGCACTGGCCTGCGCCTTGGCCGCCTGCTGCCCGCCGCCAAATACCATGCCCATGCAGCTTTACGTCACACAAGGCCCGCCGCTTTTTGTCATCGGGCGCATGGGCGACACCGAGTTCAAAGGTGAAATGGAACGCCGCGCCCTGGCCGGTTTTGGCGATATAAGCCTTACCGCCGTCACGGCGGAAGCCAGCCCGGCAAACCAGGCCAAAGCGCCGGGTGTTTCTCAAATTACGCCAGGCGGCGTGCAAATTACACCAGGCGGCGTGCAAATTGAATCTGGTGGGGTAATGATTGCCCCTGATGAAACCCGGACAGTGCGCGGCAAGGCGAAAACAGGCGACAGCAAGGCCGCGCAGCCGGAAGGCAAGGCCGCGCGTGAAACACCGTCCGCGCGTGAAACATCGTCCGTGCAGGCTGAAGCCGGTGCCGCGCCCCTGCAATGCAAGGGGCGCATAGACAACCCGCCCACCAGGCAGGGCCGCCTGCACGCCCTTTTACCCTGCAATGACGGCCGCTTCATGGCGCTTAGCCTGCGCAACATCGGCCCGGATCAAGGCTTTGGGCTGGCCCGCATAATTGGGGCGGAACAGGTGGAACAAAAAAAGCTTCCGCCTTCCACCCCCATCATGCCGCTGTTTTACCATTCCGGCGAGGAAGAGGCCAAACGCCGCTTTGTGGACGTAAACCGTGAACTGTTACAAATTCAGAAAGAAGTGGAATAATAAGGATTTTTAGCAATGATATACTTTGGCAGCGACAACAACGCCGGGGCCCACCCGCGCATTTTGGAAGCCATCAAGGAAGCGGACTCCGGTTCCTTTTCCTCTTACGGGGAAGACGCGTACACTGTGAAGGCGGAAAAGGCCTTTCAAAAAATTTTCGGCCCGCAAGCCGGGGTATTTTTTGTAAGCACCGGCACCGCCGCGAACATTATTGGCCTGAAAAGCCTTTTGAACCGGCCGGACGGCGTTATCTGCGCCCAAAGCGCCCATATCAGCACAGATGAATGCGGCGCGCCGGAAGCGAACATAGGCTGCAAGCTCTACCACCTGCCCCAGCGCGACGGCAAAATAGACCCGCAAGACTGCCTGCCCCTGCTGCCCCTGCGCGAAGCCGTGCACCACGCCTGGCCGCGCGTGCTTTCCATAAGCCAGTCCACGGAACTGGGCACCCTGTACAGCCTGGAAGAGCTGAAGCACATAGGCGCGTTTTGCAAACAGCACGACCTTTTCCTGCATATGGACGGGGCGCGCATCTGCAACGCCGCCGCCGCCATGGGGCTTTCACCCGCGGCCATCAGCACGGAGATAGGGGTGGATGTCCTTTCCTTCGGGGGCACCAAAAACGGCCTGCTTTTTGGCGAGGCCATAATTACCCTGAACCCGGAATGCAAACGCAAAATACCCTACCTGCGCAAACAGGGCATGCAGCTTTTGTCAAAAATGCGCTACCTTTCCGCCCAGCTTGTGGCCTATCTGGAAGATGACCTGTGGCAGGCCAACGCCCTGCACGCCAATAAAATGGCCGCGCTGCTGCGAAAAGGCCTTGAAGGGCTGGAACAGGTCAAAATAACCCGGCCAACACAGGTAAATGCCGTGTTCGCCCGCCTGCCCAGGCATATAATCGAAAAACTGCGTGAAAATTTCTACTTCTATACCTGGGATGAACAGGACGACCCGGCCTTTTTGCAAGACGCGCCGGAAGTGCGCCTGATGACCGCCTTCAACACCAGGCAGGAAGATGTGGAACGCCTGGTTGAAGCCACACGCGCCCTGGCGCGGGGGTAAAAGAATGCCTCCGGCGGCCAAGGGCGCTGCCCTTGGAACCCGCCAAAGGGTTTGAAACCCTTTGGGAACCTCAATAAAATAAATCAGGCTGTCTCCATTGCGCAAGCGCAATGGAGGCAGCCTGATTTATTTTATTGAGGGGTCACGGGGAATTCAATTCCCCGTGCGGGGTGCAGGGGCAGCGCCCCGCCCGCCGGAGGCATTCTTGCATTTTATAACCACTTGCCAAACTGCAAAAAACAGTATATATATTTCAGTTCCAAACCATTCACACCCGTAAGGCGGGCTTTTTAGTGCGCCTGCCGCGTTTTTGCGCGGTTCCGGTTTCAGTCCGGGGTGCCGGAGCGGCTTCAGGACAGGCCTGTGGCTGTAACCCGGTTTAAGGACTTTGGCCGGGGTGGAAGATAAACCCTTATGGAGATAACCATGCCTCATGTTACTATGAAACAGATGCTGGAAACCGGTGTTCACTTCGGGCACCAGGTACGTCGCTGGAACCCCAAAATGCGCCCCTATATCTTTGGCGCGCGCAACGGGGTGCATATTATCGACCTTCAGCAGACTGTGAAGCTTTACCGCACAGCACACGACAAAGTGGCGGATACCATTGCCAAGGGCGGCCGTGTAATCTTTATCGGCACCAAGCGCCAGGCTCAGGAAGCCGTAGCCACTGAAGCCACCCGCGCCGGCCAGTATTACATTACCAACCGCTGGATGGGCGGCACCCTTACCAACTTCGCCACCATTCAAAAAAGCATAGAGCGCATGAAAAAGCTCGAAGCCATGTTTGAAGACGGCAGCATCAACCGCTACCAGAAAAAAGAAATACTC
>JAVBMP010000100.1:0-13138 GCA_031552315.1 Desulfovibrionaceae bacterium | reverse complement strand
GCCACAACGAGCAATTTTGTTCTCTGGCAAGGAAGAAAAGTTTTTTATGGAGGAAGTATACTCTTACGGTATTCGACCGGAATAAAAAACTTTTCTGACGCAGTCCAGAGGGCAAAATGGCCGTTGTGGCAGCAGGGGCTAGAGCAATTTACGATTGAAATGAGTGAATTGCTCAGCAAGGATTTGTCTTCAAATCCTTGCCGCGAAATAGTCGTAGGCGAGCTTTGCTCGCCGTTAAGCGACTATTTCAAGCGTAAACCACTCTAATGTGTGGAAGCCCCATCCACCTTCTGACAAGGCCCGCTCCCGCCGGCGTTTTTGGGCGTGCGCGTAAATATAAGGGCGGTCGCGGCGGTAACCGCGCCCATGCCGATATAGGTATTTCTGAAGGCGGCAAAGCTTTGGGCGTTGCCGCTTATATCTTGCCCGGCGGAAAAAACTTCAAGCATTCCCGCGCCAAAGGCAATGCCAAAACCGGCGGCAATCTGGATTATTATAGAAAGCAGGGCATTGCCGTCGCTGGCGTCGTTATCTGTAAGCTCCACCAGGGTAAGGGTGTTCATGGCTGTAAACTGGGTGGAATTAACCCCGCCAAAAAAGAAGAGTATGGACAAAAGCAGCCAGGTATTGATGCTTGGGGTTATAAAGGAAAATGCCGCAATCACCATGCCCTGCAGGAAGGTATTCACGGTAAGCACCATGCGGTAGCCAAAGCGGGTAATAAGCGGTGTGGCAACCATTTTGGAAACCAGTGAGGCCATTGTCATGGGTATCATATAAATACCGGCCATGGCGGGGGAAAAACCAAACCCGGCCTGCAACAGCAGGGGCGTTAAAAAGGGCATGGCCCCCGCGCCCAGGCGGGAAAAAAGGTTGCCCGCAAGCCCCACCCGGAAGGGGATGTTTTTGAAAATCTTTATGTTAAGCAGCGGGTGGTCGCTTCTTCCAGCATGCCGGATATAAAAATACAGCAACGCGAAACCGCCCAGCAAAATGCCCAGGCTAAGCAAAATATCCAGCCCAAGTTCTTGGGCGCCAACCGTGGCAATGGAAACCGCAATCATTGAAAAGCCAAAAAGCAAAAAGCCCGCGATATCAAACCGGCGCACTTCCCTTTTAAAATCCGGCAAATAGCGCAAGGAAAGCAGGCAGCCCGCAAGCCCCACCGGAATGTTGATTAAAAAAATCCAGTGCCAGGAAGCGTATTCCACCAAAAGCCCGCCCACTGTGGGGCCAAGCAGGGGGCCAATAAGCCCCGGCATGGTTATAAGGCTCATAACCCTTACCAATTGGGCGCGGGGGTAGGCCCGCAACACGGCCAAGCGGCCAACCGGGGCCATGTTGGCCCCGCCAATGCCTTGGACAATGCGGGAAATTACCAATTTTTCCAAAGAATTGGAAAGGGCGCAGCATAAGGAACCCACCGTAAAAAGCAGCATGGCCCCAAAAAACACCCGCCTTGTCCCAAAACGGTCGGCCAGCCAGCCGGAAATGGGAATAAGCAAGGCCACGGTAAGCACATAGGAAACTATAACCGCCTGCATTTTCAAAGGGCTTTCATTAAAAGCCCTGGCCAGGGAAGGGATTGCGGTATTCAAAATGGTGCTGTCAAGCATCTGCATAAAAAAGGCTGTGGCTACCAGCCAGGGCATTATGGCAATGCTTTTGGCGTCCAGCTGTTGCGCGTTTTCAGACATGGCGCGGCCCCTTTCAAATACAAAGAATACGTTTTTCAATCTATGCGTTATATTACACCATTGCCATGTTTGGTCAAGGCATTGCGGGCAAAAACACGGTACGCGGGTCAAGATTTTAGCCGGGGCTACCCCGCGCGAATACGCGCAACCCCGCCACCTGGCCCAAAAAACGGCCCCGCATGAAAGCGCCATAAAGTTTGACAAGAGCCCGCAAGGAGATTATTAGAACAATGAAAATACTGCGAGGCCGCACCTATTGTGAATACCGAAGAAGCACAAACCCAGCTGGAATTTGACGAGCCGCGTCTGGCTAACGCGCTTTTTGGCCCGGCTGGGGAAAATCTGCGCCGGCTTGAAGAAGTTTCCGGCCTGCACATAGCCAGCAACGGGCGCAGCCTTACCATCAGCGGGGACAGCGCCGCCCGCGCCCTGGCGGGCAAGCTTTTGGGGCAGCTTTACGCCCTGCTGAAAAAAGACCACCCCCTGCACCCGCGCGACATCATTCATGCCTATGAAATGCTGAAAAAAGACCCGAACACCGACCTGGTGCGGATTTTTCAGGATGCGGTCTTCATTTCCGCGCCGCGCCGTTCCGTTGTGCCCAAAACCTTGAACCAGCGTGATTATGTTGAAGCCCTGCGTAAAAATGAACTGGTCTTCGGCGTGGGCCCGGCCGGCACCGGCAAGACCTATCTTGCGGTTGCCGTGGCCCTTTCCATGCTTATGAACAAAAAGGTCAAGCGTCTGGTGCTTACGCGCCCGGCGGTGGAAGCCGGCGAGCGCCTGGGCTTTTTGCCCGGCGACCTGACGCAAAAAATAGACCCCTACCTGCGCCCCCTGTATGACGCCATGCACGACATGATGGACTTCAATAAAGTTAATGAGATGCTGGAAAGCGGCGTTATTGAAATAGCGCCTCTGGCCTTCATGCGCGGGCGCACCCTTAACAATTCCTTTATTATTCTTGATGAAGCGCAAAACACCACCAGGGAACAGATGAAAATGTTTTTAACCCGCCTGGGTTTTGGTTCCCGCATGGCCATAACCGGCGACATAACGCAAATAGACCTGCCCAGCACCGGGTATGGCCCCAAGGCCGGCCCCAAATCCGGCCTGGTGGAAGCTTTGAAGGTGCTTGAAGGCATACCGGAAATCAAACAAATCCATTTTAACCGGGAAGATGTTGTGCGCCACCCACTGGTTGGACGCATAGTGCAGGCTTATGAAAACCAAAGTTTCTAAATACAAGCAGGCCAAGCTTCAGTTTGTTGCCTGGCTGCATGACATTATTGGCGAGACAAAGCTGGGATACGGCTTTTTCATAATGGTGGGGCTGTTTTTGGGCCTTTCCTTGCTGGCCACCTATGATTTTTCTCCGGCGGAAATCCCCCTGGCCATCAATGAAGTTTCCCCCTACGACATAACCGCCGACCGCGCCTTCATTTTTGTGGATTCTGAAGCCACCCGCCGGAAAAAGGAAGAAATTCGCGCCGCTGCCCCGCTTATCTGTGACCTGAACCTGGAAAACGTCACTCATATGTACAAAGGCGTGCAAGAATTTTTTGAACTGCTGGGTGAGGCGAAAACGCCGGAAGAAATTGAAGCGCTGCGCGTTGTAACGTCCAACCGCCTTTCAGAAGATTTCCCGGCCAATGCCTTTGCCACCCTTACCCGGCCCGAAGTGCAGCGCATGGTTACGGAAATAATGCTGCCCTGGCTGGAAGCCCGTATGCGCCAGGGCATAATAAGCGACACGCGCATCCTGCTTTCACACCGCAACAGCATTATTGTGCGCAACCTTGAAAGCGGCGATGAAGACGTGCGGTCAGACGCCTATTCCATTATCGGGGTTAAGGAAGTGGAGGCAGACTTGAACGCGCTGGTGCGCGGGCTTGACGCTTCCCCCCAGGTAAAAAAGGCCCTGCTTACGCTGTTTGACGGCCAAATTCTGCCCACCCTTACGCCAAACTACGACGCCACAGCCCAACGCCTTACCCAGGTTATAAGCGAGGTGGAACCTATCAAGCGCCAGGTGCGCAAGGGTGAAATAATTGTGCGCCAGGGTGAAGCGGTAAGCGCTGCCCAGCACCTGGAACTGCAAGCCTTATGGAACCGCAAGGTGGTACGCTTTCAACACACCCGTTTCATAGGCATTTTTACCATATCTCTGCTGCTTTCATCCGGCTTGTTTTTTTCTCCCACCGCCAAAAGGGGCAGCAAGGTAACGCAAAAAGACCTTATCTTCATTGCCTCCACAGTTGCGCTTTTCAGCCTTATGGCCAAGGGCTTCAGCCTTATGGGGCAATCTTTGGCCGCCTATGACCCGGACTTTATCGCAACCAGCATGGCCTTTGCCGTGCCCGTTGCCGGGGCGGCCGGGCTGGCCGCGCTTATTTTTTCCACCCGGCGCTATTTTTCACTAAGCATGCTGCTTTCATTTTTCGCCACCATCATGGTAGATGGCGGCCTTGGCATGTTTATTTTTTATTTTCTAAGCGCCATGCTTTCCACCTGGCTTGTCGCCCGCAGCCAGACAAGACAAGACGTAATGTGGTCCATTATGCCGCTTGTTGTGGGCCTTTACGCCATGTGGGCCGGGGCCACGTTTTTTCAGGGCGGGCCGCACACCCGGTATTTAAGCGAAGCCGTGGCCGTGCTGGCCGGGGGCACGCTTTCCATGATCCTTACCTTTGCCCTGCCCCCGGTTATTGAGCTGTTTTTCCGCTACACCACGCGCTTTCTGCTTATGGAACTGCTTAACCTTGACCACCCCCTGATGCGTGAACTGATGCTGAAGGCCCCCGGCACCTACCACCATTCACTTATTGTTTCCAATATGGTGGAAGCGGCGGCCAAGTCCATAGGCGCGCACGGCCTGCTCTGCCGGGTAGGCGCGCTGTACCATGACATAGGCAAGCTGGAAAAACCCAACTATTTCATTGAAAACCAGTATAATATTGAAAACCCGCACGACCGCCTTACCCCCACGCTAAGCGCCCTTATTCTTACCTCGCATGTAAAACGCGGGGTGGAACTGGCCCAGCAGCACCACCTAGGGTCAGACGTCACGGGCATTATCCAGCAGCACCACGGCACCGGCGCCATTCGCTATTTTTATCAGAAGGCCCTGAAGGAAAACCCCTCTGTAAAGGTGGAAGATTTCTGCTACCACGGCCCGCGCCCGCAAACCCGCGAGGCCGCACTGGTTATGCTGGCGGACGCGGTTGAAGCTTCCAGCCGCACCCTGGCCGACCCCACGCCAAGCCGCATCAAAACGCATGTTCAAGATATAATACGCAACATTCTGGCGGACGGCCAGCTTGAAGAGGCTGACCTTACCTTCAGAGACCTTAACAAGATAGCGGAAAGCTTCCATATTATCCTGGCGGGCATCTTCCACCACCGCATAGAATACCCGGACAGGGTGCCGCAAAAACCAAAGCTGGAAGGGAATGACGCCCAAAAGGCGGAAGAACACCCGGCGGCCCAATGGCTGGCAAGCAAGGCCAAAGACCAGCGTCAGGTCAGGGTGAACCCGGCCACGGCGCAACTTTCCGCGTTGCCCGCCAAGAAAGATGACGGAACAAAAAAAGATGACAGCGCCAAAAAAGATGACGGGGCCAAAAAAGATGCCGTCCCACCCCAAAATAGCGGCGCAACCGTGGAACAGGCCGGTAAAAAACCTGAAGCCCCGGCTAAAAAGGAAGGGGCAAAATAATGCGGGCAACGCCGCCAACACCGCCAACGCCGCCGGCGCCTCCCGCGCAAGCAGAGGCGGAACTGAGCCGCGACCCGGCCATAGCCTGGCGCTTGCCCATGCCCCACGCCCAAATGCTGCACATCTGCGCCGCCCTGCTTGCCGCCCTTGGCAAACCCGGGGCGCCGGTGGAACTGGCCCTAGTTTCAGACCGGGAAATGGCGGCGCTGAACAGCCAATACCTTGGGTGCTCCGGCCCTACCAATGTGCTTTCTTTCAGCGCCGGGCCAGAAAATGCTTGTCCGCGCGCTTCTTGTGACAACGCCTCACTCAACACTTCCCCCAACATTTCCCTGGCCGAAACGCCAAAGCCGCTGGGCACGCTTTTTATTTCCCCACAAACCGTGCAGCGGGAATGTTTTTTTTACAATCAAAAGCCGGAAGAGCGCTTCACCGCCCTCTTGGCCCACGGCCTGGCCCACCTTATGGGCTTTGAACATGGCCCGGATATGGATGAACTGGTTGACAACGCCATAAAAACTACTAAACTGCAAGAAAAGCTCTACAAGGATACCTGACGAATATATGGAATTTCTCTTTGACCCTTCCGTATGGGTCGGCCTGCTCACCCTGGTTACGCTGGAAGTTGTTCTTGGCATAGATAACCTTGTTTTTATTGCCATTCTGGCGGATCGCCTGCCGCGCAAACAGCGCGACAAGGCCCGCGTCATGGGCCTGTTGCTGGCCCTTGGCCTGCGCCTTGTCCTGCTTTCCGTAATGTCATGGATAATTACCCTGAACAATCCTTTGTTCACTGTGGGGGTTGTCAGCTTTTCCGGGCGGGATATTATTTTTATTGTGGGCGGCTTTTTTCTGCTGTTCAAAGCCACGGGGGAACTGCATGAAAGGCTGGAAGCCACGCCGTCCAGCACGGAACTGGCCCAGTCGCACCCCAAATTCTGGACGGTTGTTCTGCAAATTGTGGTGCTGGACGCCGTTTTTTCGCTGGACGCGGTAATTACCGCCGTGGGCATGGTGCAGCAATTGCCGGTAATGATGGCGGCCGTCAGCATTGCCATTTGCATTATGCTGCTGGCTTCCAAGGCGCTTACCAACTTTGTGGGCAAGCACCCCACCGTGGTTGTGCTGTGCCTGGGCTTTTTGCTTATGATCGGCTTCAGCCTTGTGTTGCAGGGCTTCGGCATAGAAATTCCCAAGGGCTATCTGTACGCGGCCATAGGCTTTTCTCTGCTTATTGAATGCTTTAACCAGATCGCCCGGCGCAACTACCTTAAAATGAAGGCAGGCCAGCCCATGCGCACCCGCACGGCGGAAGCTGTGCTGCGTTTTATGGGTGAACACCACCGCAAAATGGAAGAGGAAACCCCGGACGATGAAGAACCGGACGAGCATGAAGCCGCGCAAGAAGCCGCCATTGTGGGTGAAGAAAGCAACATGATTACCGGCGTTCTTACCCTTGGTGAACGCAGCGTGCGCACGCTTATGACCCCGCGCACGGACATAGCCTGGATAAACCTGCTTGGCGGCAAAGAAGCCCTGCGCAAGCAGCTTATGGAAGACAACCACAACCTTTACCCGGTATGCCACGGCAACCTGGACGATATTGTGGGCATTGCCAAGGGCAAAGACCTTATGGCAACGCTTTATTCCACTGAAAGGCTTGAAGATTTTTCCACCCTGCGTGACCCTGTTGTCGCGCCGGAAAGCATGGACGCCGTGCGCCTTATTTCCCTGTTGCGCAAGGCCAGCGGGCAAATGGTGCTGGTGGCGGATGAATTTGGCTCCATCACCGGCCTGATCACCCCGGTGGACGTGTTTGAAGCAATCGCCGGGGACTTCACGGAAGATGACGAGGAACCGGAAATCGTGGACGCGGAAGACCACATTCTGGCCCAAGGCTGGGCGGATCTGCACACTCTGGAACAAAAGCTGAATGTGGAAGGGCTGGTCAGCACAGACAACAGTTACGCATCCCTGGCCGGGTTCCTGCTTGACAAATTCGGGCACCTGCCGGAACGTGGGGAAAAGCTGGTCTTTAAAAATTTCCTTTTTACCGTGGTGGAAGTTTCTGAACGCCGCATTGAAGCGGTAAGAATTTCCAAAGTAATTGAATAGCAGCTTCAACTAAATTAACATTAGAGTGGTTTACGCTTGAAATAGTCGCTTAACGGCGAGCAAAGCTCGCCTACGACTATTCCGCGGCAAGGATTTGAAGACAAATCCTTGCTGAGCAATTCACTCATTTCAATCGTAAATTGCTCTAATTCCACACTCCAACCCTGCCGAAAGGGTCTGGGGGAAATCATTTCCCACAGCGTGTTCCAAGGCCCTGTTACGCGGAGCCCTTGGTCGCCGAAGGCATTCACAACGAAGGTACCCATGCAACCAGCCCAACCCGGAAACCAGCTTGAACTGGTTGTCTCAGATCTGACCGTTGAAGGCGGGGCCATTGCCCGCCATGACGGCCTGGTATATTTTCTTGACAAAGGCCTGCCCGGTGAACGGGTGCTGGCGCGGGTTGAAAGCCTTGCCACACGCTTCGCAAGGGCCGTTGTCCTGCAAACCCTTGCCCCATCGCCACAGGCGGCGGAACCGTTTTGCCCGCACTTCGGGGCCTGCGGCGGCTGCGCCTGGCAAAACCTGCAATACCCCGCCCAACTGGACTGGAAGGCCGGGCAAATTAAAGAAAACCTGAAGCGCCTTGGCGGAATTTCCCAGCCGGAAGCCCTGAAGGCGCTGGAAAACCTGCAAGTTATACCCTCGCCGGAAGTTACGGAATACCGCAACAAAATGGAATATGTCTTCGCGCTGCAAGAAGGGGAACTCTGCCTTGGCCTGCGCCGCCGCGCGTCCCGCCAGGTAGAGCCCATCAGCCGCTGCCGCCTGCAATCGCCCCAGGCCACCGCCGCGCTGCAAGAAGCCGTAAACTGGGCCAAACGGAACAAGCTGACGGCCTGGGACGGACGCAGCGGCAACCTGCGCCACCTGATTGTGCGTGAACCGCGCCATATTGTTGCGGAACAGGCCAACGGGCAACAGCTTGCGGTAGAACTTATAAGTTTTGCCCCGCCGCCGCAAAATATGGTGAAGGAATTGGCGGACGCCTTGCAAGATATTGGCGTAACCACCTTTATTCATTCTGTGCGCCGCCACAAAAGCGCCATTGCCCAAGGGGAACGGCGGCTTTTCCAGCAAGGGGCGGATCTGCTTTATGAACAGTTCGGGCCGCTGAACCTGGCCTTTCCCCCTTCCGCCTTCATGCAAACCAACACCGGGGCCGCAACCCTGCTGGCGGAAGCCCTGCATGAACTCTTCCGCCTGTTGGCCCCTTCCGGCGCGGAATTGCCGGGCACATTGTGGGATATTTATTGCGGTTCCGGCTTTTTTGCGCTGCGCCTTGCGCCGGAATTGCAAAAGGTTGTGGCCTTTGAACAAAACAAGGACGCGGTGCGCGTGGGCATAGACAATGCCCGCCGCCTGGGCATAGCCAATTGCCGTTTTTGTGAAGGCGAGGCGGAAAAAAGCCTGGCGAGAGAAAAAACCCGGCCGGATATTATTGTGTGTGACCCGCCCCGCGCCGGTATGCACCCGGATGTATTGCGCATTATCAAGGAACGCGCCCCGCGCGGCATAATTTGCGTTTCCTGCGCCCCGGCCACCCTGGCCCGCGACCTGAAGCAACTGGCCCCGGAATACAGCCTGCGGGCCATCCGGGCCGTGGACATGTTCCCGCATACCCCGCATGTTGAATGCGTGGCCCTGCTTACCCGCTAACAGGGCCACCCGTGCACGCCGCGCCTTGCAACTTCACTGTCCGGCTGGGCGAGCATTCCTTTGATATTTCCGCCCCAGGCTCCGGCGGGCCTACGCTTATGCAGGCCATCTACCTTTCCGGCCTTTTTACGCCGCCCCCGCTCTGCTCCGCCCTGGGGCGCTGCGGGCGCTGCCGGGTGCGCTATCTGGCCCGGCCCAATGCCGCGCCGGACGTCACGCCCAATGCCTCGCCAGATGCCCCAGTCCAGCCAGGCGCCGATGCCACCCCCGGCGTCCCGCCCGATGCTCCATCCGCTGGTGTGCCGGTGATTTTGCCCGCCGCTCTCAACCCCGTTCTTCCCTTTGCTATCCCGCCCGTTCTCCCAAAGGAACAAACAGTCCTTACCCCGCAAGAACTGGCCGAAGGCTGGCGTTTAAGCTGCCTGCGCCAGCCGGAAGAAGGGCTGCGACTGGAACTTCCGCCCTGGGTTCAGTTGAATGAAGCTTCAGGCAATGACGCCCCAAACAGTGGCGCCCCGAACAATGAACAGCCCCAAGATGCCGCCACGGCAAAACCAGCCGCGTCAATGAACGGCCCGGCCTGGGCTATGGCGGTGGATTTTGGCAGCACGTCATTGCACTTTGCCCGGCTGGACAATGCCGGAGAAAGCGGCGAAGCTTCCGGGCCAGACAGACATTCCGGGCCAGACAAGCATTCCGGGCCAGGCAGTTCCGGCGGGCCTGTCAGCCTTTCCAGGCCGGCCCAAACGGATTTCGCGGACTTCAAAACCGTAAACCCGCAAATGGGCGCGGGCAGTGATATTATGTCGCGCCTGGCCCTGGCCGCAAGCGCGGAAGGGCGCAAGCAACTTCACCAGTTGAGTCTGGCGGCCCTGCGCGGCTACCTGCGCCGCCAGCCCGGCGGAATGTGCCGGGAAATATGCCTGGCCGCCAACCCGGCCATGACCATGATTTTACTGAACAAAGACGCAAGCGGCCTGCGCGCGGCCCCCTACCGGCTGGATTACACGGGCGGGCAATATGAACAGCTTCCCGGCCTGCCGCCAGTCTGGGTGGCCCCGCTAATTTCCCCCTTCGTGGGCGGCGACCTCAGCGCGGGCTACGCCTCCATAGCCATGCGGCCCGGCCCGGGGCTTTCCCCCTTCCCCTTCCTGCTGGCCGACCTTGGCACCAACGGGGAATTTATTCTGGCCCTGAACCCGGAAAAGGCCCTAGCAACCAGCATACCCCTTGGCCCGGCTTTGGAAGGAAGCGGCCTGGCCTGCGGCACAGAAGCCAGAGAAGGGGCCATAACCGGCTTCCAGCTTGGCCCGCAAGGCCTGCTGCCACTGCTGTTTCAAGCTGAAGGGCAAAGCGGTAAAAAAACGGACGGCGCGGAAGCCCCGGGCCGCAACGCCCACCCGCGCGGCATAAGCGGGGCCGCCTATTTGCAACTTCTGCATCTTTTGCGCAAACACGGCCTGTTAAGGGCGGACGGAAGCTTTGAAGCAAACCCGTCAGGCGCTCTGGGCCAACGTCTGGCCCGCAATTTCTTCACCCTGCCTTCCGGCGAAGCCGCCTTCAGGGTATATGCCCCGGAAGCGGCGGCCAGCGCGGAACACAGCCGCCTGTGCCCTTGCCCTTCCTGCGCCGCCCGGCCTGAAAGCAGCCCGGCGGGAAGCAATCCGGCAGGAAGCAATCCGGCAGGAAGCGGCCAGGCGCAAGGCCGCCCCAACGGAATGTTCCCGGCCGGAAGCGGCCCGGCAGGAAACAGCCAGGCCGGAAACAGCCAGGCAGGTCAAACCCTGTTCCTTGCCGCTGGAGATGTGGAAGAACTGCTTAAAATCAAGGCCTCTTTCAGCCTGGCCCTGCAAATTTTGCTGGCGGAAGCGGCATTGCCTTTTTCCGGCCTAAAGGGTATATTTTTGGCCGGGGCGCTGGGTTTCCACTGCCCGCCGGAAGCGCTGGAAGGCCTTGGCTTTGTGCCGCCCGGCACTGGCGGACGCTTACGCGCTGTGGGCAACGCGTCTTTGTCCGGGGCGGCCCTGCTTTTGCGCCACCCGGAACTGCGGCCCGGCCTGACGCGCTGGGCCAGCCGGGTAAAAACCCTGGCCATTACCGACCAGCCGGATTTTATGCGAAATTTTGTCCGTCACATGAATTTCCCCCTTTGAGACCGTTGCACAATGGCCTCATTTAATATATCAACCCGATACGGAGAACGGCATGAGCAGAAATTACGTTGAAAAACTGGAACGCAGCTTTAACCGTGGGCAGGACATGATGGACAAATTCCTGACCGACTGCCCGGAAGACCTCTGGCAAAGCGTTGCCGGCGGCTACCCGGTATGGCTGCAATATTACCACCTGATGGCCTGTGTTGAAACGCTGGTCATGGCGCTGAATGAGCCGCCCAAACACCAGCTGTATGATATGGATACGCTTTTTATGTGCAAGTTTCCGGAACAACCCCTCAGCAAGGCCAAATTGACGGATTACAACAACACCCTGAAGGCCTATTTCGCCGACTACATGAAGGGCATGGATGACGCAAAACTTCTGCTGCCGCATGAAGGGGCCAGCCAACGCCTGAACAAGCCCATGACGCATATGGATGTGGTGGAAATGATTATCGCCCACGTGTTCTACCACCTGGGTTCTTTTGACGCCAACCTGCGTGACCGTGGCCTGAAAGGTCTTTACGGCGTTTAAAGCTTTGCGGCGCAACGGCCTGAAATTGTCCGGCGCGCCGCAAAACTTGCAAGCCAACAAACCGGCCATGAAAAAGAAAACGCACGCCGGCCGGCCGGGCAATCAGCTTCCCGGCCAGCCGCCCCAACATATATCCGGGCAACTATCCGGACAACTATCCGGACAACTAGCCGGGCAACTAGCCGTCATGCTGCCCGGCCTGCCGTCAGAAATGGAACGGCAGGTCGCCCCTTATGCCAGAGATTACGCCTCATACACCGGTTCCTATATTGGCCCGTATATAGGTGTGGATGAAGCCGGGCGCGGCTGCCTGGCCGGGCCGGTAATGGCCGCCGCCCTTTTTTGGCCCGGAAATATTCCGGAAGGGGCAAGCCCGGTGCCCGGCCTGGCCGATTCCAAAACCCTTAAGGCGGAAAAACGCGTCCAGTTGGCTCAGGCGCTGGAAGATAACAACTTTTACTTTGCCGTAGGCCAGGCCTGGCCGGAAGAAATAGACAAACTGAACATCCTTAACGCTACCTTCCTTGCCATGAGCCGGGCGGTGCTGGCCCTTTACGAATTGCCAGGCCTGCAAGCCCAAACCCGCTTGCCCGGCCTGCCTGCGCCCGCTCTGGCCCCCCTGGCCCACATTCCTCTGCTCATAGACGGCAACCACCGCATACCGCCCCTGTTCTGGCAAATGGCCGGGGCAAAATTCCCCCTGCCGGAACAACGGGCCATAATCAAAGGGGATGCCCTGCTGCCCGGCATTTCCGCCGCTTCCATCATTGCCAAAACCCGGCGTGACCAGTTTATGGAAGAAATGCACCGCCTGTACCCGGAATACAATTTTGCCGCCCACAAAGGCTACGGCACGGCGGAACACCTTGCCGCCCTGCAAACGCACGGCCCCTGCCCCATACACCGCCAAACCTTCGCGCGGGTAAAGCCGGCAACATAAGGCAATTGCGCAGCTGTCCTGGCATGAAAAGCCAGGCAAAATGCCCGCAAAAACGGGCAAACTGGCAGCTAGGCATTTTACTCTTGAAATAGTTCATATCCACAATTTTTAAACCACCCATGGGCATCGCTCGCGCAAACCATATCAAGTGCGCTGGCGATGCCTTTTTCCAAGGCTTCATAGGTGCGCATTTCCATGCCGCGCAGCAACTGCTTGACTTTGCTCCACAGATTTTCGATAGGATTAAGGTCTGGACTGTATGGAGGCAAATATAGAAGTTCCGCACCGCATTTTTTGATGTGCTCGGCCACCGCAGGA